>JAGCDF010000038.1 GCA_017651225.1 Bacteroidales bacterium
ATTGTCGCCGATCATATAGCCGGTGATTTTACCGTTCTCGTCGGTACGCATCAGCGCTTCAATCAGGTACTGCAGGTCGCTCACTTTGCCACCACCGGGCTGGTCTTCCTTCTTGCAGGCAGCGACCGCCAGGATCATGGCTGCGATGGCGAATAATGATACTAATTTCCTCATTTTCATGTCAGTTTTAATTAGTTATTGATGGTGGGGGCAGCTTACCAGAATTTGATCTTGTCACCGTCAGGCTTGAAGCAGTAGACATGTACCAGCCAGACATTACCCGGGATAGAATAGAACCAATCCTCCTTGCCGTTTTCCAGATTCACGTAATATTCTCGCAGAAAACCTAGTGTACTCGATGAGAACCACCGATCGAGAGAAGGCCAGTTGTGTGCTTTTCCATAGTCATTTACCAGGAGATCGTAGTTGGCTTTCAAGGCCTTGTGTACTCGGTGCAGCGTCGACGCTGCACTCCTTCCGCCGCTATAATCAAATCCACTTCCCACCATCTGGATCATGATGCCGGATTCTTTCGGCGTCCATTCCTGGATGACGAGGAACTCGCCCTTGCCGAAGCCTTCGTCCTTTTCCTTCCACACGGCGGCACCCACGTAGTAGTCCCGGTTCAGGATCTCCTCGGCGGCACCGGCGTTCTCAGGCCAGAGGATGGGGGGAAGGAAGGTGACCGAAGGGATTTTCCTGGGCCCACTGGCCTGGAGCAGCGGCGTGACGGTGAGGCTCGCGACGGCGCCCAACTCCTCGTTCTTCTTCAGGACTGCCTTGCCGTCCGGCCTGCCATCCCCGTCGGTCATGTCCCAGGTCACGGAGGTGGCATCCCGAGAGACAGCGGCGTCCGGAGGCAGCAGAGTCATGAATAACTCAACAGCTTCCTCGAAGTTGTCAACGGGCACGGAAATATCGTACGGGTTGGCCGGGTTGAGGTTATCTCCAATCATATAGCCGGTGACACTGCCATGCTCATCGGTCCGCATCAGACCTTCAAGCAGGTACTGCAGGTCGCTTACTTTGGCGCCCTCGTCCGGCTGGTCCTGCTTGTTGCAGGCACAGGCCACCAGAATCATGGCTGCGATGGCGAATAATGATACTAATTTCCTCATTTTCTTGTTAGTTTTAATGTTATTAACTCGTTTTTTCAACTGCTGCAAAGGTAGGGGACGTATTTCAATGTTACGTAAAAACCCTACAATTGTTTGTAAAAATGAGTCAAAAAACGGGTTAGGTTGTTAGTGGTATCGCGGTTACATTAAGCAAATGTACTCATTTATTTGCTTTTTTGCAAATTGGAAGGGAGATTCCCGATCAGGTCGGGAATGACAGCAGGGGTAGGTCGGGAATGACAGCAGGGGTAGGTCGGGAATGACGAGGGAAGGACGAGGGAAGGACGGGAGGAGGGGATTCGGAGATTATTACTATATTTGTGGGTTGTATGAAGGCCTTCTGGAAGATATTGAAGCGGTACGTGGCGCCGTACAGGGGGTACGTCGGAGGATCCGTCGTGCTGAACATCCTGTCGGCGATCTTCAACGTGTTCTCCTTCTCGCTGCTGATCCCGATCCTGCAGATCCTCTTCAATATCAGCGACGTCCAGTACGAATTCATCCCCTGGCACAAGGGAATGCCCTTCAACGAAATCTCCAACAACGCCTACTACTACGTCGCCCAGTACATCGCCCAATACGGCCAGAGCCACGTCCTGCTGATGCTCTGCCTCATCTTCATCGCGATCGTCCTCGTCAAGGTGGCCTGCTACTTCGGCGCCGCGGCCGTGATGGTCCCCATCCGCACCGGCGTGGTGAAGGACCTGCGCATGGAGATCTACCGCAAGATCCTCGCCCTGCCGCTGGGCTTCTTCAGCCAGGAGCGCAAAGGCGACATCATCGCCCGCATCAGCGGCGACGTCCAGGAGGTCGAGACCTCCATCACCAGCACCATCGAGATGCTGATCAAGAACCCGATCCTGATCGTCATCTACCTCTTCGTCCTCTTCCGCATGTCCTGGCAACTGACGCTCTTCGTCATCATCTTCGCCCCCCTGATGATCGGCATCATCAGCTTCACCGGACGCAAGCTGAAGGCCGACTCCGCGGAAGCGCAGAAATATTGGAGCGACACCATGAGCCAGGTCGAGGAGACCCTCGGCGGCCTGCGCATCGTCAAGGCCTTCCGGGCCGAAAAACGCATGGACGGCCGTTTCGGCAAAGTGACGGAAGACATGCGCCGCAAGAACACCCAGGTGGCCGTCCGGCAGGCCAGCGCCCACCCCGTGAGCGAATTCCTCGGCTCGGCGATGATCGCCATCGTCCTCTGGTTCGGCGGCACGCTGATCCTGGGCGAGACGGCCGTCATCGACGCCCCGTCCTTCATGGCTTACATGGCCATCCTCTACAGCATCATCCAGCCGATCAAGGACCTCTCCAAGGCCGCCTACGGCATCCCCAAGGGCCTCGCCTCCATGGAGCGCATCGACGCCATCCTCCAGGCGGAGAACCCCATCCGCGAAGCGGAAAATCCCAAGCCGCTCGACGGCTTCCGCGAAAGCATCCGTTTCGAGGGCGTGAGCTTCCGCTACGAGGGCGGCCGCCAGGTCCTCAACAACATCGAGCTCGAAATCCCGAAGGGCAAGACCATCGCCATCGTGGGCGCGAGCGGCGCCGGCAAATCCACCCTCGTGGACCTCATCCCCCGTTTCTTCGAACCCACGGCGGGCCGCATCACCCTCGACGGCACGGACATCCGCGACGTGCGCGTGAGCGACCTGCGCGCCCTGATGGGCAACGTGAACCAGGACCCGATCCTCTTCAACGACAGCCTCTTCAACAACATCGCCTTCGGCAAACAGGACGCCACCCGCGAGGAGGTCGAAGCCGCCGCGCGCATCGCGGGCGCCCACGACTTCATCTGCGAGAAGGAAGAAGGCTACGACACGAACATCGGCGACCGGGGCGTCAAGCTCTCCGGCGGCCAGCGCCAGCGCATCAGCATCGCGCGCGCCATCCTCAAGAACCCGCCCATCCTCATCCTCGACGAGGCCACGGCCTCGCTCGACACCGAGTCCGAGCGCAGCGTCCAGGAAGCCCTGGAGAAGCTGATGGCCGGACGCACCACCATCGCCATCGCCCACCGCCTCAGCACCATCAAGCACGCCGACGAGATCGTCGTCCTGCACGAAGGGCGCATCGTCGAGCGCGGCACGCACGAGGCGCTCCTCGCGCTGGGCGGCTATTACCGGAAACTTCACGACATGCAGGCCCTGTAGATGAAACCCAACCGCAAACGATCCATCATCTTCTCCATCACGATGGTCCTCTACCTCGCGGTGGTGGGCTACCTGCTGTTCGCCAACTTCGAGAAGCTCTCGAGCATCCCGCGCATCTTCCTCGGCATCCCCACCGACAAGATCGTCCACTTCTGCATGTTCTTCCCCTTCCCGATTCTCGCCTACCTGGCCTACGACCAGCTCACGGACACGCCCCTCAAGGCCTTCGCCGCGCTGGTGAGCATCTGCGCCATCGGCGCCATCTTCGCCGGCCTCACCGAGATCGGACAGAGCCTGCTCCCCTACCGCTACGAGGACATCAGCGACTTCCGCGCCGACTGCCTGGCGATCGTCCTCGCCGGCATCCTGACCTTCGTCATCGACGTGGCCAAAATGCGCAAAGCCTCATGAGCAAGCGCCGCCTCATCCTTCTGCTCGCGGGGCTGCTCGCCGTGCTCCCCGTCGGGGCCCAGGCGCCGCGCGCCCGCGATTTCCGCACCATCTGCGACACCCTCCAGGCCCGGCTCAAGCGCCGCACCTCCGTCGACTACCGCCTCTCCGTGAGCCGCGTGACGGTCAGCGGCAAGAACCTCAACCTGACCTTCAACAACAACCTCTCCTACTTCCCCTGGCACGACCAGGACGTGACCTGGTTCCGCGCCCAGCTGGAGAAAGAATGGAAATGGAAGGACTACGGCCTCGGGCTCATCCAGACCAACCGCTACGAGCTCGGCGAGCTCGCCACGCCCGTGCTCGGGTCCAACGGCAACCCCTCCGCCGACTATTCTTTTAAAACAAAAGACCCGCGCCAGACGCAGGCGCGCTTCATCGAGCGCACCGGCGCGCGGCGCTGGCTCAAGGGCCTGAACGACCGCTACATCGTGGTCTGGCAGAGCCACGGCCGCTACTACGACGAGGAGCAGGACGCCTGGATCTGGCAGCGCGCCCCCCTGCACCGCACCGTCGAAGACATGTACACGCAGACCTACGTCCTCCCCTTCCTCATCCCGATGCTGGAGAACGCGGGCGCCTACGTGATGACCCCGCGCGAGCGGGACACCCAGGTCCGGGAGATCATCGCCGACAACGACCCGGCCTTCCCCGGGCCCCGCGAGGGGCTGATGCGCACCCGCGGGCGCTACCAGGAGCAGGGCGAGTGGGGCCCGGCGGGCGAAGGCTTCGCCGACGCGAAGCCCGTCTACACCTTCGCCGACCGGCCCTTCAGCGCCGGCACGGCCCGCAAGGCGGACTGCTCCGGCGCCGAGGCGACCGCCAGCGCCGCCTGGATCGCCGACATCAAAGAGCGCGGCCGCTACGCCGTCTACATCTCCTATAAAACCCTCCCCAACAGCTGCGAAAGCGCGCACTACACCGTCCACCACCTCGGCGGCCAGACGGAGTTCACCGTGAACCAGCGGCGCGGCGGCGGCACCTGGATCTACCTCGGCACCTTCGAATTCGCCGAAGGCGGCGAGGGGCGCGTGGTGCTCGACAACCGCGGCGGCTCCGGCTACGCGGTCAGCGCCGACGCCGTCAAGTTCGGCGGCGGCATGGGCAAACTCGAGCGCGGCGGCAGGACCTCCGGCATGCCGGCCTTCGCCGAAGGCGCCCACTACTGGATACAGTGGGCAGGCGCGGACACCACGGTCACGCGCGCCTGGGAGACCGACTACACCTGCGACTACTCCGCCCGCGGCGCGTGGACGCGCATGATGCACGAAGAGAAGGACATCCCCATCGATCTCGCGCTCGCCTTCCACAGCGACGCCGGGCTCACGCCCAACGACAGCACCGTCGGCACGCTGGCCATCTACACGCTGCGCGACGACGACGGCAAGCGCACCTTCTCCGACGGCCGCGACCGCGTGGTCAGCCGCGTGCTCGCCGACTACGTCCAGACGCAGATCGTCCAGGACCTGCGCCTCGACTTCGACCCCAACTGGTCGCGCCGCGGCACCTGGGACCGCAACTACAACGAGCCCCGCACGCCGGGCGTCCCGGCGATGATCCTGGAGCTGCTCAGCCACCAGAATTTTGCCGATATGAAATACGGCCTCGACCCGTCCTTCCGCTTCACGGTCAGCCGGGCCGTCTATAAAGGTATCCTCAAGACACTCAGCGAATTATACCACACCTCCTACGTGGTCCAGCCCCTGCCGCCGCGGGCCTTCGCGGTCCGCCTGCAGGACAGCGGCCACGCGCGCCTGGAGTGGCAGCCTACGCCCGATCCCAAGGAGCCCACGGCCAAGGCCGAAGGCTACCTCGTCTACACCCGCGTCGACAGCGGCGGCTGGGACGCCGGCGTCGAGTGCGCGGAGCCCGTCGTGACGCTCGACATCGAGCCCGGCCACGTCTACAGCTACAAGGTCGAAGCCTTTAACGCCGGCGGCCGGAGCTTCCCGTCCGAGGTCCTCTCGGTCGGCACGCCCGTCGGGACGAAGCGCGCCCCCGTGCTGATTGTCAACAACTTCGACCGCGTCTCCGCCCCGGCGTGGGTGGAGAGCCCGGGCTACGCCGGCTTCGAGAGCCGCATCGACACGGGCGTGCCCTACATGAGCGAGATCGGCTACATCGGCGAGAACTACGAATTCCGCCGCTCCGCGCAGTTCGTGGACAACGAATACCCCGGCTTCGGCGCGTCCTACGACGACCAGGCCGGCCTCGCCGTCGCGGGCAACACCTTCGACTATCCCTACCGCCACGGCGTGCTCCTGATGCGCCTCGGCTATCCCTTCTATTCGATGTCCCGCGACGCCTTCATGGCGAACGAGGTCCCGGCCTACGTGATCGATCTCATCTGCGGCAAACAGGGCCGCACGACCGTCGGGCGCGGCGCGGTGCCGGAGCGCTTCGCCGTCTGGCCGGAAGCGCTCAAGGCCGCCCTGCGCCGCCAGGCGGGCGCCGGCGCGCGCCTGCTCGTCAGCGGCGCCAACATCGCCTCCGACTCGCCGGACGACGCCCCCTTCCTCGAGGAGCTGTTCGGCATCGGGCTCGCCAACCCCTTCGGCACCAACACCGGCCTTGTGGCCGGGATGCCGTTCAGCAAGAATATGAATCCGGAAATCTACTGCGTGGAGCGCCCCGACGGGCTCAAGGCCGTCGGCAAGGGCGCCAAAGTCTGGCTGTCCTACCCGGGCCGCCAGTACGCCGCCGCGGTGATCAACCAGGGGGAAAACACCAGCAGCGTCGCCATCGGCGTGCCGATCGAAACGCTGCTGCACACGGCCGACCGGGAGTGGGTCCTCGGCCAGGCCCTGGATTATCTCTATAACGGGAAGAGACCCGCTAGTAAAAGGTAGATCCTTCGCAAGCTCAGGATGACACTGTCATTCTGAACGAAGTGAAGAATCTATTTCTTATCGTATTCCTCAAACCGGGAATTCTTCGACACGTACTCCGGCACCACCGACTTCATCAGCTTCACCGTAGCGGGAATATCCACCTTGCGGCTCAGCACCGCGAGCTCCTCGACCGCCTTGACGGCGTCGTCGTACGCATACTCGCGGACGCGGGCGATGCGGATGCGGTCGTGCGAGGTCTCGTCGGTATTCTCCTTGTTGGAGAGCACTTCCTCGTAGAGCTTCTCGCCCGGGCGTAGGCCCGTGTAGGCGATCTCGATGTCCTGGCCGGGCACGAGGCCCGCGAGCTCGATCATGCGGCGCGCCAGCGCGTCGATCTTGACCGGCTTGCCCATATCGAACACGCAGATGCGGTTCGCCGTCGGGAGCGTCGCCGCCTCCATCACGAGCCGGCAGGCTTCCGGAATGGTCATGAAGAAACGGGTGATGTTCGGGTCCGTGACCGTGACGGGGCCGCCGCGCTCGATCTGCTCGCGGAAGCGCGGGATCACGGAGCCGTTGCTGCCCAGCACGTTGCCGAAGCGGGTGGTCACGAACTTCGTCTTGCCGGCCACGGTGCCGGCCTCGATGGCCTTGCCCAGGCTCTGGACGTAGATCTCCGCCAGGCGCTTGGTGCAGCCCATGATATTGGTCGGATTCACGGCCTTGTCGGTCGAGATCATCACCATCTTTTCCACCTCGTACTCGATGCACTTGTCGGCCACGTTGCGCGAGCCGAACACGTTCACCAGCACGGCCTCGCAGGGGTTCTCCTCCATCAGCGGCACGTGCTTGTAGGCCGCCGCGTGGAAGACCACCTGCGGCCGGTGCGTACGGAACGCGAAGTCCAGGCGCGGCACCTGCCGCACGTCGCCGATGATCGGCACGAAGGCCTGCTCCGGGAAGCGCTCCTCCAGCTCCAGGCGGAGGTTGTGCATCGGGGTCTCGGCGTTGTCGAAGAGCAGGAGCTTGCGCACGCCGAAGCCGGCCAGCTGCCGGCAGAGCTCGGAGCCGATGGAGCCGGCCGCACCGGTCACCATCACCACCTTATCCTTGAAGTCCGCCTTGATGGCGTCCATCGAAATCTTGATTTCCTCGCGGCCCAGCAGGTCCTCGATCTTGATGTTGCGCACCTGCAGATGCGGCGTCGGGGCGCCCGTGATCTCGTCCACCGCCGGGGCGATGAGGATCTTCAAGCCCCGATCGGTGCAGAAACGCACCAGATGGTCCTCTTCCTCCGCAACATCTTTCTCGCGGGTGAAGATGACGCCCCGCAGGGAGAGTTGGTTCACCACCGTTTCGAATTCCTCCTGCGTATCTAGGTGGTACACCTTCTGGTCGGCGATCATCGCGTGCTCGATGTCCGAGCGCTTGGAGATCAGACCCACCACTTCGAAGCGCTTGGAGCCGCGCAGGCGGGAGGACGTGGCCACCGCCTTGTCGTCGATGCCGTAGATCAGCACGCGGTCGCGGCGCTCCAGTTCGCGGATCTGCTTCTTGTAATTGTCATAGACATAGATCATCAGCAGGCGCACCGTGCACTGCGCCATGACCGTGGCGACCATGTCGAAGAGCATCAGCACCGCCAGCTCGCGGTGCAGCATCCCGAACAGGACGGCCACCAGGGCCAGGATCAGGACCTTGCCGAGGGCGGCTGCGCCGAGCACGAAGGTGTCCTTGAAGGAGAAATGGCGGATGACGATGACGTACGTCTTGAGCAGCCAGTACATCAGCGCGGAGCCCAGGCCGGCGGCGAGGCCCCAAGCCAGGGCGAACGTCCGGTCCATGAAAATGTCCTGGTCCAGGAAGAAGGACACGATGGCCACGCCGATCGTACAGACGATCGAAATGAAAAGGTCCATCAGGAACACCTGCGGCCTGCCAAGGAATTTGGCGCTGTATTTATCTAGACTCTTGCTGAATCGAACCATGGAAAGCTTCTCTAAAGTATGCAAATATAACAATAATACCTAATATATCTACCCCCCCCTGATTTAAAAAGCCAAAGCCAGCGACGCGCAGACGGCCCCGCTCATCGGATCGAGCGTCGGCGCGATGGTGGGATGCAGCGTGACCTTGTCCTTTCCGACCACCAGCGGGCCGATGTTGAACAGGCGTTTGGTCGGCTCCAGGAGCCACTCGCCGACGTGCGCGCCCAGGATACCCAGGCCCGCTCCGAAGAGGATGTCGCTCATCCAGTGGCGTCCGCTGTACACGCGCATGAAGGCGACGCCCGAAGCCACGACATACGCCCCGAGACCCCAGGCCCAGCCGTAGTTCATACGGACCAGCTCCGCGCCCACGAAGCCCAGCACGGTGTGGCCGGAGGGGAAGGAATTATAATTCGTCTGATCCGGCCGGCGGGCCGAAATCAAGCCCTTCATCAGCAGGCAGGTGCCGCCGGCCACCAGCGACGCCAGGCCCGCCTCGATGAAGCGGTCCTGCAGGTCGTACTTCGACGGCACGCCGGTCAGCCCGAGGCCGAGGTCCACGACCATCGGCAGCACGGGGGCGTACTTCAGGACGACATCGGTACTCTTCAAGACGCCCTTGTCCTCACGCAGATGGGCGAACTTCTGGTACACCGGCACGTCGATCGCCTCGTGCCCCGTGAGGTGGATGCTCAGGCCGGTGGCGAGCAGCAGTCCGGGCGCGATCAGCTGCGTGGCGCGGAAGACCGACGTATCCCGCTGGCGCACGGTCTGCGCCTGGCCGGGCCAGGAGCCGAGCAGCAACGCCAATAGCATGATAATACGGGTAATACGGGACATATCTATGTGGTTGGTTATTAGTTGCTTAAAAGACGAAGGCCAGCGAGGCGCACAGGGTGCCGCTCACGGGATCCACCCGCGGGACGAATGCCGTCTGCACCTGCGTCTTGCGCAGGCCGTCCCACTGGATGGTCGGGATGCGGAACAGGTTCTTGACCGGCTCCAGCAGCCACTCGCCCACGTGGGCCGTGAGGATGCCGAGGCCCGCGCCGAAGAGGCAGTCGCTCAGCCAGTGCCAGTTGTTGTAGTTGCGCATGATGGCCACGGTCATGGCCACGGCGTAGGCGCCGGCACCCCAGCCCCAGCCGTATTCCATGCGCACCAGCTCCGCCCCGATGAACACCCAGTCGGTGTGGCCGGAGGGGAAGGAGCGCGCGTCCGCGCCGTTCGGGCGCGGCGAGTTAATCAACTCCTTGCAAGTCAAGGAGATGATTCCCAGCGTAGCGCAGGAAATGGCGCCCTGGATCATGCGGTCCGTGAAGGCGTGCTTCGCCGGCACGCCCAGCAGGCCGAGGCCCACGTAGCCCGTGATGGGCACGTACTGGATGTAGTTGTCGAAACTGCGCTCCGGGCCGCCGGCGCGCCACTTCTCCTGGAACCACTGGTTCACGGGCACGTCGATGGCATCGTGCCCCCAGCAATGAATCCCGATGCCCGACGCGATCAGCACGCCCGGCGCGATGAGCTGCGTGGGCTTGAAGGTCGCCGTGTCGGCCTGCCGGATCCGCTGCGCTTGCGCTTGCGGGCCGATCAACAGGCTGAGGATCAGGAATATGGGCAGCAGGCGCTTCATCGGCCGGCGTACATGTTCTCGTAGTATTTCTGGTAGTCGCCGGAGGTCACGTTGTCCAGCCAGGCCTGGTTGTCCAGGTACCAGCGGACCGTCTTCTCGATGCCCTCCTCGAACTGCAGGCTCGGCTCCCAGCCCAGCTCCTTCTGCAGCTTGGAGGAGTCGATCGCGTAGCGCAGGTCGTGGCCCGCGCGGTCGGTCACGTAGGTGATCAGGTCCATGTCCTCGCCCTCCTTGCGGCCCAGGAGCCGGTCGGTGGTGTTGATCAGGACCTTGATGATATCGATGTTC
>JAGCDF010000039.1 GCA_017651225.1 Bacteroidales bacterium
CTTCAAGGTCAAGGAGGAGAAGGGCCGCGCGATGAGCTACATCGTCGCCCTCGTGGACGAAGGACTCCTTTCCCTGACCGGTTTCAAGACCCCGGACGCCTGGGCCGCCTTCTACGCCAAGGAAGCCCTGCGCGTGCGCACCTGGGATGAATACGACTCCGTCATCGGCGCCTACGGCGGCCACATCGAGCAGCTGTTCGCGATCGGTGGTGACGAGGACGGCAGTAACGGCGCGCTCAAGCGCCAGGGTGCCGACCGCTTCAAGCCGGTCGTGGCCTACCTCGGTCCCTTCGACCTGAAGGCCGGCAAGACCGCGACCCACAGCGTCCAGGTGCCGCAGTACATCGGTTCGCTGCGCGCCATGGTCATCGCCACCGACGGCAAGGCCCAGGGCAGCACCTCCCAGGATGTCGCCGTGACCCAGCCCGTGATGGTCCAGGCCACGCTGCCGCGCACCCTGAGCATCGGCGAGACCATCCGCATCCCGTCCACGGTCATCGCCCTCAAGGACGGCGTGGGCAAGGTCAAGCTGGACATCCAGACCGACGACCTGCTCACGGTCAAGGGTCCTTCCACGCTCGAGACCAGCATCACGAAGGCCGGCCAGCAGGTCGAGTACTTCGAGGTCCAGGTCGGCGACCAGACCGGCATCGCGCACGTGACCGTCACGGCGCAGGCCGGCTCCGACAAGTCCGTCAGCCGCGTGGAGATCGACGTGTTCAACCCGAACCCGCCTGTGACGCGCGTCCAGTCCTTCCTGCTTGACGCGGGCAAGAACAAGGACGCCACCGCCGAACTCTTCGGCCTGCCCGGCACGAACAGCGTGGCCGTGGAGCTTTCCTCCATCCCCGCCATCGACCTGGGCCGCCGCCTGAAGTATTTGATTGAATATCCGTACGGCTGCGTCGAGCAGACGATTTCCGCCGCCTTCCCGCAGCTCTACCTGAGCCAGGTGATGGAGTGCGACGAGAACACCGTGGCGCGCAGCGCCCGCAACGTCACCGCCGCCATCAACCGCCTGCACAGCTTCCGCCGTCCGGACGGCTCCCTGAGCTACTGGCCGGGCAGCAACTATTCTTCTTCCTTCGGCACCGCCTACGCCCTCCACTTCCTGCAGGAGGCGGAGAACCAGGGCTACGCCGTGCCCGCCGACCTCAAGGCCGGCCTGGTCCGCTACCTGACGAACAGCGTGGTCAGCAACAAGAAGGAGGACGACATCGTGCGCGCCTACGGCCTCTACGCCCTCGCCGCGGCCGGCAAGCCGCAGCGCAGCGCCATGAACGTGCTCCGCGAGTCCGTCAAGAAGATGCCGCGCAACGCAGTCTGGATGCTCGCGGGCGCCTTCGCCAGCGACGGCAAGAAGCAGGTGGCCACCCAGCTGACCAACGGCCTGCCTTACCTGGAGAACTCCAGCCAGTACTACTACAACTGGTACGGCAGCGAGGACCGCAACATGGCCATCGCCCTGCGCACCTCCATCCTCACCGGCCAGAAGGAGACCGCCTTCGAGCTCGCTGAGAAGGTGGCGGCCCGCCTGAACGACAGCCAGCACTACATGAGCACGCAGTCCACCGCCTGGGCGCTCTACGCCATCAGCGACTACGCCCGCACCATCGCCGGCGGCGGCGTGAACGCCACGGTCAAGGGTCCGGAGAAGAGCTACAAGCTCAGCACCTCCAAGGCCCTTATCCGCCAGGAGATCGCCCTCGGCAAGGACGCCACCGGCAAGACCCAACTGAACGTCTCCAACACCGGCAGCGGCACGCTGCACGCCGTGGTGGCCGTGACCGGCACGCCGAAGGCGGGCGAGGAGAAGGCCAAGGCCGACGGCCTGACCATGAAGGTCAGCTACATCGGCCCCGACGGCCAGCCGATCCGCGTCGACACCCTGTCCCGCGGCCGCAACTTCAAGGCTGTCGTGACCATCACGAACACCGGTTCCGCCTACGCGAGCGACCTCGCCCTGGCCCAGAAGTTCCCGTCCGGTTGGGAGATCCAGAACGACCGCATCGGCAAGGAGAACTACTCCTATCCCGCCGGCGTGACGTATCAGGACATCCGTGACGACCGTGTCTACAGCTTCTTCGACCTCGGCGCCGGCCAGAGCGTGACCATCACCACCGGCCTCACCGCCACCTACCCGGGCAAGTTCTACCTCCCGGCCGTCAGCTGCGAGGCCATGTACGACGACAAGATTTCCGCCCTCGTCCCCGGCAAGTGGACGGAGGTGAAATAATCTCAACAGCAAATAGAAAGGGGCGCCCGCTCGGGCGCCCCTTTCTATTTTATGCTCCGTGGATCACCACGGGCTCCAGGTCGGGGTCCGGGGCTTCTTCGGGCTCGTTGAAGGGCTCCAGAAAGGGGTTCCCGGTGCGCTCCTGGCCGATGGTGGAGGTGGGGCCGTGGCCGGGGAAGATGCGGATGGCGGGGTCGAGGAGGATGATCTTCTCCATGATGGAGCGGATCTCGTCGTCGTACTCGCTGTACAGGAAGTCCGTGCGGCCGATGGAGCCGGCGAAGAGGGTGTCGCCGGTGAAGAGGACTTCCGCCTCGCGCTCGAGGAAGCAGACGCCGCCGGGGGTGTGACCGGGGGTGTGGATGACCTCGAAGGTCATCCCCGCGACCGTCAGCGGTCCCTCGGCGAGCGGCGTCCAGGCGAAGTCGATCTCCGGCGGGGTGAGCCCCAGCCGGTCGGCCATGTCGGCGCTATAGCCCAGCAGGTCGTGGTCGGCGGGATGCAGGTAGACCGGGATGCCGCCGAAGCGGTCCTGGAGGGGCTTCACGCCGAAAATGTGGTCGAAGTGGCCGTGCGTGAGCAGGATGGCCTCGGGGGTCAGGTGCTCCTCGGCGAGCAGGTCTTCGAGTGGCTCGAGATCGTCGGCGCCGTAGCAGCCGGGATCGACGATCACGCAGCGGCCGGCTTCGCGCCAGGCCACGTAGCAGCGCTCCTGGAGGAGGTTACAGTTGAGGGAACGGATATTGAGCATTTCTTTGCGTCTTTTGCTTGGCAAAATTACAAAACTTATGTTAAATTTGTATGATACACTTTTTTGTGGAGACATGCATATCGGAATCGCTGGCAATATCGGAAGCGGCAAAACCACGCTGACGCGCAAACTGGCCGAGTACTATGGCTGGACGCCGCGCTACGAAGCCGTGACCTACAATCCATATCTGGAGGATTACTACAAGGACATCCCGCGCTGGTCGTACAACCTGGAGACGTATTTCCTCGCGCAGCGCTTCCAGGACCTGCTCGAGATCTCGAAGTCTGAAGACGTCATCATCCAGGACCGCACGATCCTGGAGGGCGTGGAGATATTCGTGGCCAACAACCACGCGCTCGGGAACCTCTCGGACCGCGACTACGAGACGTACATGCAGCTCTTCCGCCTGATGATGTCGATGGTCAATCCGCCCGACCTGCTGATCTACCTGCGCTGCGGCGTGCCGCATCTGGTGGAGCAGATCCAGAAGCGCGGCCGCGAGTACGAGCAGAGCATGAACCTGGAGTATCTGGCCGGCCTGAACGAGCGCTACGAGAAGTGGATCGAGGCCTACAAGGACCCGTTGCTGGTGATCGAAGCAGACCAGATGGACTTTGAAAACAATCCGGAAGATTTTGCCCGGATTACCGACAAGATTGACGCGGAACTGTTCGGCCTATTCAAATAATTCGTACCTTTGTAAGCTATAAAGAAAAGAGATATATGCACATTGCGATTGCAGGAAATATCGGCAGCGGAAAAACCACGCTCACCAAGATGCTGGCCGCCCATTACGGCTGGATCCCGAAATTCGAGTCCGTGGACTTCAATCCGTATCTGTCCGATTTCTATGAGGACATGGAGCGCTGGTCGTTCAATCTCCAGATCTACTTCCTGAACAAGCGTTTCAAAGATGTGGTGGAGATTGCCAAGACCGACGACGTCATCATCCAGGACCGCACCATTTACGAGGACGCCCGCATCTTCGCGCCCAACCTGCACGACATGGGCCTGATGAGCACCCGCGACTTCGAGAACTACACCGACCTCTTCGACCTGATGATGTCGCTGGTCGGCAACCCGGACCTGCTCATCTATCTCCGCTCCAGCATCCCCAACCTGATCTCGCAGATCCAGAAGCGCGGCCGCGAGTATGAGAAGAGCATCCGCATCGACTACCTGACCGGCCTGAACGAGAAATATGAAAACTGGATCAAGGACTACGACGGCAACCTGCTGGTCATCGACGCCGACAACATCAAGTTCGGCAACAACCCCGAGGACTTCGAGAAGGTGACCGACATGATCGACGCGCAGCTCTACGGCCTCTTCGCGCCGAAACCCTCCCAGTTCGGGGAATAACATGATCTCATAATACTAAAACCGTAATATCAAATGGAAAAGAAAAAAATCAACATGGTGGCTGTCGTGACGATGTGTTTCATCTTCGCGATGATCTCCTTCGTCACCAACATGGCCGCTCCGTTCGGCAACATCTGGAAGGGTCAGTACAACTGGGCCGCGATGATGGGCAATATGATGAATTTTGCCGCCTATCTCTTCATGGGCATTCCGGCGGGCAAGATGCTGGTCAAGGTCGGTTATAAGAAGACCACGCTCATCGGTATCGCCACGGGCTTCGTGGGCATCGTGATCCAGTGGCTCTCCAGCCTCGCCTCCTTCGGCAGCTCCGCCATCTATGTCTATCTGCTCGGCGCCTTCGTCTGCGGCTTCGCCGTCTGTATGCTCAACACCGTCGTGAACCCGATGCTGAACCTGCTCGGCGGCGGCGGCAACAAGGGCAACCAGTTCATCCAGATCGGCGGCACCTGCAACTCCCTGGCCGGTACGCTGACCCCGCTGCTCGTGGGTGTGCTCATCGGCACGGTCACGGACAGCACCGCGATGGCCGACGTGGCCCCGCTGCTCTTCATCGCGATGGGCGTGTTCGCCATTTCCTTCGTGATCATCTCCTTCGTGAAGATCCCGGAGCCGGCGCTCGAGCGCAAGAATGTCAAATATGAGCACAGCGCGTGGAGTTTCCGCCACACGGTGCTCGGCGTGATCGCCATCTTCTTCTACGTGGGTATCGAGATCGGTATCCCGGCGCAGCTGAACTTCTACATCTCCGACCTCGGCTTCGAGGGCTCCGCGGCGGTGGCCGGCTTCCTGGCCGCTTCCTATTGGTTCCTGATGATGATCGGCCGTTTCCTGAGCAGCGCCATCAGCGGCAAGGTCAGCACCCGCACGCAGATGATCTGCGTGTCCTCCCTGGCCATCCTCCTCCTGCTCATCGCCATCTTCCTGCCGGAGAGCGTCAGCATGACCATCAAGGGCTCCGCCGTGCCGATGAAGTGCGTCTTCCTCGCCGCCTGCGGTATCTGCACCTCCATCATGTGGGGCGCCATCTTCAACCTGGCCGTCGAAGGCCTGGGCAAGTACACCGAGCAGGCCTCCGGCATCTTCATGATGATGGTGGTCGGCGGTGGCATCATGCCGCTGATCCAGCAGGCCATCGCGCAGAAGGCCGGCGCCATCCCCAGCTACTGGCTGGTGGTCGCGATGCTCGCCTATCTGCTCTACTACGCCCTGATCGGCTGCAAGAATGTGAACAAGGACATCCCTGTGGAATAATCGATAAACAGAGCGTATTATGGCAAGACAATTTGTAGTCGGTGTTGACATCGGAGGACAGACCTCCAAGATCGGCGTCGTGGACACCCGCGGCGATGTGTTGGCGCAGAGCGTGATCCGCACGGATACCTTCGGCGAGGATGCGAACGCCTATATCGAAGCCCTGGCCGAAGCCGTGAAGGCTTGCGTGGCCGCGGCCGACAAGACCATGGAGGATATCCGCGGTATCGGTGTCGGTGCGCCGAACGGCAACTATTATACGGGCGAGGTGGCCTTCGCCCCCAATCTCGCCTGGGCGGCCAAGGAGGCCGTTCCCCTCGCGAAGAAGCTTTCCGAGGCCTGCGGCGTGCCCGTGTCGCTGACCAACGACGCCAACGCGGCGGCGGTGGGCGAGATGGCCTACGGCGCTGCGCGCGGTATGAAGAATTTCATCATGATCACCCTCGGCACCGGCGTCGGCAGCGGCATCGTGGTGGACGGCAAGGTCCTCTACGGCCATGACGGCTTCGCCGGCGAGCTGGGCCACACCTGCGTGGTGCGACACAACGGCCGCACCTGCGGTTGCGGCAAGACCGGCTGCCTCGAGGCCTACTGCTCCGCCATCGGTATCTCCCGTACGGCGCGCGAATGGCTGGAGGCCTCCGGCCAGCCGACCCCGCTGCGTGAGCTTCAGAACATCACCTCCAAAGATATCTACGACGCGGCCAAGCAGGGCGACAACTTCGCCCTCCGCCTGTTCGACTATACGGGAACGCTCCTCGGTCAGAGCTTCGCGGACTTCGTGGCGTTCAGCGCCCCGGAGGCCATCGTGCTCTTCGGCGGCCTGGCCCGCGCCAAGGAGTTCCTCTACGAGCCGATGAAGCGCGCGATGGAGGACAACCTGCTCAAGATCTGGAAGGGTAAGGTGGAGATCATTTTCTCCGAGCTCAAGGAATCCGACGCCGCTATCCTCGGCGCCTCCGCCCTGGCTTGGGAATTATAAGAGAATCATTAAAGTATATTTATAAAAAATGAAAGCAAACAAGTTTTTTGCAGTCCTGCTGGTTGGACTTGCAGTTGTGGCTTGCACGAGCAAGTCGGGGGAGCAGCTCCCCAAAGAATTCCAGCCTTCCCGGGCGCAGGTGGACTCCGTGAGCTACCTGCTCGGTATCAATTTCGGTTCCTTCCTGAAGGGTTATGACTTCGGTTCCGACCTCAACTACGCTGAGATCGTCAAGGGTATGAAGGACTTCGTGAACGCGAAGGGCAATGTCCAGGATCCCGAATTTGTCAAGCAGTTCAAGGTGGATCCGAACGAAATGAATAACCTGTTCAACAGCTACCTGGAGAAGCGCAGCAGCGGCATCTCCATGATGACCAAGCAGAAGAGCGAGAAGTTCCTCGAGGCCAACGCCAAGAAGGAAGGCGTCGTCACGACCGAGTCCGGCCTGCAGTACCGGATCATCGAGCCGGGCAACGATGTGAAGCCGGGTCCGCAGGATACCGTCTGGGTGCGCTACACGGGCTCCCTCATCGACGGAACTGTCTTCGACCAGGTGCGCGAGGATTCCGATCCGCTCCGCCTGACGCTCAACCGCGTCGTCGCCGGCTGGACCGAGGGCCTGCAGCTCATCGGCGAGGGTGGCAAGATCGACCTCTTCCTGCCTGCCTCTCTCGGCTACGGCGAGGAGGGTCACCAGACCATCCCGGGCAACTCCGCGCTGATCTTCAACATCGAGCTGACCAAGGTTGCCCCGTACGTGGAGCCCGCTCCGGTCGAGGAGACCAAGAAGAAATAAAATATTCCGGGCCCCTTATAGTCATTCCGGGCTTGACCCGGAATCTCAAAGAGAAAGCCACCCGAGCGGGTGGCTTTCTTCGTTATTCGTTTTCGTCGTAGAGGAGCTCTTCTTCATCTTTATCTTCATCCTCCTCGTCCTCTTCGTCTTCATCGTCGTAATCCTCGTCGTCCTCATCCTCATCATCTTCGTCATCGCCCCCACGGGCTTCGCCGGGCAGGTGGCGCCGCTCTTCGGGCAGGTCCTCGAAGGCGACGTAGCCGTTCTCGAATTCGATGGGGATGGGGCCCTTGGTCTCGACGACGCGCGGCGTGGCCGCGGCCTCGGTGGTCTCGCCCTCCAGGGTGATGATCACGTTCTTCTTGGACGCGATGTCGTAGAAATACACGAAACTGGCGACCCCGGCCTTGATGGTGTCGGCGACGGTCACGTTGTCCACGGCGCCGTAGCCGATGTCCATCAGCGCGTAGCGCGCCACGACGTCCCCTTCGGCGTCGAGCGCCTTGAAGAGGATGGGCTGGTCCATCGGGAACTCCAGGTCCGCCCGGAGCTGCTTGTGGAACGTATACAGCGAATTGTCGCCGTTCACGACGTAGACCCGGTAAAAGCCTTTGATACCGGCCAGGGTGACTCTGTATCTGTAATTCATATTGCGAAGATACGAATTATTCACTAATTTTGATTCGCCAATGGCAGCAAAAGACACATATAAAAGCATCGGGGCCCCGAGCGAAGGGCTTTTCAAGGACAACGGGAGCCGATTCATCGCCCGCGCCTATCCGGTCGAGAGCGAAGCGGAGATCAAGGAGATCGTGGCCGCGCTCAAGAAGGAATACCACGATGCGCGTCACCACTGCTACGCCTACCGGCTCGGCCTGGACGGCGAGCCCTGGCGGGCGAACGACGACGGCGAGCCTTCCGGCTCCGCCGGGCGCCCCATTCTCGGGCAGATCGACTCCGCCGGGCTGAGCGACATCCTCGTGGTCGTGATCCGCTATTTCGGCGGCATCAAGCTCGGCATTCCCGGCCTCATCCGCGCCTACAAGACCTCCACGGCGGACGCCCTCGCGGCCGCGCAGGTGGTCGAGAAGGTGGCCGGGCGCTGGTACACCCTGCGTTTCCCGTACGCGGACCTGCCCGCCGTGATGAAGCTCGTCAAGGAGCTGGACCTGCCGCAGCGGGGGCAGTCGTTCCTCGCGGAGTGCACCCTCGAAGTTCGCGTGCGCGCGTCGCTCGAGCGCGGCTTTTTGGAAAGGTTCGAAAAAATAGGTATCTTTATAGGCTAAATTTTGTATTACCTCGAATTATGGGCAAAAAACATGTCTTCAATGCCGGGCCTTGCCTGCTCCCGCAGGTGGCCATCGACAACACCATCGAAGCCCTCAAGGACTTCAAGGGGACCGGTGTATCCCTGCTTTCCATTTCCCACCGCACCAAGGGCTGGGATGAAGTGATGGACGAGTGCCGTGCGCTCTGGAAGGAGATTCTCGGCATTCCCGAAGGTTACGAAGTCGTCTTCCTGGGCGGTGGCGCCAGTCTCCAGTTCCTCTATGTTGCGATGAACTATCTGGAGCACAAAGCCGGCTACCTCGAGACGGGTGTCTGGGCCAAAAAAGCCCTCAAGGAGGCCCAGGGCCTGGGCAATGCCGTTGCCGTGGCCAGTTCCGCCGACAAGAACTACTGCTATATCCCGAAGGGTTACGAGATCCCGAAGGATCTGGATTATTTCCATATTACCACCAACAACACGATCTACGGTACGGAGATCCGCACGGACCTCGACTGCCCCGTTCCCCTCATCGCTGACATGTCCTCCGACATCCTCAGCCGCCGCGTGGACGTGAGCAAGTACGCGATGATCTACGGCGGCGCGCAGAAGAACGCGGGCCCTGCCGGCGTGGCCTTCGCCATCATCAAGACCGACACCCTCGGCAAGGTGAGCCGCTACCTCCCGACGATGCTCGACTACCGCACGCACATCGACAAGCTCTCGATGTTCAACACCCCGCCGGTCTTCGCCATCTACGTGATGAACGAGACCCTGAAGTGGCTCAAGGGCATCGGCGGCATCGACGCCATCCACGCCATCGACGTGAAGAAGGCCGAGGCCCTCTACGCTGAGATCGACCGTAACAGCCTCTTCACCGGCACTGCCGCCAAGGAGGACCGCTCCATCATGAACGTCTGCTTCGTCATGGCCCCGGGCCACGAGGACCTGCAGGACGAGTTCATGAAGTTCGCCACCGAGCGCGACATCGTGGGCATCAAGGGCCACCGCTCCGTCGGCGGCTTCCGCGCCTCCCTTTACAACGCCAGCACCCAGGAGGACGTCGAGGCCCTCGTGGCTGCCATGCAGGAATTTGAAAAGATTCGCGGCTAGTCATGAAAGTTCTCGTTGCCACCCAGAAGCCTTTCGCGGCCGCAGCGGTCGCAGGCATCCGCCAGATTGTCGAGGAAGCGGGCTATGAGCTCGCGCTCCTGGAGAAATATGCCGACCAGGCCGACCTGGTCAAGGCCGTCGCCGACGCCGACGCGCTGATCGTCCGTTCGGACAAGGTCACCGCCGAGGTCGTCGCCGCCGCGCCGAAGCTCAAGATCGTCGTGCGCGCAGGTGCCGGCTTCGACAACCTCGATCTTCCCGCCTGCACGGCGAAGGGGATCGTGGCGATGAACACGCCCGGCCAGAACGCCAACGCCGTGGCCGAGCTGGCCATCGCGCTGATGATTTTCATGGCCCGCACGCAGTTCACTCCTGCCACGGGTTCGGAGATCCAGGGCAAGACCCTCGGCATCCAGGCCTTCGGCGCCGTCGGGCGCCTGGTCGGTGCCAAGGCCGCCGCCCTCGGCATGAAGGTCAAGGCCCTCGATCCGTTCCTGACTCCGGAGCAGATCAGCGCCGGCGGCGCCGAGCCCGTCGACACCCTCGACGCGCTCTACTCCGGCAGCGACTACGTGTCCCTGCACATCCCCGCGACGCCGCAGACCATCGGCAGCATCGGGTATGACCTGATCACGAAGATGCCGAAGGGCGCGACCCTCGTCAACACCGCCCGCAAGGAGGTCATCGACGAGGCGGGCCTGGAGAAGGCCCTCGCCGAGCGCCCGGACCTCAAGTACGTCGCCGACGTGGCCCCCGACAACCTCGCCGCCCTGCAGGAGCAGTTCGGCCTGCGCGTCTTCGCCACGCCCAAGAAGATGGGCGCCCAGACCGCCGAGGCCAACCTGAACGCCGGCCTCGCCGCCGCCCGTCAGATCGTCGCCTTCTTCAAGGACGGCTGCACGAAGTTCCAGCTGAACAAGTAATCTCCACGGCCCTCCCGGGCCGTCATCCCCGACCAGATCGGGACCTCCCATACGTCATTCGCCGGCTCTGACCGGCGAATCTCGTTTCTCAGGGGCACTAGACCCCTGATTCGCCCCTGGCGACAAGAAAAAAGGGTTGCCGAGGGCAAAATGGAGTGTTTTTGCCCCTGGGAAGTGACTGCCGGGCACAAAATGGGGCGCTGGTGTGCCCGAGAACTGAAATAAAGGGATCCCGGGAACAAAATAGGCCTCTAGCGTGCCCGGCATCCCGTCCGCGCGGGAGCCGCAGGGGATGCAGGCGTACGTCGGGGAAGGGCGGGGCTATCCGGGCCCCGCTGATCCTTTCCCTCCTATACGCCCGCACCCCTGCGCTCCCGACACTTCCGAGCGCCTCACCGCCGGTCAAAAAATCCTTGAAGATTAATCTGCGTAGTAATCTCGGCAACAGTAAGAGGATGGCCATGTGTCTTTAAGATCTCTATAATTGCTTCGTGAAGAGTAAAGCCAGTTATTCTTTTCATATGATCAGTTAATTAGTGGTACAGTCTACTGATGCTTTTACACATTCGAAATAGTAGAGTCGTTCGTCTTTTTTGATTTGAAAATGAATTTGTGAAAAGAATCATGCCGAATTCTCATCTGTCTTCATACGCATAAGAGATAAGCGGGAAAAAACTTTCACACATTTCAAAGACTCTTGAGACGAGCATCGCAAATATATGCACAATTCTTGATTATTGAAAACAAAGAAACTTTCTTTATGATGGATCGATTATTACTGTTGATTAATTCAGCAGTGTCTATATGCACACTATGGAGCGCGCCAAACTTTCGAGGGCATTGCGCTCTTTTTCTTTTAAACGGTTGATGTGCTTTTCGCGCGAGACCTGCAAGTGAAAATTGTTCTAATAATGCAAAAACACAAAGTGCTCTTCGTCGACATGCTTGCACAAGGTTCAAGTGTCATGCGCGTTCGTGTCCAACTTTTGGGGCGCAGATTATTTCTCGTCTCTCGAGCGCAAAATAGGCCGTTTATGTGCGCGTTCCTTGCCAATTCCTAAGGTGTATCCTCAAATCGGGCTTGTTTTGAGGATAAGCGGCGGAAAAACAGGTTTCCGTCCTCAAAAACGGCCTGTTTTGTGGACGGAGAAGGGAAAAATGGCGCTCGGTACACAAAAGGGCGCCTTTTTGTGTACGGCTATAGACATATTTGGTGGTTTGACAATTAATTCGTATCTTCGAATATAGTTTTCTATAGAAAAATGGTACGAGTCAAACCTTTTGCCGCGCTGCGGCCCCCGAAAGGCATCGTGACGGAAGTCGCGGCGCCGCCCTATGACGTTCTGAATTCCGAAGAGGCCCGGAAAATGGCCGGGGAGAAATCCCTCCTGCATATCACCAAGCCCGAGATCGACTTTACGCCGATCGCCGGGGAGCACGAGCAGCGCACCTACGACCGCGCCGTCGAAAACTTCCAGGCCTGGCAGAAGAAAGGCTGGCTGGTCCGCGAAGACAAAGAGAAATACTACGTCTACGCCCAGACGATGGGCAGCCGCACGCAGTACGGCATCGTGCTCTGCGCCCACACGGACGACTACGCCAACGGCATCATCAAGAAGCACGAACTGACCCGCAAGGACAAAGAAGACGACCGCATGATCCACGTCCGCATCCAGAACGCGAACATCGAGCCGGTTTTCTTCGCCTTCAAGGACAACGCCGAGCTCGGCGCGATCATCGCGAAGACCGCCGCCGGCGCCCCGGAATACAAATTCATCGACGAGAACGACTTCACGCACACCTTCTGGGTGATCGACGACGACGCGGTCAACGCCCGCATCACGGAGATCTTCACGAAGGACGTGGACGCCTTCTACGTGGCCGACGGCCACCACCGCACGGCCGCGGCCGCCCGCGTGGGCGCGGAGAAGAAGGCGCAGAACCCGAACCACACCGGCAACGAAGAGTACAACTTCTTCATGGCCGTCTGCTTCCCGGAGAGCCAGCTCGCCATCATCGACTACAACCGCGTGGTCAAAGACCTGAACGGGCTGAGCCCGAAAGAATTCTTTGCAGCCCTCTCGGAGGACTTCGTCGTCGAATGCAAGTGCGACTGCACCAAGGACGGCGGCGAATGCAAGTGCGAATATCCCTGCCACTGCAACTGCTCCGAGATCTACCACCCGGCCGGCCTGCATAACTTCTCGATGTACTTCGAGGGCGTCTGGTACAGCCTTACGGCGAAGCCCGGCCGCTACAACGACGCCGACCCGATCGGCGTGCTCGACGTCACCATCCTCTCCAACCTGGTGCTGGACAAGATCCTGGGCATCAAGGACCTCCGCACCTCCGACCGCATCGACTTCGTCGGCGGCATCCGCGGCCTGGGCGAACTGGCCCGCCGCGTCGACTCCGGCGAGATGAAGGTCGCGTTTGCGCTCTACCCGGTCAGCATGCAGCAGCTCATCAACATTGCCGACACCGGCAATATCATGCCGCCCAAGACCACGTGGTTTGAGCCCAAGCTCCGTTCCGGACTTGCCATTCATACTTTAGACTAAATACCCTTATGAAACCCGATTCGGCACTGATACACAAAACTCTCAAAGAGTTTTTCGGCTACGATGCCTTCAAGGCGGACCAGGAGAAGATCATCACGCACCTGATTGGAGGGGGTGATGCCTTCGTCCTGATGCCCACCGGAGGCGGCAAGTCGCTGTGCTATCAGCTGCCGGCTCTGGTGATGGAAGGCACGGCCATTGTCATCTCCCCGCTGATCGCCCTGATGAAGAACCAGGTCGACCTGCTCCGCGGCTTCGTGGCCGGGGAGGGGAGCATCGCGCACTTCCTCAATTCCTCGCTCACGCGCCAGCAGATCGACGAGGTCCGCGAGGACCTGCTCGCCGGCAAGACCAAGCTCCTGTACGTGGCGCCGGAGTCCCTGACGAAGGACGAGAACGTCCAGCTCCTGCGGGAGGTGAAGATCTCCTTCTACGCCGTGGACGAGGCGCACTGTATCTCCGAATGGGGCCACGACTTCCGCCCGGAATACCGCCGCATCCGCTCGCTGGTGGACCAGATCGGCCGCGCGCCCATCATCGCGCTTACGGCCACGGCCACGCCCAAGGTGCAGAGCGACATCCTCAAGAACCTCTGTATCCCCGACGCCGCCGTCTTCAAGTCCTCCTTCAACCGCCCGAACCTCTACTACGAGATCCGGGACAAGGTGGAGCCGGAGAAGGACCTGATCAAATTCATCCGCCAGAACCCCGGCAAGTCGGGCATCATCTACTGCCTCAGCCGCAAGAAGGTCGAGGAGATGGCGGAGCTGCTATGCATCAACGGCATCAAGGCCCTGCCGTACCACGCAGGCCTGGACGCCAAGGTGCGCGCCGAGAACCAGGACAAGTTCCTAATGGAGGAGGTGCAGGTGATCGTGGCCACGATCGCCTTCGGCATGGGTATCGACAAGCCGGACATCCGCTTCGTCATCCACTACGACATCCCCAAGAGCATCGAGAGCTACTACCAGGAGACGGGCCGCGCCGGCCGTGACGGCCAGGAAGGCCTTTGCATCGCCTACTACAGCTACAAGGACATCCAGAAGCTGGAGAAATTCATGCAGGGCAAGCCCATCGCCGAGCAGGAGATCAGCCGCCAGCTGCTCTCCGAGGTGCTCGCGTACGCGGAGTCCAGCCAGTGCCGCCGCAAGCTCCTGCTCAACTACTTCGGCGAAGACTTCCCGGACGAAAACTGCCACTGCTGCGACAACTGCGTGCATCCCAAGCCGACCTTTGACGGCCGCAAGGAGATGCAGCTGGTCATCCGCCTCATCGAAGCGCTCCCGGAGCACTTCAAGCTCGACCACCTCGCGAACATCCTCGCGGGCGTGAGCAACTCGCTGACCAAGTCCTACAAGCACGACGAGCTGGAATTCTTCGGCGCGGGCAAGCCCCACTCCGACAAATTCTGGTGCACCGTCATTCACCAGGGCCTGATCGCGCACCTGCTGACCAAAGAAATCGAAACCTACGGCCTGATCCACGTCACGGACCTCGGCCGCCAGTTTGCCGCGGATCCCTGGGAGCTGAAGCTCGTGGAGGACCGCGTCTTCGCCGGTGGCGGTGACACACTGATACTGTGAGTGTTCGTTAACGATGGGATCGTAAATGTCGTAGCCCTTGCAGTCGGCGTTCGTCTTGCATCCCGGCAGGCAGGCGCGGACATCCAGCGTGGCGTCGCGGTGGAGATCTTCGATAGAGATGCTCATAACGAAGTCGAGGAGAACTTCGCCATTGGGGCATTCCAGGAAGCTTTCGGGATCGTATTCACCGAATTTTGCAAAACCGCAGATCGTCTTGTCATTCAATTCTTTGGCTTTCTCGGGGGAATCGCATTCGGCATCGTCCGGCCAGCAGACATCGCCCGGGGTGCATTTGCTCATGGCGAGAATGCACGTGCCATTCGGGAAATAGATGGCAGGTTTGATGCCATCGACATTCGAACTTCTGAGGCAGGCACGGGTGGCACCGTTAAAGGATTTAGGAACGTTATCGCAGCCATAGATGATGCCGTTGGGAGCCTGATGCGTTGTGTTCATTTTTTCCTGAAGTTCAGGACGTTCGTAACCAGCATAGTTGCAGGCAGGACCATAGCAGAAACAAGGTTCGCCGATGATCTGATCTTTTTCCGCTTTGTTCATAAACTCATCGGTCTTGAAGTATTCGCTTAATTTACA
>JAGCDF010000040.1 GCA_017651225.1 Bacteroidales bacterium
CTTGGCGGCGCAGTACACCACGAAGTCCGGCTCCTGGTCGAACTCGGCCTGGTTCTGCGGACGGATGAACATATTGGTCACGAAGTGGGCCTGCCAGGCGACCTCCATCACGAAGCGGATCTTCATGCGGGTGTCCTTGTGGGTACCGCAGAAACCGTCCACGACGAAGAGGCGCTTGCCGCTGAGCTGCTTGAGAGCGAGGTTCTTCACCTCTTTCCAGACCTTCTCGGACATCTCGTGGTTGTCGTTCGGATAGTCCGGGGTGTTCCACCACACGGTGTCCTTGGAGTTCTTGTCCATCACGATGTACTTGTCCTTAGGGGAGCGTCCGGTATAGACGCCGGTCATGACGTTGATGGCGCCGAGTTCGGTCACCTGACCTTTGTCATAGCCCTCGAGCTCGGGCTTGGTCTCCTCGTTGTAGAGGACTTCATAAGTCGGATTGTAGAGGATCTCGGTCACTCCCTTGATACCGTACTTGCTTAAATCGATCTTAGCCATAATTTTTATGTTTTAATACTATACTTGAATGACTTTCTTTTGCCGATTCTTTTGAATCGGGCAAATATAGTCATTTTCCGGGAGAATTCCAAAGCCGGCGCGCGGAAGAGTTTCCGGGAAATTTTCCTACTTTTGCCCTGATGGAAGCACTGGAAGTTCTGCAGCAGTACTGGGGCTACGACTCCTTCCGTCCGATGCAGCAGGAGATTATCTCCGCCGCGGCGGAGGGGAAGGACGTGCTCGCGATCCTGCCCACGGGCGGCGGCAAGTCCGTCTGCTTCCAGGTGCCGGCGCTGATGCGTGACGGCATCGCGCTCGTGGTCACGCCCCTGATCGCCCTGATGAAGGACCAGGTGCAGAACCTCGAGGCGCGGGGCATCCGCGCGCTGGCCATCCACGCGGGCATGGAGCGCCGCGAGGTCGAGCTCGTGCTGAACAACGCCGCCTACGGCGATTTCAAGTTCCTCTATGTCTCGCCCGAGCGGCTGGGGACGGCGCTCTTCCAGTCCTGGCTGTCGCTGCTCCCGATCAACTACATCGTCGTGGACGAGGCGCACTGTATCTCGCAGTGGGGCTATGATTTCCGCCCGGACTACCTGACCATCAGCGACTTGCGCAAGACGGTCGACGCCCCCGTGATCGCCCTCACCGCCACGGCCACGCCGCGGGTGGCGGAGGACATCATGGACAAACTGGAATTCCGCGAGCGGCTGCTGCTACGCAGCGGCTTCGAGCGCCCCAACCTGTCGTACATCGTGCGCCGCTGCGAGGACAAGAGCGGCCAGCTGCTGGACATCTGCCGCGGGGTGGAGGGCTCCGGCATCGTCTACATGCGCCACCGGCGCCGCTGCGAGGAGACAGCCGCCTTCCTGGCGGCGAACGGCGTCAGCGTGTCCTACTACCACGCCGGCTTGTCCGGCGAGACGCGTTCGGCGCGCCAGGAGGCCTGGAAAAGGGGAGAGATCCGCGTGATGGTGTGCACGAACGCCTTCGGCATGGGCATCGACAAGCCCGACGTGCGCTTCGTCGCGCACACGGGCCTGCCCGAGAGTCCGGAATCCTACTTCCAGGAGGCCGGGCGCGCGGGGCGCGACGGGAAGCCGTCCTACGCGGTGCTGCTCTGGAACGCCACCGACGTGCGCCGCCTGCAGCAACTCCGGGAGGTGTCCTTCCCCTCGCTGGAATACATCGAGGACGTCTACCAGAAGCTGCACGTCTTTTTCGAGATTCCGTACGAGGCCGGCGCGGGCCGCCAGCTGAAATTCGACCTGGAGGCCTTCGCGAAGCATTTTAAATTGGAACGCGCGCCCGTGCACTATGCCTTGAAGTACCTCGAGCGCTCGGAGCACCTGACCTTCTCGGAGGACGTGGAGATCGCCACGCAGGTGGGCATCCTCGCGGACCGCGACGCGCTCTACGACATCGAACTGCCGGACCCGGCGATGGTCTCGCTCCTGGAAGTGCTGATGCGCCACTATTCGGGCATCTTCTCCTGGCCCGTGCCCATCCGCGAAGAGCCCGTGGCCGCGGCCTGCGGCCTGACGGTTCCCCAGCTGCGCCAGCTGCTCTACCGCACCTCGCTGGAGCACGTGATCAAGTACATCCCCGGCGACCGCTGCAGCGTCGTCTTCCTGCACCATAACCGCCTGATGCCAGGCAATGTAGACCTCCAGAAGGAGAAGTATCACTTCCTGCTGGACAACGCCCGCGCGCGCTCCGACGCGATGGTCGAGTACGCCTCCGGCACGGAGGAATGCCGCTCGCGCTGGCTGCTGCGCTATTTCGGCCAGGAGGAGACGGAAGACTGCGGCACCTGCGACGTCTGCCGCGCGCGGCGCAGCGCCCCGGCGCCGGTTTCGCCCGCCGAGCGGCGGCGCCGCCTGGACGAAGGAGAGTTCTAATTTGCCGTCTTTGGTTATTGTTTTTTGCTCAAATTGCCCTTTTTCGCGCGGGGGCGATTGGCATTTCGATTGAAAAAAATTATATTTGAGGACATTTCGGAGCGAACCATTTTATTCAATGATGAAAAAGATATTGCTTTTGATCGCAGGCCTGGCGGGGGCCATCTCCCTGCAGGCCCAGCCCGCCGGCGGCTTCGGCGGCTTCCAGATGCCCAAGATCGACGTCCACTGCTCCCAGGAGTTCAAGGACATCGACTATGCCGGCGACGGCCAGGTGTACCACCAGCTGGATGTCTATCTGCCGCGTATGAAGAAGGATGCCTACCCGGTCGTGGTCCACATCTACGGCAGCGCCTGGTATTCCAACAACTCCAAGGGCATGGCCGACCTCGGCACCATCGTGAACGCCCTGCTGGACGCCGGTTATGCTGTCGTCTGCCCGAACCACCGTTCCTCGCAGGACGCCAAGTTCCCGGCCCAGATCCAGGACATCAAGGGCGTCATCCGCTGGGTGCGCGCGAATGCTGCCAAGTATCATTTTGACGCTTCCTTCGTGGCCGCGTCCGGCTTCTCTTCCGGCGGCCACCTCGCTTCGCTGGCCGCGACGACCCGCGACGTGCCGGAGCTGGAAGGTGAAGTGGGCGGCAACCTGAAATACAGCAGCCACGTGCACGCGGCTTGCGACTGGTCCGGCCCCGTGGATCTCAACTACATGAGCTGCGGCGGCACCGTCGACACCTGGAACCACGCTCCCGAGGAGGCCGTGATGGGCTTCTCCTTCGAGGGTAACGAGGAGCGCTTCAAGGCGCTGAACGCCACCAACTACATCGACCCGTCCGACCCGCCGGTGGTCATCTTCCACGGCACGGCCGACAACGTGGTCCCGTCCTGCCAGGGCCCGCACTTCTATGAGCTGCTGGACAAGGCCGGCATCCGCACCGAACTCTATATGGTGGACGGCGGCGGCCATGGCTTCAATATGTACACGGAGTACACCCTCCGCTCCATGACCAACTTCCTGGACAAGGTCCGCACCGAGAAGGGCGGCAGCTTCGTGACGGGTACCAACCCGGTAATCACCGACGCGTTCTCCGCCGACCCGTCCGCCCACGTCTTCAACGGACGTCTGTACCTCTTCCCTTCGCACGATATCCCGACCGTGAAGTACCAGGGTGAGCAGCCCTGGTTCTGCATGTCCGACTACCACGTCTATTCTACCGACGACATGACCCACTGGACCGACCACGGCAACATCGTGGACCAGGCGGACGTGCCCTGGGGCAACCCGACGGCCTACTCGATGTGGGCTCCGGACTGCGTGGAGAAGGCTGGTAAATACTACTTCTACTTCCCGAACGCTCCCAAGCGCGGCCGTGGCTACGGCTTCGGCATCGGCGTGGCTGTCGCTGACAAGCCGGAAGGTCCCTACACCATCACGGAGAACACCGTCCAGGGTACCGGCGGCATCGATCCTTGCGCCTTCAAGGATGACGACGGCACCATCTACCTGATCTGGTCCGGCATGGGTCTGCGCGGCGGCAAGCTCGCGGACAACATGACCGAGATCGAGGGTGCTTCCGTCCGTCTGGACGAGACCTTCCCGAAGGGTCAGACCGAGGGTCCGTTCCTGTTCAAGCGCAACGGCAAGTACTACCTGACTTATCCGTGGGTGCGCCTGGAAGGCGGCACCGAGACGCTCTGCTACGCCATGTCCGACAACCCGCTCGGCCCGTACGAGTGGAAGGGTGTCTTCATGGAGGAGTCCCCGGTCGGCTGCTGGACCAACCACCATTCCTTCGTGGAGTTCAAGGGTGAGTGGTACCTCTTCTACCACCACAACGACTTCAGCCCGACCTTCGACAAGAACCGCTCCGTGCGCGTCGACAAGGTGTACTTCCGCGAGGACGGCACCATCATCCCGGTCATCCCGACCTGGCGCGGCGTGGGCTACTTCCAGTCCTCCGACGAGCTGAACATCGACCGCTACAGCGAGTGCGTGGGCGCGAAGATCGACTACCTCGACGAGTACAACTATTTCGCCGGCTGGAAGGTCCGCTTTACGCAGCCGTACGACCGCGTGCGCTTCAACGACGTGGACTTCGGCGCCAAGGCTCCGAAGAAGATCCTCGTGCGCACCCGCAGCGAGAAGGGCGGTTCGATCCGCCTCACGGTCGGTGCGGACGGCAGGAACGTTACGCTCCCGGCCACCGACGACTGGATGGTCCTGGAAGCCCCGGTCAACCTGAAGGCCACCGGCATGCAGGACATCACCGTCGAACTCATCGACGGCAACCTCGAGATCGACTGGATCTCCTTCCGCTAGGATCCCTTCTTAAAATGAGGACAGACCACCGGGAACGGCGGTCTGTCCTCATTTTTATGTATATTTGCAGCTGATGAAATCATCTTCGGCCAAGCGGATACTTCTTGCATTGGTGCCTCTCGGGGTGCTGATGGGGCTGCTGGCGCTGGATATCGCCATCTTCGGGGCGGATTCCATCCTGGGCGCCTCACAGGTGTCGCTGCTGGTGGCATCGGGCGTGTGCATCGCCCTTTCCGTGTGGCGCTACAAGATCCCCTGGAAGACCTTTGAGCGGGACATCGTCAGCAACATTGGAGATGTATCACCCGCCATCCTCATCCTGTTCCTGATTGGAGGAATCTCCGGCACCTGGACGATGAGCGGCGTGGTCCCGACCTTCATTTGCTACGGCATCAAGCTCATCAGCCCCAAGGTGTTTCTGCTGACCTCCTGCGTGCTCTGCGCCGTGGTCTCGCTGATGACGGGTTCGTCCTGGACGACCATCGCCACGGTGGGCGTGGCCTTGATCGGCATCGGCCATGCGGAAGGCTTTTCCGACGCCGTGACGGCCGGCGCCATCATCTCCGGCGCCTATTTCGGCGACAAGATCTCGCCCCTGTCGGACACGACGGTCATGGCTTCGTCCATCAACAAGGTGGGGCTGTTCGACCATATCCACTATATGTACCTGACGACGGTGCCGTCGATGCTGATCACGCTCATCATTTTCACCGTGCTCGGGCTGACCCACACGGGGGCGCCGGCCGCCCAGATGGACCTGTACGCGGATGTCCTGTCCGCGCAGTTCCACATCAGTCCCTGGCTGCTGCTGGTGCCGGCCTTCACGGTCTGGCTGATCCTGCGGCGGAAGCCCGCCATCGTGGTCCTGTTCCTGTCCGTGCTGGTGGCGGCGGGGGCCGCGCTGGTGTTCCAGCCGGAGGTGGTCCGCGCGATCGGCGCGGAGGTGACGGACGGCTCCCCGGCGCGCGTGGGCTTCGCCGGTGTGGTCCGGATGGTCTTCGATACGGTGTCGGTGGATACCGGCAACCCGGACGTGAATCCGCTGGTCACGAGCCGGGGCATGGTGGGCATGCTCAATACGGTCTTCCTGATTCTCTGCGCGATGTGTTTCGGCGGATGCATGAAGTCCAGCGGGATGATCGACGACCTGTCCCGGATCCTCCGTCCGCTGACGCGTTCGCGCGCCGGGCTGGTGGGCTCCACCGTGACCACGGGAACGCTCCTGAACGGCATCGTCTCCGACCAGTACCTGTCGATTATCCTGACCTCGGACATCTACCGGGATTCCTTCGAGAAAGAGGGCTACGAGGCGCGGCTGCTCAGCCGCAGCGTCGAGGACTCCGCGACCGTCACCTCGCCGCTGGTCCCCTGGTCCAGCTGCGGCATGACGCAGGCGACCATCCTGTCGGTGTCCACGCTGGCCTATGCGCCGTTCTGCTTCTTCAACATGATCTCGCCGCTGATGTCCTTCCTGGTCGCTTTGATTGGCTGGCGTATTGTCCGGAATCAACAGAAACCCCCGGTCGGGACCGGGGGTGAGGAATCTACTGTCGGGTCAGCGTAATGACGCCGGCTGAGTAAGGCGCAAGCGTGAGGGTTACTGCGTCGTTCTGCGGTTGCAGCGCTGTTTTCTGGCGCGCGACCGCATGTTTGTTTTCCATCGTGTTGGCGGCGAAGAGGTCGCCCGGGGCGTAGAATTCATATTCGGCGCCGGCGAGGGGACCCCAGTTGCCGTCGAGCGTGAGCGTATACGGCTTGTCGGTGGGGTTGACCACCTTGACGATGACGCTGCCGGCGTTCCGGGCCAGGGTGGCGGAGACGCTCAGCTCCTTCGTGTCGCCCTCGAACGCGAGGCGGTAGGGGGCGTAGTGGTCCTCCCAGAGCTCGGTGACGAGGTAGTTCGGGGCCACGAAGAGGCCCTGGTAGTCGAAGTTGATGAAGGCGTTGTTCCAGTCGGGCGCGTCCGTGCGGCGGATGAAGAGCGCCGCGGCGCCCATCGCCACCACGTCCATGTTCTCGCAGACGTTCAGGAAGCCGCCGGCGAACAGGCCCGTGCGCCAGTCGGTGCTGTTGAGGTTCCACTCGGAGATGAACAGCTTGATGTTGGGGTTCGGGCACTTCGCGATCATGTCGGCGTAGCGCTGGTACTGCTGGGCCAGGCGGACGGGACCGGTGGCGTAGCCGCCCTGCTGCTCGTAGTGGTGCAGGGACATGTAGTCGAAGTAGCGGCCGGAGCGGTTCAGGAAGGCCTCGTCCTCCGGGAAGCCGCCGCAGACGATGATCTTGATCGACGGATCGACGGCGCGCATGGCGGTGGAGTAGTCGCGGACGCAGCGCTCGTAGCGCTCGATGCCCATCTCCCACATCTCATTGTCAATCTCCCAGTACTTGACGTTGTAGGGCTCCGGATGGCCGTTCGCGGCGCGCTTGGCGCCCCATTCACCCGTGGCGGGCTCGTTGCAGTAGCGCAGCCAGTTCACGGCGTTCTCCAGCAGCTGCTGGTACTCGGATTCGGGCCGCTCGAAGCCCACGCTCACCACGATCACGGGCTCGGAGTCGACCTCGCGGCAGAAGCGGATGAACTCGTCGGTGCCGAAACAGTTCTGGTCATAGTCCAGCCACTGCCAGTGGTCCCAGCGACGGCGGGCCTCCTGCGGGCCGACGCCCCATTTCCAGTCGTACTGGGCCGCGTAGCCGCCACCCGGCCAGCGCAGGCAGGTCGGATGCAGGTCCTTGACCGCCTGGAAGATGTCCGGCCGGAAGCCGCCGAGGGCCTGGCCGGCGCGGGTGCCCATGGAGGCCTGGTCGACGAGCAGGGTGCCGTCCTCGGCGGCGATGGCGAAGTCCGCATCGCCTTCGTAGGCCCCTGCGTCGAGGGTAAATTCATATTTTTGCCAGTCGGGTGACGGGCAGCCGAGGCTCTTGCGCACAATCCATTCGCCGTCCTTGCGCAGGCCGACGCTCAGGCGCGCCCGGCCGTCGCCCTTGGCGTAGACGGAGCCCACGAAGGGGTCGCCGGGCCGCACGGCCTGGGGGCCCTGCTGCAGGCCGGAGACGCCCTTGGCGCTGATCTGCTGCGCGTAGTCCATGTTGACCGCGTCGCCCTTGACGAGCTTGAACTCGGCATCGCCGAAAGCAGTCCATTCGGGGGCCACGTCGGGCACCTTCACCTGCTCCGGCATGCCGGCGAACAGGACCTGCTTGCCGCTGCTGACGCGGATGTTGCGGTAGAGGGCCTCCGTATAATTCTCCCAGAGGGTGATTGTATTCTCCTTGCGGCTGGTCGGGACGCTCTTGGCGAGGATCTTTTTGCCGTCCCACCACACGGTGACGTTCCTGCCGCGGCAGCTGACCTTCACGTGGTGCCACGCCTCCTGGTCGATCTGCGCGGCCTGGGCGGCTTTCGTGGCGAAGGGCTCCAGTGCCACGACCTTGCGCGAGCGGCCGCCGAAACCGGGCACCTCCTTCTCCACCTTCGTGGCGAGGGAGAACTCCGCGCTCACGGCCTGCTTCTGGGCCTGGGCGAGCGCCTTGGCCTGGGCGTCGGCTTCGATCTGCGCCTGGGTCTGGGCCAGCGCGAAACGCTGCCCCTCGTAGGCGGGATCGTAGAGCCGCAGGAAATACGGCTCGCCGTCGGCCTGGTCCTTTACGGCGAAGCGCAGGTCCAGCAGACCGCCGCTCCAGCGCCGTCCGGGCAGCTTGTAGGCGCGCCATTTCACGTCCATCTCGATGTCGTAGCTGTCCGTGTCGAGTTTCACCAGCTCGACGGGCTGCTCGTAGCGGGTGGGCGAGTGCAGCACCTCGTCGGCGTCGGCGAACCAGCCGTCGAAGTAGCCGTCGCGCGGGGCGATGCCGGGGTAGTGCTCCGGCTCGAAGGAGCGGCCGTAGATGATCTCCTGCCAGACGCCGTTGTTGGCGGAGAAATAGATGTGCTCGAAGAGCTGGCCGTAGATGAGCGGATCGATGTGTCCGTCGATGGTCTGGGCGTTCACCCGGAGGCTGACGTTGTCCTGGGCGTGGGCAGCGAAGCCCGCCAGGAGCGCTCCGAGCAGGAGGAGGCGTTTCGGTGTTATCATTTTGACAAAATTTGTTTCATACAAATATAGAAAAATAAGGAATAATCCGTACCTTTGAATACATACACGGAAACAAAGCCAATAATCTCTGTTACAAAACCAATATGAACTGTATCCGTAAAGTATTCATGACCGGAGCGCTGGCGCTTTTCGCTGCCGCTTCCGCGCTGGCGCAGGACAGCCAGCTGCCGATCTACCTCAACACGGCCTACTCCTTCGAGGAGCGCGCGACGGACCTGGTCTCGCGCCTCACGCTCGAGGAGAAGCAGAGCCTGTTGGGCAACAACATGGCTGCCGTGCCCCGGCTCGGCATCAAGAACTACAACGTCTGGAGCGAGGCCCTGCACGGCGTGCTCTCCGGCGCGAACCCCTCCGTGGGCATCCTCGGCCCGACTTCCTACCCGAACAGCGTGGCCATCGGCTCCACCTGGGACCCTTCCGTGGCCGAGTGGATGGCGGACGCCATCGCCGACGAGGCCCGCGCCATCTTCCAGACCGGCACGAAGGGCCTGACCTTCTGGTCGCCGGTCGTCGAGCCGGTCCGCGACCCCCGCTGGGGCCGCACCGGCGAGTCCTACGGCGAGGACCCGTTCCTCGCGGCTGAAATGGCCCGCGGCTTCGTCCGCGGCATGATGGGCGCCGACGCGAAATACCTCAAGGCCGTCCCGACGGCCAAGCACTATTTCGCGAACAACAGCGAGTTCGACCGCCACGTCAGCAGCTCCAACATGGACAGCCGCGACATGCGTGAATTCTACCTCTATCCGTACAAGCGCCTGATCGAGGACGAGAAGCTCCCTTCCATCATGTCCTCCTACAACGCCGTCAACCACGTCCCGACGTCCGCCAGCGCCTTCTACCTCGACAC
>JAGCDF010000041.1 GCA_017651225.1 Bacteroidales bacterium
CACGGCAACCTCGCGATGCGCGCCCTCAAGCCGGTCGTGCCCCTCGCTCCCGAGAACCCGTACGCCGTGCGCGTCGTTTCCGATATTCTCGAGTCCAACGGTTCTTCTTCCATGGCCTCCGTCTGCGGCGGCTGCCTCGCCCTCATGGACGCCGGCGTGAAGATCAAGAAGCCGGTGGCCGGTGTGGCCATGGGCCTCATCACCGACGAGGTGCATCCGAACGACCGCTACGCCATCCTGACCGACATCCTCGGTGACGAGGACCACCTCGGCGACATGGACTTCAAGGTCACGGGTACCGCCGACGGCATCACCGCCACCCAGATGGATATCAAGGTGGACGGCCTGTCCTACGAGGTCCTCGAGAAAGCCCTCGAGCAGGCTCGTCAGGGCCGTATGCACATCATGGGCGAGATGATGAAGACCATCAGCGAGCCGCGTGCGGACTACAAGCCGTTCGTGCCGCGCATCGTCCAGATCCGCATCGCCGCCGAGTTCATCGGCGCCGTCATCGGCAAGGGCGGCGAGACCATCCAGAAGATTCAGAAAGAGACCGGTTGCGTCATCAACATCGACGAGGAGCCGATCCCTGGCACCAACCTCACCGAAGGTGTGGTGGATATCGCATCCGACAACGCCGACAACATGCAGAAGGCCCTCGACTGGATCAAGGGTATCTGCGCTGTCCCCGAGGTCGGCACCGTCTATCACGGCAAGGTCGTGAGCATTCTCGAGTTCGGCGCTTTCATCGAGATCCTGCCGGGCAAGGAAGGTCTGCTGCACGTCTCCGAGATCGCGTGGAACAAGACCGAGAAGGTCGAGGACGTCCTGTCCGTCGGCGACGAGGTCGATGTCAAGCTCCTCGAGATCGACGCCAAGACCGGCAAGATGCGCCTGTCCATGCGCGCCCTCACCGAGAAGCCGGAAGGCTACAAGGAGCCGGAGCGCCGTCCCCGTGGCGAGCGCGGCGACCGTGGCGACCGTCGTGACGACCGCCGCGGCGGTGACCGCCGTGAGGGTGGCCGTGGCCGCGACGAGCGTCGCGGTGGCGACCGTCGTGAGGGTGGCCGTGACAATCGTCACAATGACCGTCCCCGCCACAACAACGGTCCTCGCCAGGATGCTCCCGCCCCGTCCTTCGACGACTTCAAGGAGCCCGTCGAGGAGGTGTTCTAATGACCGGGGGGGCGTTCCCCCCGGAACCCCATAATTATTAAAAAGTCTCTCCCCGAAAACGAGGAGAGACTTTTTCTACTTAGTCGATCAGGGTGTTCTTCTCGACGGTCCAGCCTTCGCGCTGCGACAGGCCGCAGGCCTCGCCCTGGAACATCTTGGCGGCTTCCTTGTCGCCCTTGAGCTGCCACTTCAGCCAGGCGATGGCCGGGACGGTGAACTCGCCGCCGTGTGCCTCGCGGTAGGTGCCGCCGTGGCCGACGGGATAGTTGGCCGCAAAGGCAGGGACCTTGCTGATGCGGTGGAAGTCATCCATGCCGTTCGCATAGGCGATGTCGGTCTCGCCACCCAGAATATATATAATAGGAACCTGGATGTCCTGGAGCTTCTCCTTCTCAGGCATCGGCATGCCGGGCACGGCGCCGGCCGGGTTGGAGAACAGGCCGCTGTTGCAGATCATGATGGTCTTGATGCGCGGATCGGCGGAGTTGTCGAGGGTCTGCAGACCGCCGCAGGACATGCCGGCCGCCGCGATGGCGTTCACGTCGATGCGTCCATAGTACGGGCTCTCCTTGTCAGCATTCTGCGCGATGGCCCACTCGATGGACTCGATCTGCTGGGCAGAAGTGGACTGCGGGCCGCGGTACGGCTTCTCTTCCATCGGGATGTATCCGGTGGCGATCACCAGGAAGCCCTGCGAAGCGATTTCATTGAGGAACTTGAAATGCTCCCACGGGGAATTGGTGCAGGCGCCGTTGCCCCACACAAGCACGGGCAGCAGGTTCTTCTTGCCGAAGGCGGAGAGGTCCTGCGGGGCGAAGATGGTGTGCGCCTCGAGCGTCGGGTCTTCGAGCATCAGCACCTTGACGGGGCCGGTGCCGCCGTCTTCGACAACCAGGGACTGGGTGGCGTTCGGCGCCACGGGCTTGGGGGTACACGCGACCAGCGCGAGGGCGCCGGCCATCAGAAGGAAGGAATACTTTTTCATGAAACGATGGGTATTAGTTGATATGCAGTTCGAAGGAATCCGCGTCGGAGAGGACGGGGAATTTGGTGTGGTAGGTGGCGATGCGGGCGAGATCGATTTCGCCGCTGACGACAGACTCTCTGCCGTCGGCGGCTTCTGCGAGCGTCTCGCCGTAGGGGCCGATCCAGGCGGTGCCGCCGTTGTAGGTGCACGCGGGATCGGTGCCGACGCGGTTGACGGCCGCGACGTAGCAGGCGTTCTCGATGGCGCGGGCGCGGGCGAGCGTGTCCCACGCGAAGCGGCGCACGTCGGGCCAGCTGGCCACGAGCAGCATCACGTCGTAGTCGTCGCGGCTGCGCAGCCATACGGGGAAGCGCAGGTCGTAGCAGACGGCCAGCAGGAAGCGGACGCCCAGGTACTTGACGATGACGCGCTCCTGCCCGGCCTGGAAGCGCTCGCCCTCGCCGCCGTAGCCGAAGAGGTGGCGCTTGTCGTACTGCTCGTACGTGCCGTCCGGTCGGACGAAATAGAAGCGGTTGACGCACTTCTCGCCCACCTCCAAAGCGATACTGCCGGCGATGGCGGCGTGCAGCTCCTGCGCCTTGCGCTGCATCCAGGCAAGGCCCGCGGCGGGCTCGTGCTCGACCGTGGCGTTCGGCAGGGTGGCGAAGCCGGTGGAGAACATCTCGGGGAGGACGTAGAGTTCGGCGGGCTCGGCGCCCGCGAGCAGCTTGTCGAGGTGGGCGCAGTTTGCCTGCGGGTCGCCCCAGACGATATCGGTTTGGATCAGGTTGATTTTCATTATAATTCTATGGGTTTATACTTCGGGACGAGGGACTTCATGATGACCCAGGCAATCAGGTAGGCGACGCCGCAGTAGCAGAACATCACGAAGTAGCCGGCCGGCTTGCCCTCGAAGCCGAGGAACTGGAATGCTGCACCCGCCTCTTCCGCGTGCGTGAAGAGGTTGCCCGCCACTTTCTGGATGATCATCGATCCGATGCCGCCGGCGGTCGTGCCGATGCCGGTGATGGAGGCGATGGTGCTCTTCGGGAACATGTCACCGATGGTGGAGTAGAGGTTGGCGCTCCAGGCCTGGTGGCCCGCCCCGGCGAGGCCGATCAGGATGGCCGGCCACCAGGCGGAGTTCAGGTTGATGCCCAGCGGCTGCGCGAAGAGCGCGGCGATGGGGAAGAAGGCGAAGATGAGCATGGCGAGCATGCGGCCCGCGTAGGGATTCATGCCCTTCTTCTCGACGAAGATCTTGGGCAGGTAGCCACCGACGATGGACACCACCGTGACGATGGCGTAGAGGGTGAAAATCAGCGCCTGGCCCAGTGGAGACGTGGCCGGCGCGCCGAACTGGTTGCTGAAATAGGACGGCGCCCAGAAGAGGAAGAACCACCACACGCCGTCGGTGAAGAACTTGCCGGTGATGAAGGCCCAGGTCTGGCGATACTTCAGGCACTGGATGAAAGGAATAGACGGCTCGTCGGAAGAAGATTCTTCGCTGCGCTCAGAATGACAATCCTTCTCGTCATCCTGGTGGATGTACGCCAGCTCGGCCTCGTTCACCCGCGCGCTCTTCTCTGGTTTCTCATACATGAAGGCCCAGAAGAACATCCAGATGAAGCCCAGGCCGCCGATGATGATGAAGGCCCACTCCCAGCCGAACTTCACGGCGAGGGGCGGGATGAGGAGCGGAGCGGCCAGGGCGCCCACGGAGGCGCCGGCGTTGAAGATGGAGGTCGCGAAGGCGCGGTCCTTCTTCGGGAAATATTCGGCCGTCACCTTGATGGCGGCCGGGAAGTTGCCGGACTCGCCGAGGGCGAGGATGCCCCGGCAGAGCAGGAACAGGTAGACGGAGGTCGTGGACACGGCGAGCGCGACGTTGCTGCCCACTTCAAGGGCGGCGAGGGCCTCGGCCCCGCCCAGCCCGGTCAGGAGAGCGGTGCCCCAGCCGCACAGGGCGTGCAGGCACGCGCCGGCCGACCAGACGCCGATGGCGATGAGATAACCCTTCTTGGTGCCCATCCAGTCGATGAACTTGCCAGCGAACAGGCAACAGATGGCGTAGAAGATGGAGAAGAAGGAGGTGATGGTGCCGTAGTTGGCGTCTGTCCAGTGGAACTCCGGCTTGATGAATTCCTCGTAAGTCAGGGACAGGACCTGGCGGTCCAGGTAATTGACCGTGGTCGCCACGAAGAGCAGCGAACACAGCCACCAGCGCCAGTTGGTCATCAGTTTCTGCTGTGTGGTAGACATGGTGTGTGGTTATCGTACTTCTTGGATGATCTGCAGGGCGTCCCGGCAGAGGGCGGTGATGCGGGGCCAGTCGCCCGCGGCGATCACGTCCTTGGGGAAGAGGTTGGAGCCCATCCCGACGCAGGTCACACCGGCTTTGAACCAGGCTTCCAGGTTGGCCCGTTCGGGCTTCACGCCGCCGGTGACCATCAGGCGGCTCCAGGGCATGGGGGCCCGCAGGCCCTTCACGAAGGCGGGGCCAAGGACGTCGCCCGGGAAGACCTTGCAGAGGTCGCACCCGGCCTCCTGGGCCGCGCTCACCTCACTGGCGCTGCCGCAGCCCGGGCAGTAGGGGACGAGGCGCCGGTTGCACACCGGCACGACGGCGGGATTGTAGATGGGACCGACCACGAAGTTGGCGCCGAGCTGCAGGTAGAGGGCGGCGGTGCCGGGATCGACCACGCTGCCGATGCCCAGGATCATTCCGGGAAGTTCGGCGGCGGCATATTTGACCAGCTCCGCGAACACTTCCTGCGCGAAGTCGCCCCGGTTGGTGAATTCGAAGGCGCGCACGCCTCCGTCGTAGCAGGCCTTGAGCACCTGCTTCGCCACGGCGGCGTCGGCATGGTAGAACACCGGCACGAGGCCGGTCTGCTGCATGGTCGCGAGGACCTGGAGTTTGTCGTATTTTGCCATAACGTTATCTTGCTACGCGGCCGGAGGCGTCGCCCTTCATCAGGTTCTCGACCTCGGCCACGGTGACCTGGTTGTAATCGCCGAAAATGGTATGCTTGAGACAGGAGGCGGCCACGGCGAAGTTCAGCGCCTTCTGGTCGTCGCCGGGATAGCTGAGCAGGCCGTAGATGAGCCCGCCCATGAAGGAGTCGCCGCCGCCCACGCGGTCCACGATGTGGGTGATGTCGTAGCGCGGGGACTCGTAGAGCTTTGCGCCGTCCCAGAGCACGCCGCCCCAGGTGTTGTGGTTGGCGTTGATGGAGCCGCGCAGGGTGATGATGACCTTCTTCGCGCGCGGGAAACGCTTCATCAGCTGCTCGCCCACGCTGCGGAAACGGCCCTGGTCGATCGCGCCGCCGGTGGCGGTCACGTCGAAGCCCTCGGGCTTGATGCCGAAGACCTTGTCGGCGTCCTCCTCGTTGCCGAGGATGATATCGCAGCCCTCGACGAGCGCCGGCATCACTTCACCGGCGGTCTTGCCGTATTTCCAGAGATTCTTGCGGTAGTTGAGGTCGCAGCTGACCTTCACACCGAGCGCGTTGGCGGCCTTGATGGCCTCCAGGCAGACGTCCGCCGCGCCCTGGCTGAGCGCGGGCGTGATGCCCGTCCAGTGGAACCAGTCGGCGCCCTCGAAGATTTTCTTCCAGTCGATCATCCCCGGCTGGATGGTGGCGATGGCGGAGCCGGCGCGGTCGTAGACGACCTTGCTGGGGCGCGCCACGGCGCCGGTCTCGAGGAAATAGATGCCGACGCGGTCGCCGCCGAAAACGATTCCGGAGGTGTCTACACCATAGGACCGGAGGTCCTTGATGCAGGCCTTGGCGATGTCGTTGTCGGGAAGACGGGTGACGAATGCGGCGTCGATGCCGTAGTTGGCCAGCGAGACGGCCACGTTGGCCTCGCCGCCGCCGAAGGTGGCGTCGAACTGGCGGGCCTGGCCGAAACGGAGGTAGCCGGGGGTGGAAAGGCGGAGCATGATCTCGCCGAAGGTGATGACTCTGGGCATGGTGGTATTGCGGTTATTTCTGCCGGCAGTAAATCTGTACGGGACAGCCGGTCAGGTTGAAATGCTTACGGAGCTGATTCTCCAGGAAGCGCTTGTAAGGATCCTTGATGTATTGCGGGAGGTTGCAGAAGAAGGCGAAGGCCGGGAAGCTGGTCGGGAGCTGCGTGATGTACTTGACCTTCACGTACTTGCCCTTCCATGCCGGGGGCGGCGTCTCCTCGATTACGGGCAGCAGCGCTTCGTTGAGGCGGGCCGTCGGGATCTTCTGCGAGTAGTTGGCGTAGACCTGCGTGGCGGCGTCCAGCACGTCCTGGATGCGCTGCATCTTCACGACGGAAGTGAAGACCACGGGGATGTCGTTGAACGGGGCCAGGCGCTCCTTGAGCGACTCGCTGTAGTCGCGCAGCGTGTTGGAATCCTTGATGAAGAGGTCCCACTTGTTCACCACGACCACGCAGCCCTTGCGGTTCTTGACGATGAGGTTGAAGATGTTCATGTCCTGGGCCTCCATGCCGGAGGTCGCGTCGATCATCAGGATGCAGATGTCGGCGTGCTCGATGGCGCGGATGGAGCGCATCACGGAGTAGAACTCCAGGTCCTCGTGGACCTTGGTCTTGCGGCGGATGCCGGCGGTGTCCACGAGCATGAACTCGTGGCCGAACTTGTTGTAGTAGGTCTCGATGGCGTCGCGCGTGGTGCCCGCCACGGGGGTGACGATGTTGCGCTCCTGCCCCAGCAGGGCGTTGGTCAGCGAGGATTTGCCCACGTTCGGCTTGCCCACGATGGCGATGCGGGGGAGCCCGGCGTGCGGGTCCTCCTGCTCCGTCTCCTCGGGCAGCGCGGCCACCACGGCGTCCAGCAGGTCGCCGGTGCCGCTGCCGTTGGCCGCGGAGATGCTGTACAGCTCGCCGAGGCCGAGGGAGTAGAACTGGTAGGAGTCGAACATCTTCTCGCCGGAGTCCACCTTGTTCACGCAGAGCACGACGGGCTTCTTGCTGCGGCGCAGGATGTCCGCGATCTCGGCGTCGTAGTCCGTGATGCCGGTGGCCGCCTCGACCATGAAGAGGACGAGGTCCGCCTCGTCGATGGCGATCTGGACCTGCGAGCGGATGGCCGCCTCGAAGACGTCGTCGGAGTTGGTGGTGTAGCCGCCGGTGTCCACGACGGAGAACTCCCGGCCGCACCATTCGCAGCGGCCGTAGTGGCGGTCGCGGGTCACGCCCGCGGTGTCGTCAACGATGGCCTGCCGCATGCCGACCAGGCGGTTGAAGAGGGTGGATTTGCCGACGTTGGGCCGGCCGACGATGGCTACGAGACTCATAGGCTAAACGTGTTGGTTAAAAAACTGGCAGTCCTGGCAGGCCTCGGTCTGCTGGCCCCGGCAGGACTTGCCGTGCAGGGCGGCGTCCTCATCCTTGAAGCAGCGGATGCCGCGTTTGCGCATCTCCTCGTTGGAGCCGACGTCGTATTTCGGGAACTCCTTCTTGAAAAAGAGGATGTTGACTCCGAGTCCGAGGACGCAGAGCCCGACGAGTACGAGGACAGCGAGGAAGACAGGCCACATAGACTAATGGACGAAGTCCGGACTGATGGCTTCGTAGTTATAGACCTTGTGGATGATGGAGGCGAAGACCTCGCTCATCGACACGATGCGGATCTTGGGATCGTTCGCCAGCTCCGGGTGCGGGACGGTGTCCGTGATGAAGACCTCCTGCAGGGCGGAGTCGTGGATGCGCTCGATGGCGCCGCCGGAGAGCAGGCCGTGGGTGGCGCAGGCGCGCACACTGCTGGCGCCACGCTGCATCAGCACCTCGGCCGCCTTGCAGAGCGTGCCGGCGGTGTCGATCATGTCGTCCACGATGATGATGTCCTTGCCCTCGATGTCGCCGATGGCGGTGATGGAACCGACCACGTTGGCGCGCTCGCGGGTCTTGTGGCAGATGATCACCGGGCACATCAGCTCGCGGGCGTAGACG
>JAGCDF010000042.1 GCA_017651225.1 Bacteroidales bacterium
CCGCCGCGTCCAACCGTGCCGCCGTGGCCCTGATCCGCGGCGTACTCGCGGGCCTCGGCCTGCCGGAAGACGCCGTCTGCCTGCTCCCGGCCGGCCACGAGGCCGTCGGCGAACTGCTCGGCGGCGTGGGCTATGTGGACCTCGTGATCCCGCGCGGCGGCCGCCGCCTGATCGACTATGTCCGCGACAACGCCAAGGTACCCTGCATCGAGACGGGCGCCGGCGTCGTGAACACCTATTTCGACGCTGCAGGCGACCTGGAGATCGGCCGCCGTATCGTGCTGAACGCCAAGACGCGCCGCGTGTCGGTGTGCAACGCGCTCGACTGCCTGATCGTGCACCGCGACCGCCTGGCGGACCTGCCAGCGCTCGTGGAGCCGCTCGCGGAAAAGAACGTGCGCATCTACGCTGACGAGGCGGCCTTCGCGGCCCTCTCCGGCCGCTATCCGCTGCTGGAGCCCGCCACGCCGGAGTCCTTCGGCACGGAGTATATGGATTACAAGATGGCCATCCGCACCGTAGACTCGCTCGACGGGGCGCTCGCGCACATCGCCCGCTACGGCTCCGGCCACAGCGAGAGCATCGTCACGGCCGACGCCGCCACGGCGGCACGCTTCCAGACGGAGGTAGACGCCGCCTGCGTCTACGTGAACGCGCCCACGGCCTTCACCGACGGCGCCCAGTTCGGGCTCGGCGCGGAGATCGGCATCAGCACCCAGAAGCTCGGCGCCCGCGGCCCGATGGGTCTCTGCGAAATCACCACCTACAAGTGGCTCATTGACGGAAATGGCCAGGTGCGTTCGTAGCACCCGGCCATTTCTCCTCTTTATATCTAAGGTTGCGGACCGCTAGCGATGGCGGGTCCACGGCTCCGCGGCTTTCTCGCAGAGCTGGAAGAAGTGCGTGCGGAGGGCCGGCCAGCTGTAGTACGGGCCGGAGACGGGCTCGATGCCCGGAATCGTGATCTCCTTCTCGTTGTAGAGAATCTTGGTCAGCACCTCACCCTTGTTGTTTTTGTAGAACACCATCTGGATGTTCGTGGCCATCGGGACCTGGAAGAAGGCGTACCAGTTGTGCAGGTGAGCCTCCTTGTAGGGGAACACGCGGCCCTGCAGGTCGTCCACGCCGAGCAGCGCGAAGAGCGGCAGGATGGAGGTGTCGTGGCCGAAACGCAGGTCGGCGGCGCGCTGGCTGCCGGGCTCGAGCGCGGCGTCAGCCTTCTGGACGAAGTCCATCAGCAGCGGGCGGATGGCGTAACGGATCACGTCGCCCTGCTCCACGGAGCCGCCCCACATGCGGTAGATGTTGTCGTTGCCGTCAGCCCAGAAGTAAGCGAGCTCCTCCGGGGTGAAGTAGTTGCGGTAGATGTCGATGCCGAGGAAGTCGATCAGCTGGCAGAGGCCGCCGGTGGTGAAGATGGCCTTCACGAAGGGCTCCGGGTTGCCGAGGGCCTTGACGGCCGCATCGTAGTCCGTGAACAGCGGGGTCAGGAAGCGATGGAAATCATAACCGGGCTCGCCCTCGAAGGGCTTGAAGCCCTGGGGCTGCTCCTGCGGACGGCCGAAGCCGGCCGGGAAACCGCCGCGCGGACGCGGGGCCTCACCCGGACGCGGGATGGACAGGCTCGGGTTGATATAGGACATGAAGCGCTCGGCGCTGGTGAAGGTGAACTGGATCTTCGGGAAGACATCCTTCAGGCCGTAGGTAAAGTTGCACATACTCACGATGCAACGGAAGTTGGTACTGGAGAAGCAGTTGACCTCCTGGCGGTTCTTGTCCTTGAAGATGCCCGGATAGCGGTGGGCCATGCGGGCGGCGATCTGCTGGTGCTCGCGGGCGCCGCGCGGGGTCAGGGAGCCTTCCATGCCCTTGTGGGCGTCGACGACGGCCTCAACATCAGCCCAGAGGGCCTTGCCGGCCGGCGTCAGCAGGCCGAGGGAGTCAAGGTAGGCGAAGCCTGCCTGGGCGTTGCGGCCGAAGGTGGAGTTCTGCTCGTAGCGGGAACCGTGACGGCCGTAATGGGTAATATAAAAAGGTTTGAAGCCCTTCGGCGCGGGGGTGTCCACGATCGGGTCGAACTCGTAGGAGTGCATGTTGTTGGACGCGCGGTCGGGATTCTCCGCAAAGAGGCGGACGACTTCAGCCTGCTGTGCGCCGGCACCGAGACTCAGGGCAAGCAGCAGGGGGAGGGTCAGGATTCTTTTGAGGTTCATGTGTGGATTTGTTTTAGCATTCTTGTGTACCAAAGGTAAGGAATCGTCTTTATATTGCCAAGCGCCCCGCCCCCGCAGGCGGCCATTTGAAACATATTTGAACGCTTTTGGTCTGTGAAACCCGAAAAATACTAACTTTGTATTATGATTCGAACCCTAATCAGAATTCTGCTTCCGCTGGCGCTGGCGCTGCTCTGCGCCGGCTGCTCCGCCCGCGTGAAACAATATAAGGTGGAAGTCGTGAAGGAATACCCGCACGACACGGGCGCGTACACGCAAGGCCTCTTCTTCGACGGCGGCCGCTTCTACGAGAGCACGGGCCAGTTCGGCGAGTCGGGCTTCCGCGAAGTGGAGCTCGCCACCGGTAAGGTCCTTTCGAAGATGAACTTCCAGCAGAAGTACTTCGGCGAGGGCTCCGTGATGCTGGGCGGCAACCTCTACATCCTGACCTGGCTGAACAAGGTCGCCTTCGTCTACGACGCGAAGACGCTCGAATACAAGCAGACCTATTCCTACCCGCGCGAGGGCTGGGGCCTGACCACGGACGGCAAGTCCCTGATCGCCTCGGACGGCTCCGCGCGCCTGTATTTCCTCTCTCCGGAATTCAAGCAGGAGCGCTACGTGGACGTGAAGATGGACGGCCGCCCTGTGCGCAACCTCAACGAGCTGGAATACATCGACGGCAAGGTCTGGGCGAACGTCTACATGACCGACCTCATCGTCGTCATCAACCCCGCGGACGGCACCGTGGAGGCCAGCATCGACTGCACCGGCCTGCTGCCGCGTAACTTGCGCGAACCCCGCACGGACGTGCTGAACGGCATCGCGCAGGATCCCGCCACCGGCAAGATTTACCTGACGGGCAAGTACTGGCCCCGCCTCTACGAAGTCCGGCTCGTCCCGGCGAAATAAACACGGTATAAATACAAAAAAACAAGCGCCTTTGCAGGTGCTTGTTTTTTGTTGCTCCCCCAAGTGTCGAATTGTTGAACCTGTGGAACGATTTCCTCAAGGTCGTTGAATTCATTCAGCAAAACGAAGGTTGGCTGCGTCCGCTACTTAACAAGGTTCAGCGGAAAGTACATTTACAAGCGGGTACGTAAATGGAAATTACAGCCACCAATCGGAGGCGAAACACCCCTCTCCCCCACTCCAATGGGCATTTTTCCAGAATGTGAACCCGCTTATTTCCCCATGAGAATAGTACGCATAGTAAGCCACCATTGTGGTCTATGATAGAGAGCCTCAGATTTTTCAGAAAAAAAGTTTCTACTAATCTTTCTTTTTTTACTAAACCTACTATTTATCATATGGAGCAAGCAATGAAGCGCTTGATATGAATATGAACGACTATAAAAGACAGTATCGCGAAGTTGATGCGGAGACCAAAACGAAAATTAGCCTGAGCAGCCGTAACAGACCAAAGTCCGAGCAGCACAAGCAGCACATAAGTCAAGGGATGTTGGACTATTGGCAGACGGTTCCGCACCGTCCCGATGGAGACGAATCTACACCGAATGATGTAGTATGAATTCACCACTTATCAAGAGGAAGAGTTCATTAAAAATAATGAGAGAAAGATTATGATTATAAGTGACCACATTTGATAAGATTAAACTTGTTGCTAACATAGATACGATAAAAGATTATGATGAGAATCAGTTTGAGAAAATTGAGAAAGATGGTAACATCGCATATAAGTTTTACCAAGAGACACCATACCTTCTACTCATTAAGATTGACTATTCCAAGCATGAAGTAGTCATCGAATTTACAGGCAAAATTTTAGGCAGAGATTACCCCAAACTCATCTCATCCGCTACCATCCGACAATGTTTCCACAACATCAATGCAAGTGGGATTATCAGCCTTGATGTTGAGGCCATGATGGATGCTGATGTAGTTAAATGTGATGTCACGCGAGACATTCCGTTTGACGATATTCCTCGCCTTACGAACTATGTACGCACACATACCTGCAACTACCAAAGATACATTTGCCGAAAACTCACAAACGGCAATTTAGTAGTTGAAAAGAATGTGGTCACAAAGAAGACCAAGAAAAGAATGACGATATACGATAAAGGCAAAGAGATGCGCAAAAAGGAAAACCAACGATTTGTAGAGGCGTATGGTTTAGATGGCAAATTTGATGGCATCTGCCGCTTTGAAATAAACCTCAACACTAAGGAGCAAATTCGAGCCGCGCTCGGAACAAACAACACCAAACTCAAGACTGTTTTAGCATCAGAAACGAACCCAATACTTAACTTCCTTGACGATGTGGTCGATGCTACCTCAACACCTGATGCTATAACCGACAGGAAATCTTACTTCACGATGTTGGTATTGAAAGATTGTGATTTCGATTTAGAGAAGGTTGAGGCCAAAATGCGAATGCTCTATCCAAGTCGCGGCACAAGCATTCGTGAAATCATGCAGCCATACCGACAAATGATGGAGCGAATAAGCGATTCGGAAAACGCCTCCTTTTGGGACGGCATACGCCACCAACTTTTATGATGGTGTATCAATACCTCAACCGTATCAACTTAAGACCAAAAAGAAGGTGACACACCGTCATCTGATGTATCACCTTCATATTTTATTATAAACTAATCAATTCCCTTATTAGAGCCCTGCTTTAATGTAAGTCCCGACTAATTGTTCCACCTTTTTCGGCATTACCCATTCTGCCAAATCGTGCCTCTTACAAAGACCATTAAACTCTAAAGCCAAGCCGACAATCTGCTTATATAACTCTCGTTCAGGAGCAAGAATATCGGATTTGGAAGACCTTGCATACTCGGGCACGGTAAGGTACATACTAACATCCTTTAAGGCTTGGATTTGTTCCTCCACTTCACGTTGGGCCTTCTTTTCAATTGATTGCCTTTCTTCATAGGTTAGATTATTCCGAGGGGCACCAACAACTGAACTGACCTCTTTCCCCGTAAGACTGACTTGAGTTCCATCCATATAAGTGATGGTGATGCCTATAATGCGTAATGACTTTGCACTCCAGTTGTAAATGATGGTCTCCCATGTGCAGGTTTTTTCCATATTGGGTGGTACTGGCCCCGTCACGCGACCTTCAATCAGACTTCTCTGCCGAATAGTACAAGAAACAATATCATCAACTGCATTATAGGCATTCCCTTTCCAATCAAGGTATTTGATGTCTTTAGAAGAAGTGTTCGTAAAGACCATCGTGTAGTCACATCCTGAAGCAGTATTGGGCGAAGACAGGCTGGAGCGTGATATGGTTAAGTATTTAGATGCCTTCTTCCTTGCATCATTTTCTCCTACCCAGTCGTTATACTTACTTGTAATCTCCTCCTTTTTTTGTGCAGTCATTACGGCAATAATGGAATCCTTCAAACTCTTCTCCTTTTCAGTCAGTACTGATAATTCATTAGATGCCTTCTCTGCCTTCGCGGAGACACTATTGAAGAACTCGCGGGTAAGATTCTCAATGTTATCTTTAAGCGATTGATATTGATTACGGATATCATTGTTCTTAGCGTCTATCAGGCTGTTGTCAGGACAAGATTCTTTTGACAAGAAGCATACCTGCCCGTTATATTCAACAATGTAATAATCGTATTCATACAAGTCTGGCTCAGACTTTATAAAACCAATCACAGGAATGTCTGAATTCTCGGAAACTCTGGTCTTTTTTAACAATCCCGAATTGCCTACATACCTGTCACTCTTCTCATCGGTTTTGCGTGCCTCCAGAATACGTTCTACTTCATAGTCGCTCATGAGGGCATTAAGCACAGTCTTTTTGGGAACAAAGACCGTATGAGAGTTATCGGGGTAATACTGCCGAACATCTTGTGCAAGGGTGTGGCTTGAACCAATCCACAAGAAGAAAACGAGTAGTGTAATTAATGTGGCTCTTGTTGCTTTCATAATGGGCGGGGTTAATCTATACAAAGATACTCAAAGAATGATAAACTACAATTTCCGTTTAGATGTGATGATTATTCCTCTACGAATGATGCATTTGCCGTTGCGGAATGGCTTTTCCTCTGATATGTTGAGATTTTTTAGATAACTGTGTGACACACCGATAATGTCTTTCGGCCAGTGGTCACAGAGGGCTTTTAGATTTCCATAATAGTAGTGCTTGCCATCTACTTCAAGATGGACAATGACACGCACTTGTTTCTTCTTTTCTACCATTTCCAGCATTTAATCTCATCAAAGATAAACAAAAAATGGCTAAGATTCATAAAAGGCAATATTTTCTTGCATATTTTAAAAAAAAGCCGTAAATTTACAATGTGATTAAAGCACAATAAGAAGGGTGACAGATTTTGATAGTTTAAAACCATAAAAATTGACGCACATGGAGAAGGTTGTGATTTTGGCAAGAGTAAGCACGAGCAAACAAGAATACCAGCGGCAAGTGTATGAACTGAACGACTACTGCAATCGCGTTGGTTGGAGCGTTGAAGCAGAATTCTGCAACAAAGTGAGCGGAGCAAAGAGCATTGAGGAACGAGCAGAGATACAAGAACTCCTCAAGTATGTCAAGACGAACAATATCAGCCGTGTCGTTTGCCTATCCATTGATAGGCTTGGGCGTAACACCCTTGAGGCGCTGAAAGTTATTCAGACCCTCACCGATAATGGTGTTAGTTTGTATGTTAAAAACTACAACCTTGAGACCCTAAACGATGGCAAAATTAACCCAGTCGCAAGCCTCATCTGCACCATCCTTTTGGAGATAGCCAGTATGGAGCGCCTTACCATTAAAGAACGCATGACCAGCGGGCGCAATCAGTACATTGCCAAGTGCCGCAGAGAGGGCATCAAGATGGGGCGACCTGCAAGTTACCGCAAGTCTGACGCAGCCTACAAGCAGCAGTATACCAAAGAAATCAGCCTCCTTAAAAAAGGCATCAGTTATCGCAATATCTCGGCTATTACAGGGACGAGCGTTAATACATTAAGGCGGATAAAAGCCATCATCCAATAAGCAATTTTTTTTAAAAAATTTGTTTTTCTCGAAACTTTTTAGTAAGTTTGGCTATGGATGCATCGCAGGTGGTGCATCTGCCGATTTCTCGGTAATGATAAGCCGCAAGGCATCCTTAAAAACAAGCATTTTTTAAATATCAAGGATGGTGTGACCTCGGTCACGGGCAGCGGTATGTAGGAAATGATAAGAGCGATTGGAAAACATAAGATTAACCACAGATGAGATACGCAGTTTTAAAGGTTACGAGAACATAACGGAAGAACAAGCCAATCAGATGGCTGTTTTTTTATCCCTATTTGCAACGATAATTTATGAAAAACTGAACGACAATGGAACAATTGAATAACAATATTTTAAGCCAGTTTGGCAAAGGAAAGAAAACGACCTTAAAAGTGGGCGGCAGAGCCGTCATATACCAACGCGTCAGCAGCAAGGAACAAGAAGATGGGTTCAGTCCTGAGACGCAGTTGGAGCGATGCCATGAATGGGCAAATCGCCACCAATACGAAGTTGTGAAATGCTTCGATGGTGAGCATGAAAGCGCCAAGAGCGATGCAAATCGAAGGCGTTTTAACGCAATGCTGAAATATGTAATGGACAAGCGGAACAAGATTGATGCGGTCATTGTATATAGTACAAGCCGTTTCTCACGAACGGGAACAAAGTCCTTTTCTATCGTGGATGAACTGATGGAAAAGGGCATTCCCGTCTTTTCTGCTACCTCGTCATATGACGCTCGAACGGCTGATGGTAGGATGATGCAAGGAGTTGAACTCCTAATGGCAGAACATGATAACTCAGTAAAAGCACAGGCGGTTAGAGATAGTGGAGCAAAAGCGCTGAGGAATGGCAGATGGGTAAATGATACGCCTATGGGATATGACATGAAAACTACAAGAGCCCACCAGACTATCACCGTTACTGCCGAAGGAGAACTGATTAGAAAAGCGTTCCAAATGAAAGCAGATGAAAACCTCACCAATGAGGAAGTTGGCAAGCGAATGAAAGCAATGGGGTTGGATTTAGATAAGCGAAGGTGGTCTAAAATATTCCACAACATTTTCTACGCTGGCTATTTTTCTCACCCTTATTTGGAGGGCGAAGTCATCAAGGGAACACAAGAGCCATTGGTCTCGTTAGAGGATTTCTTAAAAATCAACAATATTGTATTACAGGCCCATAGTCGCGGTTATGAGACCAAGACAGACAAGGAATATGCTCCGCTAATCGGAACAATCAAATGTCCGCATTGCGGCCATAACCTGACCGCTTCATTAAGCACCAAGATGCGCAAAAAGTTCGGCAAGGAAGTCGGTTATTATGTTTGCAGTCACAAGGGGTGTAAATGCAATGCTGCTACCAAGAAAGTCAATGGAGCATTCACTGAGTGGATGGATAGCGTATCCCTTCCTGAAGCCCACACAGAACTATTGACGGCATACCTAAAAGATGTATTTCCCATTCTCAACAAGCGTAATCAGGACGAAGTAGCAGCCATTAGAACCAACTTGGCCAAGAAGGAAAATGACATCGAAAGAATAGAGTACAATCTTGCCACGGCTCCAAATGCAAAAGCGTTGGAAACCTGCACAAGAATGCTCGAAAAAGCGGAAGCCGAAAGGGATGAGATAAAGCAAGAACTTGCGGAGAGAGACAAATCCATATTGAACCTCAACGATTTCATCGAATATGGCTTGGGGATAAAAGATAATATGTTGAAATTGTGGCAGATAGCAAAACTCGGTGACAAACACCGTTTGCAAAACCTCATTTTTCCTGATGGAATTGTTTGGGACAAAGAAAACGAGGATATTGAACCTATCAGCAAGAATGAATTCCTATTCTTATTCGACACGAATTCAATGAGTTGCAAAGACAAAGAAAAAGGACAAACCCTCAAAAATGAAGATTTGTCCGCTTTGGCTCCCCCTCGGGGACTTGAACCCAGGACCCCCTGATTAACAGTCAGGTGCTCTAACCAACTGAGCTAAGGAGGATTGTTTCCCGCCACTTGCGTTTTGGGACTGCAAATATACGGAGAAATCTTGAATGCGCAAATTATTTTGACAATTTTTTGCTTCCGAACCACTTCTCTCGCGAATGGGGTGTATTTCAAGGAAAAATTGATTATATTTGTACATCTTACGCGTATGGATATCGATTTACTGTCCAGAATGGTGGGCGAACTGATCCTCGAACACGATCAGGTAGGCCTGCCCGGTGTCGGCACCTTTGTCGCCGAGATGGTCCCGGCGACCTTCTCCGACAAGGGCTACACCATCCATCCCCCCTACCGGCGGCTTTCCTTCTACCCCAGCCGCCTCGAGGACAGCCTCCTCATCAAGTTTTACGCTGAATCCAACCAGATCACACGCGAAGCGGCCGCCGCTTATATCACCCAGTACCTCGCCGAGCTGAAAGGCGTGCTCGAGGAGCGCAAGACCATTGTGCTGCCGGGCCTGGGCCGCCTGCGCGCCACGCGGGAGAACACGCTGTTCTTCGTCCCGGACGAGGACCTGAACATCTACCCCGCCGGCGTGGGGCTGGAGCCCGTCTCGCTGAAGAGCCTGGCCGAGGGAGAGGAGCAGGAGCCCGTCGTCATCGACGTCCCGGCGCCCGTGGTGGAGCCGGAACCCGAGCCGGAGCCTGCACCCGAACCCGAGCCCGTACCGGAAACGGAATCCGAGCCGGAACCGGAACCGAAAACGATCCCCGACGAGCTGGTTCAGGAGATTGCCGATCAGGTCGGCAATGACGAAGGCACTGTCAGCAATGACGAAGAACTGCCGAAGGAACAGGTCGAGGAGGAAGAGCGGCGCACGCCGCCGACCACCTACCCCGCCGCCTGGATTCACGACGACTGGAAGGAGCCCGTGCGCAAGGGCCTTCCGGGCATCGTCGTCTTTCTGCTTATCCTCATCGGACTGGCCATCCTGGGACTCGTCGCCTTCGTGGTCCTGGCGCGCGTGGCGCCCGACTTCATCGACACCCTGCTGTACACCCCGGACGAGCTGCGGATCATCAACTACTGACCCCATGATTGAGTTGATCTACCCCGCCTCGCCCGCTCCGCTTCTGAAAGGCTGCAAACGCGGCACCGCCGCGGAGATGGTCCCCATTGTGGACGAGCTCGGCAACGTCCGGGCCCAGGCCCCCCGGGAGCTGGTCCACCAGGGCGGCGCCAAGCCGCTCCATCCCGTCGTCCACCTGCACGTCATCAACCGCTGCGGCGAGCTGTATCTCCAGCAGCGCGGCGCCCACAAGGACTTGCTGCCGCTCTACTGGGACACCGCCGTGGGCGGCCACGTCGCATACGGAGAATACATTCCCGAAGCCCTCTACCGCGAGGCGGCCGAGGAACTGGGCCTGCATGATTTCCTGCCCCAGGGGCTCTGCCACTACGTCTTCGAGTCCGCCGACGAGCGCGAACTGGTCAACGTGTTTGCCGCCGTCGGGGAATACGAGATCCGCCCCGACCCCGACGAGCTCGCCGGCGGCCGTTTCTGGGCCCTCGAGGAGATCGAGCGGAGCATCGGCAAAGGCATCCTGACCCCCAATTTCGAAGGGGAATACCAACGCATCAAGAACGCTCTCCTGGCCCTTCTGTAATGCAAGAACTGCGCAAATTCATCAAAGACCAGCTCTCCATATGGCCGCTCGCCGCGACCAATTTCCGGGCGCTGAAGGCCGTCAAGACGCGGGAATTCCCGGTCTTCGGCCTCCCCTGCAGCATCCAGTGGAACCCCGAGCGGGTCGGTTCCTCGACGGCGGACACCTCCCCCGAGGCCATCGCCGCCCGTCCCTGCTTCCTGTGCGAGCGAAACCGCCCGCCGGAGCAGCACCACATTAAATTCGAAGGCCGCAAGGGGCGGACGTACAACGTCCAGATCAACCCCTTCCCCATCTTCAAGGACCACCTCGTGATCGTCCGCGACGAGCACCTCCCCCAGGCCATCTGGCACCACATGCCGGACATTCTGGACTTCGCCCGGAAGTACCCCGATTTCACGGCGTTCTACAACGGCCCGGCCAGCGGCGCCTCCGCGCCCGACCACCTGCACTTCCAGGCGGCGCCGCGCCACAAGATGCCGCTCGAGGAGGCCGTGGACGCGTTCCTCGACGCGCCCGGCGAGGCGCTCGCGAGCGTCAAGGACGCCACGCTGTACCGCTTTCCCGGCTACTGCCGGGGCGTCTACGCGCTCAAGGCCACGACCTCGAAATCCCTGACCAAGCTCTTCTACCGCCTGCTGGACTGCTGCGACCGCCGACCCGGCGAGACGGAGCCCAAATTCAACCTCTACGCCTACGTCAAGGGCGCGGAGTGGCGCTGCTTCGTGGTGCTCCGCTCCGCCAAGCGCTCGCACCACTTCGACGCCACGGGCGACGACCACCTGACCGTCAGCCCCGGCGCCGCCGACATGGCGGGCGTTTTCGTGACCCCCTTCCGCGAGGACTTCGAGAAAGCGACGCCCGCGCTGCTGGAGGCCATCCTCGACGAGGTCACGATCCCGGAGCGCGAGCAGGAAATGATCGAGTGGCGCCTGACGCGCACCCAGCCCCGCGTGGCCGTGGGCATCCTCGCCGCCGAGGAGATCTGCTTCGAGATCATCTCCGACGGCGCCGGCCCGCAGCGCGTGCGTTACAGCGAGGGCCGCATCGCCTACAACGGCGCCCTCTACGACGAGCTGCTCTTCGACTCCATCACGCGCTCGACGCGCTTCGCCGAGCCCTCCTTCATCCTGCACGACGTGGTGATCGGCATCGACTTCCACTGGCAGCAGAAGCGCACGCTCAAGTTCGCCGGCGGCCTGAAATTCATCGTCGAGGGCGACAAGGTCCGCGCCGTCAACCTCGTGGGCATGGAGGATTACCTGCTGAGCGTCATCTCCTCCGAGATGAAGTCCAGCGCTTCCGTCGACCTGCTCAAGGCTCACGCCGTCATCTCCCGCTCCTGGCTCCTTGCCCGCATGGAGGATCATTCAGCACACGATAATTTCGACGTGTGCGCAGATGACCATTGTCAAAGATATCAAGGACTTACGATGGCCGTGGGCGACAACGTCCGCACCGTCATCGACGAGACCTGGGGCCAGGTGCTCCGCTACAAAGGGCAGCTTTGCGACACCCGCTACGCGAAGTGCTGCGGCGGCAAGACCGAGCTCTTCAGCACCTGCTGGGAGGACGTCGACTACCCCTACCTGCAGTGCGTCGACGACCCCTGGTGCGACTGCGAGAACGACGAGATCCTCGCCCAGGTTCTCAACGACTACGACCAGCAGACCAAGGACTTCCACGACTGGACCGTCCGCTACGGCGCCGACGAGCTCGCCGCCCTGGTGCGCGAGCGCACCGGGATCGACTTCGGCGAGATCCGGGCGCTCGAGCCCATCGAGCGCGGCCCGTCCGGGCGCATCAAATACCTGCGCATCGTGGGCAGCAAGCGCACGGAGACCGTCGGCAAGGAGCTGAAGATCCGCCGCGCGCTGAGCAGCTCCCACCTCAAGAGCTCCGCCTTCGAGGTGGAGCGCGACCCCGCCGGCGCGTGGATCCTGCGCGGCCGCGGCTGGGGCCACGGCGTCGGCCTCTGCCAGATCGGCGCCGCCGTGATGGCCGCCCGCGGCCACGACTACAGACAGATACTCCAACACTATTATCCCGGAACCAATGTCGAATAAGCAACGCTCCCCCTGGTGGTGGGTCCCCACGCTCTACTTCGCCGAGGGCATCCCCTACTTCATCGTCAACAACATCTCCGTGACGATGTTCAAGCGCCTGGGCATGCCGAACGGCGACCTGGCCATGTACACCTCCCTGCTCTACCTCCCCTGGGTCATCAAGCCCCTGTGGAGCCCCTTCGTGGACGTGATCCGCACCAAGCGCTGGTGGATCGTGCTGATGCAGCTGCTGTGCACCGTCGGCTTTGCCGGCCTGGCCCTGAGCGTCAGCCCGGACATCTTCGGCTGGTCGCTGGTCATCTTCTACGTCATCGCCTTCGCTTCCGCCACGCACGACATCGCCGCGGACGGCTACTACATGATCGCCCTGGAGCAGAAGCAGCAGGCCACCTTCGTGGGCATCCGCAGCACCTTCTACCGCATCGCCTCCGTCTTCGGGCAAGGCGTGATCGTAGTGCTGGCGGGCGTGCTGGAGGAGCGCCTGGGCGCCATCCCGCGCGCCTGGAGCATCACCCTGCTCGCCTCGGCCATCCTCTTCGCCCTCATCACTCTGTGGCACTGGAGGTTCCTGCCGAAAGTGGAGATGCCCGATCAGGTCGGGCATGACAAAAAGGAGGTCGGGCATGACAAAAAGGAGGTCGGGAATGACGAATCGGAATCCCGTCGCATTTTCCGGGAGTTCGGGCAGGCGTGGGTAACCTTCTTCAAGAAGCCGGGCGTCTGGCTCGCCATCACCTTCATGCTGCTGTACCGCCTGCCGGAGGCGTTCTCCGTCAAGATGCTCACGCCCTTCCTGCTCGACCCCGTCGAGGCCGGCGGCCTCGGGCTCAGCACCGCCCAGTCGGGCCTGGTGTACGGCACCGTGGGCGTCATCGCCCTGACCGTGGGCGGCATCCTGGGCGGCCTGTATGCCGCGAAGTTCGGCCTGCGCAAGTCCATGTGGCCCATGTCCATGGCCCTGGCCCTGCCCTGCGCCGTGTACCTCATCCTCGCCGCCGTGCAGCCCACCGCGCTCTGGAGCATCTACCTGCTCGTCGCCATCGACCAGTTCGGCTACGGCTTCGGCTTCACGGCCTACATGCTCTACATGATGCAGTTCTCCGAAGGCTCCTTCAAGACCTCGCACTACGCCATCTGCACGGCCTTCATGGCCCTGTCGATGATGATCCCCGGCCTGTTCGCCGGCTGGATGCAGGAAGCCCTCGGCTATGTCGGATTCTTTATCGTTGTCATGATATGTTGTCTCGCCACCATTACCGTCACCTTCTTTGCGCGGCGGCGCTGCTTGTCCTAGCCGCCTGCGCCAACGCCGCCTCCCCGGCTGAATCCTCCGCCCCGAAGGTCAAACCGGGCATCGAAGTCCTGCGGGACCGCGGTTTCGCGGGCCTGGAAGGCAAGCGTGTCGGCCTGGTCACCAATCCTTCGGGCGTCGACAGCCAGCTCAATTCCACCATCGACATCCTCTTCGAGGCGCCGAACGTGAAGCTCGTGGCGCTCTACGCGCCGGAGCACGGCGTGCGCGGCGACGTCTACGCCGGCGGCAAGGTCGAGTCCGGCAAGGACGAGCACACCGGCCTGCCGGTGCACTCCCTTTTCGGCAGCACCCGCCAGCCCACGAAGGAGATGCTCCAGGGCGTGGACATCATGGTCTACGACATCCAGGACGTGGGCAGCCGCTCCTACACCTTCATCTCCACGCTGGGCCTCGTGATGCGCACCTGCGCGGAGATGGGCATCCCCGTGATGGTGCTCGACCGCCCCAACCCGCTGGGCGGGCGCAAGGTCGAGGGGCCGCTCGTGCGCGATGGTTTCCATTCCTTCGTCAGCCAGTACAAGATCCCCTACGTCTACGGCCTGACGGTCGGCGAGCTCGCCACCCTCATCAACGAGGAGGGCCTGAACCGCGGCCAGAACGGCAAGGCCGCCCCGCTGAAGTGCCAGCTCACCGTCATCCCGATGGAAGGCTGGACGCGCGACATGCTTTTCAATGACACGGGCCTGCCGTGGATCCTCCCTTCCCCGAACATCCCCTACGCCGAGACGGCCATCTGCTACCCCTCCGCGGGCCTGTGCGGCGAGATGTACAACTACCTCAACATCGGCATCGGCTACACGCTCCCTTTCGCGACCTTCGCCGAGGAGTGGGTCGACGCCGACAAGCTGAAGGAGAAGCTGGACAGCTACCACGTCCCGGGCGTGGCCTGGCGCACCATCCACTACCAGCCGATTTCGGGACGCCTCAACGGCAAACTCATCCACGGCGTCCAGTACTACTACACCGACTACGAAGCCGCGACGCTCACCCTCACGCAGTTCTACGTGATGCAGGCCGTCTGGGAACTGTACAAGAAAAACCCCATTGCAGGGGCCTCAGACAGGCTTTCCATGTTCAATAAAGTTTGCGGCACTGATTTTGTCAGTAATACGTTTGGACAGACGATGAAAGTCTCGGACATTGCAGACTTCTGGTCCGCGGACGTCCCCGCTTTCAAAGCCCTGTCCAAGAAGTATTACATTTACTAAAATCACACAATTATGAAACGCTTGACCACACTCTCCCTGATCGCAGTAGCCGCAGCGGCTATGATCGCGGTCCCCGTAGACGCTCAGACCAGGGGCGGCAGCAATTCCCGCGGTGGATCGGGCGGCGGCAATGCCCGCAACAACGGCGGCACCCGTCCTTCCTCTTCGATGTCCGCACCTGCTCCTCAGAACAGAAGCACCGGCCAGTCCGGCAATACAAAGGGCCTCGGTTCCGTGAACCGCAGTTCCCAACCTTCCCATAGCGCCCCGCAGCAACGCACGGCACCTCAGCCGCGCACCGCGCCCCAGCAGCGCACGCAGCCGCAGACCCAGCCCAAGGCTCAGCCGCAGCAGTCGCCGCGCGAGCAGCCGCGGGCCAGGCAGGAACCGCCGCGCAACGGCAACCAGCCGCCCCGCGACAACGGCAACGCCCGCAAGCAGGAGCCGCGCCGCGACGCGCCTCGCAACAACGAGCCGCGGGTGGAGAACCGCCAGCGGCCGCACGAGCCGGGCGGCAGCATCAACCGCAACCAGCCCCAGCCGGGCATGAGCGTGAGACCGGAAGCCCCCCGCACCGTGCGTGAGCGCCCCGGCACCCCGCGCAACTTCGAGGGCGGCCGCGAGCCGCACCACGTCCAGATGCACCCGGGTCCCGGCCACAACATGGAGCGCATCCCGCCGCGTCACCGCGATCCGATGCCGTACGGACGCGCCGTCCGCTTCTGGGACGGCGGCCACCACTACTTCGGCTACCGCGTCTCCTACCTGCCGGCCCGCCGCACCCGCGTGGTCTACGGAGGCATCCCGTACTACCTGCTTGACGGTATTTACTACCGCTACTATGGTGGCTACTACTACGTGAGCCGTCCTCCGTTCGGCATCGTCGTCGACGCCATCCTCGACAACATCATCTACACGGCCTGCAACTTCGCCTACTACTACGACGTGGCCAACACGTACCGTACGATTAATGAGAACGCGCAGACCATCGCCAGCCAGAACGCGACCATCGCGGCCAACAACGCCACGATCGCGCAGCAGAACGCGGACATCGCCCTGAACGGCGACCGCGCCGCCAAGTCCTACCAGGAGGCCAACCGCCTGGGCCTGGTCCAGAGCTACGCCGACGCCGGCGTGGAGTACTTCTACCAGGACGGCGTGTTCTTCATCAAGGACAAGGACGGCAAGTACGTGACCATCGTCCCGCCCGCGGGCGCCCTGGTCAACGAGCTGCCTGACGACTACGACACGATCACCCTCGACGGTGAGGAGTACTACAAGGTGGACGACACCGTGTACAAGCTCACCATCATCGACGGATCGCCCTACTTCGAGGTGCTCGGTCAGCTGACCGGCTCCCTGGCGCAGAAATACGACATATACGATTCGCTGTAGTGGCTGTCATCGGCATATTCGATTCCGGTTCGGGAGGACTTTCAGTATTGAAGGAAATACGGAAGGTCCTCCCTTCCGAACGTTATATCTACTACTCTGACAACGCCCACTGCCCCTACGGGGAGAAGAGCGCGGAGTACATCCAGGAGCGCGCGCGCGTCATCACGCGCCTGCTCCTGGACCGGGGTGCGGACGTGATCGTCGTGGCCTGCAACACGGCCACCGGCGCCGCCATCGCGACCCTGCGCGTAGAGTTTGACGTCCCCTTCGTCGGGATGGAGCCGGCGGTGAAGCCAGCCGCCCTCGGCACGCGCAGCGGCGTGATCGGCGTGCTCGCGACCGCCGGCACCCTCAAGGCGTCCAAGTATCTGAATACCAAGGGGCAGTTCCAGGACAACGTGCGCATCGAGGAGCACGTCGGCGAGGGCTTCGTGCAGCTCGTCGAAGGCGGCGAGCTCGACGGCCCCGAGGCCGAGCGCGTCGTCCGCGCGAGCCTGCAGCCGCTGCTCGACGCCGGCGCCGACACCATCGTGCTCGGCTGCACGCACTACCCCTTCCTGCTGCCCGTCATCGAGCGCCTCGCCGGCCCCGGCGTCCGCGTCATCGACCCCGCGCCCGCCGTCGCCCGCCAGGTTGTCCATGTTCTCTCTGATCGTGGTTTACTTGATAGTCATTCCGGGCTTGCGGATAGTCATTCCGGGCTTGACCCGGAATCCCCCTCCCTTACCCTCCTCGCCTCCGGCGACCCCTCTACCCTTCAGCGACTCGCTTCAAATCTGTAAAAATTGTTATCTTTGTAATCTATATGATTACACAAGAGCAGATCAAGGACCTTCAGGGGCGCGTGCAGACGCTGCACCAGTGCCTGTTCATTGAGAAGAAGCGGGCGGAAGTGGCGGAGAAAGAGCAGCAGAGCCAGGCCCCGGACTTCTGGAACGACCCCAAGGCGGCCGAAGCCTTCCTCAAGGGGCTCAGCGGCCTGAAAGCCTGGGTGAGCGCCTACGACAAGGCGGCGAGCGCCGTCGAGGACCTGGAAGTCCTGCAGGAGCTGGATCCCGAAGGAGAAGATATCGATACGACCTACAAGCAGGCCTGCACCCTGATCGAAGACCTGGAGCTCAAGAATATGCTGGGCGCGGAGGGCGACAACCTCGGCGCCGTGCTCACCATCAACTCCGGCGCCGGCGGCACGGAGGCCAACGACTGGAGCGCCATGCTCATGCGCATGTACATGCGCTGGGGCGAACGCAACGGCTACAAGATGACCGTCACCGAGGAGATCGAGGGCGACGAGACCGGCATCAAGTCCTGCACCATCCAGTACGAAGGCGACTACGCCTACGGCTACCTCAAGGCCGAGTCCGGCGTGCACCGCCTGGTGCGCATCTCCCCGTTCAACGCGCAGGGCAAGCGCCAGACCACCTTCAGCTCCGTGTTCGTCTATCCCCTCGTGGACGACAGCATCAACATCGAGATCAGCCCCGCCGACATCGAGTGGGACACCTTCCGCTCCGGTGGCCACGGCGGCCAGAACGTCAACAAGGTGGAGACCGGCGTGCGCGTGCGGCACCTGCCGACCGGCATCACGGTCGAGAACACCGAGACCCGCAGCCAGCAGGACAACCGCCAGCGGGCGCTGACCATCCTGAAATCCCGCCTCTACGACATCGAGCTCAAGAAACGCCAGGAGAAGCAGGCCGAGCTCGAGGGCCAGAAGCGCAAGATCGAATGGGGCTCGCAGATCCGCTCCTACGTCCTGCACCCCTACAAGATGGTCAAGGACCTGCGCACCGGCTGGGAGACCGCCGACACGCAGGGCGTCCTGGACGGCGACCTCAACGCCTTCATGAAAGAATTCTTAATGCACAACTAACTTATATGACCGAGTTTAAATACGCGCCCATGTTTCAGCTGGGCCCCGACACGACTGAGTACTACAAGATTCCCGACTCTGAAAAGCTGGTAAAGACATCCAAGCTGGGTGACAAGACGATCCTGGAGGTATCTCCGGAGGCCCTCACGCTGGTGGCCCAGCAGTCCTTCCACGATTGCGAGTTCATGCTGCGCCGCGCCCACAATGAGCAGGTGGCGGCCATCCTCAAGGATCCCGAGGCCTCGGAGAACGACAAATACGTTGCACTGCAGTTCCTGCGCAACGCCGAGACCGCCGTCAAGGGCGTACTTCCTTTCTGCCAGGATACCGGCACCGCCATCATCCACGGCGAAAAGGGACAGCACGTGTGGACGGACTTTGAGGACGAAGAGGCGCTCAGCCGCGGCGTTTTCAACACCTATACGCAGGAGAACCTGCGCTACAGCCAGAACGCCCCGCTGAACATGTACGACGAGGTGAACACCAAGTGCAACCTTCCCGCTCAGATTGACATTGAGGCCACGCAGGGCGACGAGTATCGCTTCATCATGGTGGCCAAGGGCGGCGGCAGCGCCAACAAGACCTATTTCTACCCCATGACCAAGGCCACCATCCAGAACGAGGGTACCCTCATTCCTTTCCTGGTGGAGAAGATGAAATCCCTGGGTACGGCAGCCTGCCCGCCCTACCACATCGCCTTCGTGATTGGCGGTACGTCGGCCGAGAAGAACCTCCTCACGGTAAAACTGGCCAGCATCAAGTTCTACGACAATCTTCCCACCACCGGTGACGAGACCGGCCGCGCATTCCGGGATATCGATCTAGAGCAGAAACTCCTGGTTGAGTCCCAGAAGATCGGCCTGGGCGCCCAGTTCGGCGGCAAATACCTGGCCCACGACATCCGCGTGATCCGCCTGCCGCGCCACGGCGCCAGCTGCCCCATCGGCATGGGCGTCAGCTGTTCCGCGGACCGCAACATCAAGAGCAAGATCAACGCCGACGGCGTGTGGATCGAAAAGATGGACAGCAACCCTTCGGAACTCATCCCCGAAGAGCTGCGCCGTCCCGGCGAAGGCCCCAAGGGCATTGAAATAGACCTGGACAAGGGCATCGACGCCGTGCGTGCCGAGCTCACCAAATACACCGTCGGCACCCGCGTGAACCTGAAGGGCACCATCATCGTGGCGCGCGACATCGCCCACGCCAAGCTCAAGGCCCGCCTGGACGCCGGCGAAGGCCTGCCGCAGTACTTCAAGGATTATCCGGTGCTGTACGCCGGCCCTGCCAAGACGCCGGCCGGCTACCCCTGCGGTTCCATGGGCCCCACCACGGCCAACCGTATGGACCCGTATGTGGATGAATTCCAGGATCACGGCGCTTCCCTGGTGATGATCGCCAAGGGCAACCGCTCCAAGGTGGTGACGGACGCCTGCGAGAAGCACGGCGGTTTCTATCTGGGCACCATCGGCGGTGTGGCGGCCGTCCTGTCGCAGAGCAGCATCCGCAGCATCGAGTGCGTGGAGTACCCGGAGCTCGGCATGGAGGCCATCTGGAAAATCAAGGTCGAGGACTTCCCCGCCTTCATCCTCGTGGACGACAAGGGCAACGACTTCTTCAAGAAGCTTGGCCTGTAACAGAAAACAGACATGATAGAGATCATCCAAGTCAACATCTCCGGCGAGGACAAGCCCGGCTTGACCACGGCCCTCACCTCGATCCTGGCGCAGTACGACGCCACGATCCTGGACATCGGCCAGGAGAACATCCACAAATCGCTGGCCCTGGGCATCCTCTTCCTGACAACCCAGGAGAAGTCCGGCTTCATCATGAAGGACCTGCTCTTCAAGGCCTCCGAGCTGGGCGTGCAGATCCGCTTCACGCCCATCGAGCGCGAAGCCTACGACGCGTGGGTGGCCCGCCAGGGCAAGAACCGCTACATCGTGACCCTGCTGGGCCGCACGGTGACGGCCCGGCAGATTGCGGACGTGACGGCGGTGATCTTCCGTTTCGGGCTGAACATCGACGCCATCCGCCGCCTGACCGGCCGCCCGCCCCTCGAGGGCGTGAACGAGCGGGCGGCAAAGGCCTGCATCGAGATCTCCGTGCGCGGCTCGCTCAGCGACGAGGAGCGCGGCGCCCTGCAGAACGCGCTGCTGAGCCTGCCGAAGAGCGGCCTGGACATCTCCTTCCAGAAGGACGACATCTACCGGCGCTCCCGACGGCTCATCTGCTTCGATATGGACTCCACCCTCGTGCACACCGAGTGCATCGACGAGCTGGCGGCCCGTGCGGGCGTGGGCGACCAGGTGAAGGCGATCACCGCGCAGGCGATGCGCGGCGAGATCGACTTCACCGAGAGCTTCACGCGGCGCGTGGCCCTGCTCAAGGGGCTGGACGTCAGCGTGATGGAGGAGATCGCCCAGAACCTCCCCTTCAACGAGGGTCTGGAGCGCATGATGAAGATTCTCAAGATGGTGGGCTACAAGACCGCCATCCTCTCCGGCGGATTCACCTATTTCGGCAAGCACCTCCAGCAGAAGTTCGGCTTCGACTACGTCTACGCCAACGAGCTGGAGATCGAGGACGGCAAGCTCACCGGCCGCTACGTCGGCGACGTGGTGGACGGCCGCCGCAAGGCGGAGCTGCTGCGCCTGCTCTGCCAGGTGGAGAACATCAACCTGGCGCAGGCGGTGGCCGTCGGTGACGGCGCCAACGACCTGCCGATGCTCTCGCTCGCGGGCCTGGGCATCGCCTACCACGCCAAGCCCAAGGTGCAGGCCAACGCCCAGCAGAACATCACCTCCATCGGCCTCGACGGAATTCTATACTTCCTGGGATTAAAGGATTCACAGATTGATCCTTAGTGCGGGTGGCGGGGCTCGAACCCGCACGTCTCGCGACACGGGATCCTAAGTCCCGCTTGGCTACCAATTACAACACACCCGCGTTGTCGAAATGCAAAGATAGCAAAAAAAAACGGAGCGAAGCGACGCAGGGGAGTTTGAGGGGGTACGCCCCCTCAATCAAATAACGCCGCGACGCGCAGCGTCGAGCCCCTTCACCCGCACGAAAAAGGCCAGGAAAACTCCTGGCCTTTTTCGCGTCATGCCCGACCTGATCGGGCATCTCCTTTATTCTTTGTATAACCCTTCCCTGGAGAGGAGGTGCGGTAGATTCGCCAGGCCGTAGGCCGTGACGGCGTTGATGACCGCCGAGTGCTCCAGGTAGGCCGGGATCAGCTTGTCGAAGAGGTCGTCCTCCGTGTGCCAGATGTCGCGGTAGTTGAAATCCAGGCCGAAGACGTCCGTCTCGCGGAAGGAGATGGCCGGGATGCCGTTCATCGCGAAATAGGCGTGGTCGGATCCGCCGGCGCTCGTCGGGCGCTCCTGCGGCTCGCCCTCGCGCTTGTTCACCGTGAAGGGGATCTCGGGATTGTAGTCCGTCAGCGGGGCGCAGACCTTCACGAAATCGTCGTACATCGCCGGCGGGACGGTGATGGACGTGCAGGCCAGCGGCCCGCCGTCGCGGTTGAAGTAATTGGAGATCTTACCCCACGGAATCGTCTTATTCTCAACGAAATACTTCGAGCCCAGCAGGCCGTACTCCTCGCCCGTCCAGATGCAGAACATGATGGAGCGCTTGGGCTTGGCGCCAGCCGCGGCGAGCAGCCGCGCGGCCTCCATCGTCACGCACACGCCCTGCCCGTCGTCGACCGCGCCGGTGGCGATGTCATAGGCGTCCAGGTGGCCGCCCAGCAGGACGTATTCGTCGGGATGCTGGGTGCCCTTGATGACGGCGAGGATGTTGCGGTGCAGCATCGGGCCCGGGAAGAAGTGGTTGCGGATATCGAACTCCAGCAGGAAGTCCTGCCGGTCGAGGGCCTTCTGCTTGATGATGGCAAACTGATGCTCGTCCAGCAGGATGTCGCAGGCGGTGGGCAGCGTGTCCATCGTCAGGTCGAAGCACATCGCGCGGTTGTAGAGCACCTGCATCGGGAGCTTGGCGGGGCGGATGAAGCCCAGCACACCCGCTTCGACCATTTGGCGGTAGAATGGCACAGAAACGTCTTTCTTGCCCTCCGCGAGCTGTGCGGCGCGCGTGGAATCCGCCCTGGCGCTGGCGTCGAGGGCCAGACCGTTGGTCGGGCCCGTCTCGACGAGCACCCAGGCGCTCCGGAGTGCGCCTTTCACGCGGTCGAACTCCCGCTGGCTTTTCGGCTCCAGCAGCACGCGCCCTTTCTGGGGACCGCGCGTGCCGGCCGTGTAGGCGGGCGTGCCGAAGTGCAGCGTCATGCCGTCTTCGGCGAGCATGCGGCCGGACCAGGGGCCCCGGTCGAAGCCGACGCCGATGGTGACGGCCTCCTGCATCGTCACCTCCAGGCCCCATGCGCGGAACTGCTCCGCCACCCACTCCTCGGCGTGATTGAGCATGTGCGTGCCCACGAGGCGCCCTCCGATGTTGCGGGCGATATAGTCCGCGTGCTCCATCGTGCGGTTGTCGGTGCGGCCCAGCTCGAGGACCGTCTTCGTCACTTTATCCTGCGCGTGCAGGGAGAGCGCCAGCAGCAGGGCGGCGCCCAGGGAAAGCCAGATCTTTTTCATACAGCTTAGAACTTGTAATTCACCTTCTTGAGGTCGGCGTCGGCGGAGCTGGAACCGTAGAGCAGCTCATACTCGCCGTGCACGGGGACCATGTTCTGCGCGGACTCGCTCCACCAGGTGAAGACCTCGTCGTCGAGCGGGATGCGGACCGTCGCGGAAGCGCCGGCCATCACCGTCACGCGCTGGAAAGCGCGGAGCGTCTTGTTCGGACCGCCCACGTCGCCGGGTTTGCGGACGTAGAGCTGGACGACCTCGGTGCCGTTGCGCTTGCCGGTATTGCGGACCGTGAACTCCAGCACCCCGTTCTGCACCTTGGCGGCGCCGAAGTGGAAGTCGGTGTAGCTCAGGCCGAAACCGAAGGGGAAGAGCGGCGTGCCGCGGAAATAGCGGTAGGTGTGGCCCTCCATGTTGTAGTCCTCCACCTCGGGGAGCTGGTCCACCGAACGGTAGAAGGTGACGGGCAGCTTGCCGGAGGGGTTGAATTCGCCGTAGAGCGCCTCCACGATAGCGGTGCCGCCCTCCTGGCCGGGATACCAGGCCTGCAGGATGGCGTCGCAGCTCTGCGTCTCGGGCACGAGGCCGATGGCGCAGCCGGAGAAATTCACGAGGACAACCTTCTTGCCGGCGGCGTGCAGGGCCTGCAGCAGCTGGCGCTGCACGGCGGGTAGTTCGAGGTCGGTGCGGTCGCCGCCGGAGAAGCCGGGCAGCTGCACGGGCATCTCCTCGCCTTCGAGGCGCGGCGAGATGCCGCCCGCGAAGACGACCACGTCGATGCCCTCCAGGCGCTTGAGCACGTCGGCCACGTCGAGCGCGGGCAGGAAACTGTCGTGCAGGAGCTTGGTGCGGCGTGCGTAGGCCTTGACGTCATTGATATTGATGGCGTACTGTTTGGCCACTTCCTCGAGCTCCTCGTTGGAGAGCTTCATCAGCTGGGCCATGCGGTCGTCCGGGTTGTTCTCCGGCATGAATTCAGCGCCGATGATGCCGCAGCCGCGGAAATTTACGACCTGCGGGTCGCGGGCCTTGAAGGCGTCGAGCAGCGTCACGGTGCTCTTCGGGACGGGGTTGTAGTTGCCCCACATCATCTCGGTGTCGTCGGCGTTCGGGCCGATCACGGCCACCTTCTGGCCGGGACGCAGCGGCAGGACGCCCTTGTTCTGCAGGAGGACCAGCGACTCGCGCGCCATCTTCAGCGAAAGCGCGCGGTGCTCCGGGCCTTCCACGATGGCGGGATCGAGATTGTCCCAGGGGGAGTTGCCGTCCATCTCACCGAGGCGGAAGCGTTCGGTGAGGATGCGCATCAGGTTGCGGTCGAGGTCCGCCTCGTCGAGCAGGCCCTGCTCCACGGCGGCGGGGATGTTCACGAAGGTACTGCCGCACTCCACGTCCAGGCCGTTGCGCACGGCGAGGGCCGCCGCCTGGACGGGGCTGTCGGTGAAGCCGTGGCGGCCTTTCTCGAAGAAGTCGGGAATGGCCCAGCAGTCGGAGACCACCATGCCCTGGTAGCCCCACTCCTTGCGGAGGATCTGGTCCACCAGGTAGCTGGAAGCGGCGCAGGGCTCCCCGCGGAAGCGGTTGTAGGCCGTCATCACCTCCTGCACGTGGGCCTTGGTCACCAGGTCCTTGAAGGCCGGGAGGTAGGTCTCGCGCAGGTCGCGCTCGGAGACCACCGCGTCGAAGCGGTGGCGGTTGGACTCCAGGCCGGAGTGCACGGCGTAGTGCTTGGCGCAGGCGTGCGTCTTGCGGACCGGGGAATCCTCCGGGCCCTGCAGGCCGCGGACCACGGCCATGCCGAGGCGGCCGGTCAGGAAGGGATCCTCCCCGTAGGTCTCCATGCCGCGGCCCCAGCGGGGATCGCGGAAAATGTTGATATTCGGCGTCCAGAAGGTCAGGCCCTGGTACACCTTGACGTTGTCCTTGGTTTCCAGGTACTTCACGCGCGCTTCGTCGCTGGCGGCGGAGAAGACCGCTTCGATCAGGCGCTCGTCAAAGCTCGACGCCATGCCGATCGGCTGCGGGAACACGGTGGCGCTGCCGTTGCGGGCGATGCCGTGCAGGGCCTCGCTCCACCAGTTATACTGCTTGATGCCCAGACGCGGGATGGCCGGGCTGGCGTGCATCGTCAGCGACGCCTTCTCTTCGAGGGTGAGGCGGCCGAGCAGGTCGGCGGCGCGCCGCTCCGGCGAGAGAGTTCTGTCCTGATACGGGTACGGCTGCGCCAGGGCGCCTAAGGCCGCGAGTCCCAGCGCAAGCGCCAGGAACGGAGTGCGTAAGGATTTCATTACTATAGGGTTAATATTGGTTTACTTGGTAGTGTCCTGGCCGGTGTACTGGTCGGCCTTCTTGCGCATCTTGGCGGCGCGCTTGGCGCTGTCGGGGTGCGAGGAGAACATCTTCGCCAGGGTGGACGACTGCGCGCCGCCGGCGAGGTTGTTGAGCTTCTCCAGCGAGCGGGCCATGCCGTAGGGGTCGCGTCCGTTCGCCACGGAGAACTCGAAGCCGTACTCGTCGGCCTTCGACTCCTGGCTCTGGGAGAACTGCGCGTTGACGTAGGCCTCGGAGATGTCGCCGAGCACCGTCCCGGCCAGCTGGCCGTAGCCGCCCGCAGCGTAGATGGCCTCGCGCGCGGCGGAGCCCAGGTAGGCCCGTTTCATCGCCTTCATCGAGTCCTTGTTGGCCACGTGGCCGAGCTCATGCCCGATCACGGCGAAGAGCTCGTCGTCGTCCATCAGGTCCATCAGCGCGGAATTCACGCGCACGGAGCCGTCGCCGTAGGCGCAGGCGTTCACCTCGTCGGAGCGATAGACCTTGAAATTGAGCGCCTTCCCTTCCACGGCGCCCACGCCGGCCATCAGCTTCTGCAGGCGCTGCTGGTACTTCGCGTCCGCCATCGGCGTCTGCTGATCGGTGTACGCCACCGACTGGCGGCAAAGCTCCGCCACCTGCTCGTCGGTGATCGAGGCGGCTGTCGCAGCCTTCGCGCCGGCACTCGCGAGGCGGGTATAATCCCAGTTGATCTTGCTGAGGGTGCTGCAGCCGCACGCCAGCGTCGCGGCCAGCAAAAGAGGAAGGAATCGTTTCATCATAGGGCAAATATACAAAAAAAACGGCGCACCGAGCGGGTGCGCCGTTTTCCCTGAAAGTCGGGGGCTAGAATCCGCCTCCGCCAAATTGTTGCATACGCTCCTGCTCGTGCTTCTGCCAGGCCTCGAACTGATCCTTGGAGAGGACTTCCTTCAGCTTCTTGGTCTGCTCCTCGCGCTGCTTCTGCATCGCGTCCATGTCCGGCATGCCGCCGCCTTCGAACATTTTCTGCATGTTCTCCATCTCGGCTTTGAACAGGGCGACCACCTTGGTGTACTGGTCGTCGGTGAGTTTGACGGTCTGCTTCATGTCGTCGGCGCGCATTTTCGCGATCTCATTGGGATCGAACTGGAAACCGCCACCCGGCTGGGCATTAGAGACAAAGGCACCCGCGAACATGATCGCGGCCGCCACAAAGAATTTGACAATTGCGTTACGCATAATAGTAGTTATTAGAAAAAATGGTTTGGTTGGTGTCTTAATTCACACGGATCTTCTGGCCGATCGAAAGCTTGTCGGGGTTGATGCCGGGGTTGAGCTTGATGACGGCGTTCAGCGACTTGCCCTCCTTTTTGGCGATGACGCTCAGGCTCTCGCCTTCCTTGATGGTGTGGTAGCGCATGGCGGCGCGCTCGGCGGCGAGGCGCTTCTCCTCTTCGACGATCTTCTCGTCGCCGCCATAGACGTCGTCCTCCTCATCCAGCGACTCCGGTGTGTAGCGGGAGTGGGCGTCGAGGTAGCTGCGGCGCAGCACGAAGACATTCTTGCGCAGCTCGCCCTTCTCAAAGTCCGCGATCCATTCGGGATCGAAGGCGTAGCCCTGGTAGCGGGTCTCGAAGTGCAGGTGCGGGCCCGTGGAGCGGCCGGTCGAGCCGCCGAGGCCGATCTCGTCGCCGGCGCGCACCCAGTCCCCCACCTCGACCTCACGCTTGGAGAGGTGGGCGTAGAAGGTCTCCAGACCGTTCTCGTGGCGGATGATGACCAGGTTGCCGTAGCCCTTGTTGTAGGTGGACGCGCGCACGCGGCCGTCGAAGGCCGCCACGACGGGCGTGCCCGTCTTCAGCGGCAGGTCCACGCCCTGGTGGCGCCGGCCGTGGCGCATGCCGAAGCGGGAGAAGACCTTGGTCTGGTTCGGGCAGACGAAGCGGCTGGCGGAGTCCACCAGCGCGATGGAATTGCGCAGCGGGAGGCTCTCCAGCGGCGCGGTATAGGGATTCGTGGTGTCCGCGACCCAGTCCTTCACGAAGGTGCTGTCGCTCTCCATCAGCTTGAAATTCTTGATGTAGTACCACGTATGGTCGTCCTTGAGGACCAGCAGCAGGCGGCCGTCCTGGATGTCCAGGGTGTCCACCTCCGCGCCCTTGCCCTGCTGGAAGGAGCCGGGCTCGGTGACGAAATCTTTCGGAACGGTCAGCGTATCGGCCGTCGACGAGCCGCTGCCGGGAAACAGCGCACGTTTGTTGATGGTGGTATCGGGAGCCTGCGCGAACAGGGCGACAGGCAGTAATAGACTAATAACTAACGATATATCTTTTTTCTTCATAATTTCAGATTACGAGCGCACGGCGCCGAAGCGTTTTTCCAGCAATTTGCATGCCTGCGCGACCTTGTCCTGCAGCATTTTTTCGCTGCGCGCCTCGCAGATGAAACGCAGGTACGGCTCCGTGTTGGACGGACGGATGTTGAACCACCAGTCGGCGAACTCCAGGCGGAAGCCGTCGAAGTCCATCGTCTTGAGCGGGGTTTCCTGCGCGGCGAAATACTCGCACACGGCTTTCATCGCGCCCGGCTTGTCCTCGAGGCGGAAGTTGATCTCGCCGGAGTTGCAGTAGCCGGCGATCTCGGCGATCTGCTGGCTGAAGGTCCGGCCCTGCTTCTTCAGGGCGGCCACGATGCGCAGCACGATCAGCGACGAGAGCAGGCCGCTGTCGGAGTAGAAGAAATCCTTGAAATAGTAATGGCCCGCCAGCTCGCCGCCCCACAGGCCGTCAATCTCACGGAGCTTGGGCGCGGCGAAGGCGCGGCCCACGCGCCAGGTGTGCACGTCCGCGCCGTAACGCGCGAGGTACTCGCCCACCGCCTTGGAGGAGCGGATCTCCTGCAGCACGCGCGGCTTCTTCGCGCCGCGCTCGTCGCAGAAGTATTTCGCCATCATCGCGATCACCAGGTCCGGCGCCACGAACTTTCCCCGCTCGTCCACGAACATCACGCGGTCGGCGTCGCCGTCGTAGATCACGCCCACGTCGGCACCCTTGCGGCGCACCAGCTCGCTGAGCGGCTCGACATTCTTCGCCACCAGCGGGTTGGGCTCGTGGTTCGGGAAGCGGCCGTCGATCGTGTCGAAGAGGTAGTTCGGCCCTTCGCCGAACATCTCGTGCGCGAAGAGGCACGCCATGCCGTTCGACAGGTCGAAGGCGATATTCAGGTCGCTGTAGTCCCCCTTGAACTTCCGCATGAAGTTCATGTAGTCTTCGTGGATGTCCTTCATGCGCACCGTGCCGCGACTGGCGGCGACGGGCGTCGGGCGCCCCTGCTCGATCCAGTCCTTGATCTGGCCCAGGCCCGTGTCCAGGCCCACCGGGAGCGCATTCTCGCGGCTCACCTTCATGCCGTTGTACTCGGCGGGGTTGTGGCTCGCGGTGATCTGCACGGAGGCTTTGTAGCCGTAGTTGGCCGTCCCGAAGTAGACCATCGGCGTGCTGCTCAGCCCGATGTCGGCGACATCGGCTCCCGCATCGCAGATGCCCTCCACGAGCGCGTCGTGGATCTCCTGTGAGGACACACGGCAATCCCGCCCCACCAGCACCTCTTTGGCGCCCAGCAGTTCAGGAATGAAATAGCCGACCTTGTAGGCCGTAGTCCGGTCGAAATCAACTCCGTAGACTCCCCGGATGTCGTAAGCGTGGAATGCTCCCATTGGTTCGCGGTTAGTTGTTAACGTACAAATTTACGAAAAAAGTACGTACCAACCAATCCGCCGGGGGTCCTTCAACTATTAAAGGTGATAAGCCTCAAGAGATTCACCGTTGCCGGTGGCCATTTCCGTAATGATATGGCCAGCTTCTTCTCCAGCTTGCTGTCGCCTTCCAGGGACGCCGTCGTCTGCATCACCACATAGGACATGACGACGGCGTTCTTGTAATCCTCGTCGCTGCGGATCAGTTCCTCCAGAACGGAGCAATAAATGCGTAAAAAAGCTACAAATTCTGCTTTGATATTCGCTTTTTACGGAACACGAACGGGATGTCGTAAGTCTGCGCGTCACAGTTTTTTATGCTGTCGGAGAAGTCCATTTCGTACTTCCCTTCCCGCTCGGTCAGCTCCGTGAGCCGCTCGTCGATCAAGTAGAGGTCGTAGTCGACCAGGGAGAAGTCGCGGTAGACCATGTCATAGCCCACCCCGTCTTCGCGGTAGACGATCTGCGGTCGTCCGAAGGCCTTGTCCAGGACGTGGTGGGTGGAGATCGCCTTCCGGTTGCCGCGCTTGATGAGCCAGTCGTAGAGCTGGCGGGCGATGGCTTCGTGGTCGACGCCCGGCGTGGGCGCGTGGTGGTCGAGGTCTTCGGTGTCGAGGGCATTCCCCTTCAATTTGCCGACCTTCCGGTCCAGGATCATGATCCAGAGGGCCATCAGGGGCAGCAGGATGATGAGGATCAGCTCCAGGTCCATTATGCGTCGGCGAAGGTTTTGCCGTCGCCCAGGACGACGCGGAGCTGGGTGTATTCGCTGTGGAAGTCGTTGCGGAGGCGGTCCAGGTAGCGGGCGCACTCCCATTTGCACATCGGCAGGTCATGCAGCAGGTAGTTGCCGCAGGTCTCCGGCGTCGTGGCCGGGACTTCGTCCTGCGTGAGGATCCATTCCAGGCATTCGAGGGTCAGCCGGCGCATGTCTTCCACCGTGTAGCTGCCCGTCATGATGATGTACATGCCCGTCAGGCAGCCCATCGGGCCGACGTAGACCACGTCGTCCTTCGCGGCCGAGTTGCGGAACCACGTGGCCATCAGGTGCTCGATGCTGTGCATGGCCGCCGGCGCCACCGCCGGCTCCTTGTTCGGCTCCGTGATCCGGAGGTCGAAGGTCGTGAATCCCCTGTCCACCCGGGATACGTAGATACCCGGCTTGAGCTGGGTGTGGTCGATGGTGAAACTTTGTATTACTTCCATATTATCTGCTTGGTTCAGTGAATCTTATATCATGATGCGCGTACTCCCCCGATACTCGGCATAGCCAGGCTTGTCGGCCAGCTGGCGCCGCTCCATCATCGGGAGTTCATCCCCGACGTCCGCAAATTTACGAAAAATTTCGCCTTCTCCGCCGGAAGCGGCAAGGCTGGTGCCGTCCAAGCAGAAAAAAGCTTGTCCGGCCCCCGACGGCACAGGCAAACGGCCAGGCCCACGCACGCCCCCCGCACCGGCTGACGCAAAAAACGGCAGCGGCAGTGCTGCGCTACGATGGTCAATGGTCGTTAAAGCGCGGTTTGCTGCTATGGCCAGCTGGGAAAGCCATATGTGGTCGATGCTGACTGGGCTGGAGACGATGTAAGCCGATCCGACAGGTGTCCAGGAAATCGCTATTCTACGCGAGGAAATTGGACACCTGTCGGCATTTGGGGCCGATTTCAGCCTATTTCAGGGGGAGGTGTCCAATCATATCGCACCAGAGGCCGATTTCGTGGACACCTGTCTCTGGCAGACACGCCAGCGCCCTCTTTCGCGCCGGGGAACCGCGTGGTTTATGCGGCGTCTACTTGATCTTCGCTTTGTAGGCGGTGCCGACTTTGCCGTGGGCGATGTTCTGGAGCTTCTTGGTGAGCATCTTGCGGCGGATCGGGGCGACGAGGTCGGTGAAAAGCTCGCCGTCGAGGTGCGAGAACTCGTGCTGGATCATCCGGGCGGCAAACTTGTCGAAAGTCTCCGTCTTCTTCTCGAGGTTCTCGTCGTAGTACTCGACCGTCAGCGACTCCGGCCGGCGGACGTCGGCGTAGACGCCGGGCACGCTGAGGCAGCCCTCGTTGTACTCGCACATCGTCTCGCTCTCCTCCAGGACCACCGGATTGATGAACGCGCGGCGGAAGCCGTCCAGATAAGGGTAGATGTCCTTCATGACATCGCCGTTGACCACGGCGACACGCAAGCTCACGCCGATCTGCGGCGCGGCGAGGCCGCAGCCGTCGGACTTCTCAAGGGTGTCCCAAAGGTCCTGGACCAGGGACTTCAGACCGTCCCGGTCGGCGAGGTCGGCCGGCGCCGCGACCTTGCGCAGCACCTCCGAGCCGTATAAGTAGATAGGTTGAATCATTTCTTCTTGTCCAAATAACTCTGCAGGATGATGGCGGCGCTGATCTTGTCCACCGAGGCCTTGTCCCGCCGGTCGCTCTTCTTCATCCCCCCGTCGATCATCGCCCGGTGCGCGAGCACGGAAGTGAAACGCTCGTCCTCCAGCTCCACGGGCACCTCCGGGAAGGCCTTGCGCAGGCGCTTCAGGAAAACCTCCACATCCGCCGCCGCCTCGGCGGGCGCGCCGTTGAGATTGAGCGGCCAGCCCACGACAAAACGCACTACCGTCTCGGAAACGGCATATTTTTGCAGATATTCTATTATCTTTGTAGCAGGAACAGTCTCGAGCGGAGAGGCAAAGATGCCCAGCGGGTCGCTGACAGCGACACCGACCCTGGCGCGTCCGTAGTCTATTCCTATCGTCCTGTTCATCACCGCAAATTTACATCAAAAGTATGGGAAGACAAAATCCGGATCACCGCCCCCGCCAGTTCAGGCTGTCGCTCGTGGACAATGAGACCCACGAGTCGCTCCGCTCGATCCGGTTCAACCAGGCGCAACTCATCTACGGCATCATCTCGGCCATCCTCGCGCTGCTGCTCGTGGGCTACCTGCTGTTCGCCGTGACGCCGCTGCGCACCATCATCCCCGGTTACCCGAACGCCCACACGCGCCGCCAGGCCGTGACCAACGCCATCAAGATCGACTCCCTGGAGAATGCGGTGGCCCGCTGGAACCTCTACGCAGAGAGCCTCAGCCGCGTGCTCACGGGCGAGCAGACCATCGACTTCGACAGCCTCGTGACCAACGCCAAACGCAACTACCTCTCCGCCAAGAGCGCCGAAGAGCTCGCCCGCCGCGACTCGCTCCTGCGCGAGACCGTGCAGAAAGAAGAGCAGTTCGGCGTGGGCGCCCGGGCCGAGCGCGACCTGCCCATCGAGGGCATCCACTTCTTCTCGCCGCTGAAGGGCGTCGTTTCTACGCCTTATGACCGCGTGAGCCATCCCGCCATCGACATCGCGGCCCCCACGGGGACCGTGGTCAGCGCCGTGCTGGACGGCACGGTCATCTTCGACGGCTGGAACGCCGAGACCGGCTACGTCATCATCGTCCAGCACCGCGAAAACCTGCTGAGCGTCTACTCTAATAACCAAAAACTTCTGCGCAGTTCCGGCGACGCCGTCAAGGCCGGCACCCCGATCGCCCTCGTGGGCGGGATGTCCGGACAGCCCGGCGCCGAACACCTGCACTTCGAGCTCTGGCAGAACGGCCAGAGCCTCGATCCGACCCATTACATCAGCTTCTAAGTGAAAAGAAAGATAGCCATACTCGGATCCACCGGATCCATCGGCACCCAGACGCTGGACGTTATCCGCCAGCACCGAGACCTCTTTGAGGTCGTCCTCATCTCCGCCCGCAGCAGCGTGGGTCTGCTGATTGCGCAGGCCATCGAATTCGACGTGCCCCACGTCGTCATCTGCAATGAAGCCCGCTACCAGGACGTGGCGGACGCGCTGCAGCCCCACGGTGTCAAGGTGTGGGCGGGCGTGGACAGCCTGTGCGACCTGGTCGGCATGGACGGCGTGGACATCGTCGTGGGCGCGATGGTCGGCTTCAGCGGCCTGCGGCCCACGCTCGCGGCCCTGAAGGCCGGCAAGGTCGTCGCGCTGGCGAACAAGGAGACCCTGGTCGCCGCCGGGTCCGTAGTCACGAAACTGGCACGCGAGCACGGTGGCGTAATCCTCCCCGTCGACTCGGAGCACTCCGCCATCTTCCAGTGCCTGCTCGCCGCGGGCGACAACCCCGTGGAGCGCGTGCACCTGACCGCCTCCGGCGGCCCGTTCCGCACCTGGGACCGCCAGAAGATCGCCGGCGCCACCGCCGCGCAGGCCCTCAAGCACCCCAACTGGAACATGGGCAACAAGGTCACCATCGACTCCGCCACCATGATGAACAAGGGCTTCGAGGTCATCGAGGCAAAGTGGCTCTTCGACCTGACGCCCGACCAGATCAACGTCGTCGTCCACCCCGAATCGATCATCCACTCGATGGTCGAGTTCGTGGACGGGGCCGTGATCGCACAGCTCGGCTGCCCGGACATGCGCGAGCCCATCGGCTTCGCGCTGAGCTTCCCCCAGCGCCTGACGGTGGGCAACAAGAAGCTCGATTTCGCAACGCTGGGCGGCCTCACCTTCGAGGCCCCCGACACCAACCGCTTCCCCTGCCTGGGGCTCGCCTTCGAGGCAATCCGCCGCGGCGGCAACGCCCCCTGCGCCCTCAACGCCGCCAACGAGGTGGCGGTGGCCGCCTACCTCAAAGGTTTGATTTCCTTCTATGATATCGCCAAGATCGGTGAAAAAGCGCTCTCGGGCCTGAATTTTGCAGCAGACCCTTCGCTCGACGACATTTTCGCCACAAACAGCGAAGTCGCCGCGATTGCCGATGGTTATATTCATTAAGACACTGCAAGTCATCCTCGCCCTGTCCGTGCTCATCATCATCCATGAGTTCGGTCATTTCCTGTGGGCGCGCGCGTTCGGCATCCGCGTGGAGAAGTTCTACCTCTTCTTCGACCTGGGCGGCAAGGCGCTTGCGCGCTGGCACTGGGGCGGCACGGAGTTCGGCATCGGCTGGCTGCCCTTCGGCGGCTACTGCAAGATCGCCGGCATGATCGACGAGTCGCTGGACCTCGAGCAAATGAAGCAGGAGCCCCAGCCCTGGGAGTTCCGCACGAAACCGGCCTGGCAGCGCCTGCTGGTGATGGCCGGCGGCGTGATCAACAATTTCATCTTCGCCATCCTCACCTACATCGCCATCATGGCGATCTGGGGCGAATCCTATATCGAGAACCGCGGCAACCAGATCTACGTGGACGAGCTCGCCTACGAGATGGGCTTCCGCACCGGCGATGAGATCCTGCGCTTCGACGACTACGTGCCCGAGAACTTCGGGATGCTGCAGGCCGATCTCGCCCGCCGCGGCGTGCACAAGGCCACGGTCCTGCGCGGCACCGACACGCTCGACATCTACATCGACCAGGCCCGCATCGGGGACGTGCTCAGCGACCCGATGATGTTCGACCTGGCGGTGCCGTTCGTGATCGATTCCGTGATGGCGAACGGCCTCAACGCCCAGGCGGACCTGCTGCGCGGCGACCGCATCGTCGCCTTCGACGGCCGCTCCGTCCGCTACGTCCAGGATTCGCGCGCCCTGCTCGCGGAGTACCGCTCGCAGGAGATCGACGCCTCCGTGGTCCGCGGTGCCGACACGCTCGGCCTGCCGGTCCGCGTGGACAGCACCGGCCGCATCGGTGTGTACATGCAGATGCCGGGCGTCAAGACCCGGCACTACAACCTCCTGGAGGCCATCCCCGCCGGCTGGCGGGAGGCGGGCGCCTCGATCGGCGGCTACCTCGACGACCTGCGCCTGCTCGCGCGGCCGTCCACCGGCGCCTACAAGAGCGTCGGCAGCTTCATCGCCATCGGGCAGGTCTTCCCCGACACCTGGGACTGGTTCCGCTTCCTGAACATCCTCGCGCTGCTGTCCATCATGCTCGGCGTGATGAACCTCCTCCCCATCCCGGGGCTGGACGGCGGCCACATCCTCTTCACCCTTTATGAGATTGTCTCGGGCCGCAAGCCCGGACAGAAATTCCTCGTCGTCGCGCAGCTCATCGGCATGGTGCTCATCTTCGCGCTGATGTTCCTCGCGTTCGGCAACGATATCGCACGATTAATACATTAAAATTCAAGGAGATATGAAAACTGGTAAAATACTGCTTCTCGGGCTGGCCGCCGTCCTCGCACTGGCCGGCTGCAAGAGCACCAAGGGCCTGCTGCCGAGCGTCAGCGGCAAGGCGGGCGAAGTGATCGTCATCATGGAGAAATCCGACTGGGAGGACACCCTGGGCGGCGACGTGCGCGACCTGCTGGCCTGCGACTGCCCCTGGCTGGCGCAGAAAGAGCCCCTCTACAGCCTCGTGAACGTGATTCCCTCCGCGTTCGGCGACCTGTTCAAGTACCACCGCAACATCGTTCTCTTCCAGGTGAATCCCCAGATCGACAGCGCCGGCATCATCTTCCGCCACGACGTCTGGGCCGCACCGCAGTGCGCCATCCAGATCAGCGCTCCGGACGCCGCCGCGGCTTCCGAGATCCTGAAGGAGAAGGGCCCGATGATCGTCAGCGCCCTCGAGCAGGCGGAGCGCGACCGCGTGATCCGCAACACCCTGCGCTACGAGGAGCATCCCCTCTTCTCGCAGCTGTCGGACATCTTCGGCGGCGCCCCGCACTTCCCCACCGGCTACAAGCTGCGCATGGCCACGGACACCTTCGCCTGGATCGCCGACGACAAGCAGGCCTACCAGGACGTTTTCATCTACCGCTACCCCGTCGAGGACGATCCCTTCACGGTGGAGAAGATCATCGCCCACCGCAACGCCATGCTCCAGCAGAACGTTCCGGGCATGTTCGACGGCACCTACATGACCACCAGCGAGTTCTTCCCGCTGACCCTTGAGTTCCTCAAGTACCGGGGCCGCGACTTCGCGCAGGTGCGCGGCATGTGGGAGGTCCAGAACGATTTCATGGGCGGCCCGTTCGTGTCGCACTCCTTCTACAGCCCCGACGGCAGCGAGATCCTCGTGGCCGAGGCGTGGGTGTACGCGCCGAAGTTCGACAAGCGCCAGTACCTGCGCCAGGTCGAGTCCCTGCTCTACTCCTGGGAGTGGAAAAAGGCGGCCGAGGGCGAAGAAAATGCGGCAAATTAATTTGCCAAGTCCAAAAAGTTTTCTATCTTTGCAGTCCCAAATTGGCGAATAGCGTTTTGGGATGAGTTTGGTGGGTTCGTATAACGGCTAGTACTCAAGATTTTCATTCTTGCAATAGGAGTTCGATTCTCCTACCCACTACCAAATATTAAAAAATAAAACAATGGCAAATACAGCATCTGCAAAGAAGGCCGATCGCCAGAGCGAAAGGCACAGAATGCATAATCGTTATTATGCAAAAACCACCCGCAACGCTATCCGCGACATCCGCAACACCTCCGACAAGGCTACGGCCGAGGCCAACGCCCCCAAGGTCTACGCGATGATCGACAAGCTCGCCAAGATTGGCCTGATCCACAAGAACAAGGCCTCCAACCTCAAGAGCGGCATTGCGGTTTACATCAATAAGCTTGCTTAATCGCAGTTTTTGTTGTAAATTTGTGGCCCAAATCGGGATGTAGCGCAGTTGGCTAGCGCACTACGTTCGGGACGTAGGGGTCGTCTGTTCGAGTCAGATCATCCCGACAAGGGGAAGCGATAATCGCTTCCCCTTTTTCGTTGTATCCCCTTCCCTGCCTACCGCTGCGGCCGGCGGGCGAAGGGCGAGCCGCCGACCTTGCGGCCGGTGGCGATGCCGTTGGACTGCATCCAGCGGAAGAGGTTGTCGCGCCAGGCGCCGGAGGTGGTGCCGAGGTCGTCCGGGCCGAAGGGGCCGTTGCCGTCGTCATAGATGTACATTTCGGCGTTGACGCCGGCCTTCTTCCAGGCCAGGTAGAGGGCCAGCATGCCGGAGGCGACGTTGTTGTGCTGGGCGCGGACGGCGATGAAGAGTTTCGGCGCGTTCTCCGGTACGACGACGTTCTCGAGCGAGGGGCCATAGCAGCTCGCGAGGAAGTTCGGCATCGCGGCCGCGTCGGCTTTCAGCGTGGCGCTGATGGCCACGCCGCCGCCGGCGGAATAGCCCAGGTAGCCGACCTTCTGGGGATCGATGCCCCATTCCTCAGCGTGGGCGCGCACCAGGCGGATGGTCTTCAGTGCGTCCTCAGCGGCTGCTTCCAGGGTCGGATTGGTCGCACCCGACTGGTCGGGGTTGCAGTTGGCGTTCGCCAGCTGGTCGAAGCCGGTGATGTCCGGGAGGGCCAGCGGCTTGGCGGGCGCCGCAGGACGTGCGGCGGGCGCGCCACCCTGCGGCCGGCGCATGCCGCCGAGGTGGTATTTCAGGCCTATCACGGCCACGCCGCGGCGGTTCAGCCAGCTGGCCATGCTCTCGACGTCGTTGCCCCAGGAGTGGAACATCAAGCCGCCGCCGGACAGGATGATGACGGCGGCGCCGGAGTTGTAGGCGGGCTCGGGCAGGAAGACCTTGATGGTCGGATCGGTGGTGCCGGAGATGCCCTGGACGCCGCCGGCGGCGTTGTAGGTCACCTGGTCGCCGGCGTTCACGAGCGGGGCCTCGCGACCGTCGAGGTCGAGCGTGAACACGCGCGAGGCGTAGTTGAAGTTCTTGGACTCGATGCGCCAGCCGCCGAAGGCGTCGCCAGGCTCGCAGTAGCGGAAGATCTTGCCGTTCTCCTCCTTGCCCTTGAGGTTGTAGTCCAGCCAGGTGAGGGCCATCTGCGCGAAGGTGCCGCCGTGCGGCTTGCCGAAGGTTTCGCCGTGGCCGGCGTCGTAGTTGGCGAAGACGACGGGCACGTGGGTGATGCGCCGGTAGTCGTCCAGGCCGTTCAGGTAGGCGATATCGCTCTCGCCGCCGATGAAGTAGCCGATCGGCACCTTGATCTTGGCGAGGTCCTCCTTGAGCAGGAAGCCCGCCAGGCCGTCGCCGGGATTGGTGATGCCGCTGCTCAGGATGGTCAGGCACTTGACGCGCTCGTCGCCGCCCACGCCGATGGCGAGGGCCTGCAGGCCGCCGCAGGAGTAGCCCGCCGCGGACACGCACATGGGATCGACCATCTGGTAGAAGTCGGAGCCCGCCCGGGCGTTCTCCTTCTCGAGCCAGTCGACGACCTCGACGAGCGACAGGCCGTCGGCCTTCTGGCGCGCGACGACCTCCGGGTCGAACATGCTGCCGCCGCCCTGCGCGTTCTCGCGCTCGATGGCGGCGACGACGTAGCCGTGCGAGGCGATCTCCTCGAGGAAGCTGTAGGAGCCGCGGGAGCTGACGGCGCAGCCGCCGTTGCCGAAGATGACGATGGGCAGCGCGCGGCCTTCGGCCTTCACGGCCGCGGCCATGTCGGCCGGGCGGTACACGGCGAAGCCGGGCAGCGCCTCCTCGACGGTCATCACGGCCTTGTAGGGGCCGGTGCCGCCGTCTTCGATGGTCTTGACGGAAAGGGTTCTGGCGGGCAGGGCGAGCTGTCCCAACAGCGCCAGCGCCGCGGTGGCGGCGAATAACAGTTTAGTCTTCATATACTTGCGTGGTTAGAGTCGGGAGAAAGCTACTGGCGCTTCTCGCGGGCGCGCCGGTTCAGCTCGGCCTGGAAGGCCTGGGCGTTGCGGTTGTGCTCGGCGAGCGTCTTCGCGAAGACGTGCGTGCCGGAAAAGTCCGGATTCGCGCAGAAGTAGAGGTTGCCGGCGCCCCAGGTGCCGCCGAAGTCGGGGTTCAGCACGGCTTCGAGCGCGGCGCGCGTGGGCACGCAGATGGGTCCCGGCGGCAGGCCGGTGTGCTTGTAGGTATTGTATGCCGAATCCACCTCCAGGTGCTTCAGCAGGATGCGGTTCAGCTGGTAATCGTAACAGAAGGCCACGGTCGGGTCGGCCTGCAGGGGCATCCCGATCTTGAGGCGGTTCAGGTACACGCCTGCGATCCGGGGCATCTCGGCCTCGTTGTTGGACTCGGCCGTGACGATGGAGGCCAGCACGGACACCTGCTGGCGGCTCAGCCTGATATGCTTCGCCTTGGCGTCGCGCTCCTCCGTCCAGAAGCTGTCCCAGGCGGCCTTCTGCTTGGCGTAGAGGTCCGCCATCGAGGCGGTCCAGTATATGTCGAAGGTGTCGGGGGTCAGCAGGGAGAAGACGTTGCGCGGCGTGAATCCGTATTCGGCGAGCAGGTGCTCGTCGTTCAGGGCCTGGTGGACCGTCGCGGAGTCCAGCAGGAGCTGGCTCGCGATCTTGGCGGCGATGTTGCTCTTGACGCGCAGGTTGCCCGTCAGGGAGAGGCGCACCGGCGTCTGCCAGCCGTTGTTGAGCATGCGCGCCACGTAGACGCTCGCGTCGCCCGGCGAGACCGTGTAGTGGCCGGGCGTGAGGTACTGCGCCACCTGCTTGGCCTTGAAGCAGCGCTCCAGGCTCGCGCGATTGCGCACCTGCGCCTTGTCGGCGATCTCGTCCAGCACCTGGTCGGCCGGGGCGCCGGGGTAAACGTAAATCTCCGCCTGCCGGCGGAAATTGGGCAGCTTGTTGTCCTGCAGCCAGCTCCAGCCGAGCAGGCCGCCGATGGCCAGCAGGGCGAGCACCGCAAGCGTGATCGTGAACTTTTTCATACCAAACACAAATATAGCAAAACATTTGGACAAGGAGATAAAGCATATTCCCTGGAAAAGGCGATCTTTGTCAAAACGGACAACTCTACTTTCCATGTATATGACACGAAAACTATTCCTGCTTCTTGCCCTGCCCCTGCTGGCCGCCTGCGGCCCGAAGTGGGAGGAGACCGAGGCCGACGGCTATCGGCTCATCACCCAGCGCAGCGGCGCAACGCTCGGCGTCACCTCCGCCCCCCTCCTCGAAGTCGACCGCTACGCCTTCAAGGACCTAAACCGCAACGGCACGCTGGACGTCTATGAAGACTGGCGCCAGCCTGCGCTCGCCCGCGCCAAGGACCTCGCCGCGCAGCTCAGCATCGAGGAGATCGCCGGCCTGATGCTCTACAGCGGGCATCAGAGCATCCCCGGCTCGTCCTACGGCTTCGGCGGCGCCACCTACGGCGGCAAGTCGCTCGCCGAGAGCGGCGCGAAGAGCTGGGACCTCACCGACCAGCAGCGCAAATTCCTCGAAGAGGACAACCTGCGCGCCGTGCTCGTGACCACGGTCGAGAGCCCGGAAGTGGCCGCCCGCTGGAACAACAACGTCCAGGCCTTCGTCGAGGCCCTGGGCCACGGCATCCCGGCCAACAATTCCTCCGACCCGCGCAACGAGCCCTCCGCCACGGCGGAGTTCAACATGGGCTCCGGCGGCCATATCTCGCAGTGGCCCACGCCCCTCGGCCTCGCCGCCACCTTTGATCCCGGGCTCGTGGAGCAGTTCGGCCAGACCGCTTCCGCGGAATACCGCGCCCTCGGCATCGCCACGGCGCTCAGCCCGCAGATCGACCTGGCCACGGAACCGCGCTGGAGCCGCTTCAACGGCACTTTCGGCGAGGATCCCGAGCTGGACATCGCCATGGCCCGCGCCTACGTGGACGGCTTCCAGACCACTGAGGGCAGCGCCGACGGCTGGGGCAACCAGAGCGTCAACGCGATGGTGAAGCACTGGCCCTCCGGCGGTCCGGAGGAAGGCGGCCGCGACGCGCACTTCAACTACGGCAAATATGCCGTCTATCCCGGCGGCGCCTTCGCCACGCACCTGCGTCCCTTCACGGAGGGTGCGTTCCAACTCGCCGGCGCCACGAAGGCCGCTTCCGCGGTCATGCCCTACTACACGATCTCCTACGGCGTGGACCCGTCCGGCGCCAACGCCGGCAACAGCTACAGCCGCTACATCATCTCCGACCTGCTGCGCGACGAGTACGCCTTCGACGGCGTGGTCTGCACCGACTGGAACATCACCTACGACAACGCCTCCATCGAGTCCTTCGACGGCAAATGCTGGGGCATGGAGACGCTCACCGTCGCCCAGCGCCACTATGAGGTCATCAAGGCCGGCGTCGACCAGTTCGGCGGCAACAACGACAAGGGCCCCGTCCTGGAGGCCTACCGGATGTGGGTCGAGGAATTCGGCGAGGCGAGCGCCCGCGAGCGCTTCGAGGCCTCGGCCGTGCGCCTGCTGATGAACTCCTTCCGCACCGGGCTCTTCGAGAATCCCTACACGAATCCCGAAATCGCCAAGGCCGTCGTCGGCAATGCTGCTTTCATGTTCTGGGGCTACGAGGCCCAGCAGAAGTCCGTCGTGATGCTGAAGAACCACGGCGGCGCGCTGCAGACGCTGCAGGGCAAACCCGCCGGCCTGCTCGATGATGAGCAGGTACCAGAAACCGACACCAAGGTATCCAAGGTCTATGTGCCGAAGCGCTTCTATCCGCAGAGTATGGGAATGTTCGGCCTTTCGGCCGGTCCCGCCGCGCATTGGGATTACCCGCTGGACCGTGCCGTCGTGGAGCGTTACTTCGAGTGGGTGGACGATCCGGCCGAGGCCGATTTCGCCCTGGTGGTCATCCAGGAGCCCGCCGGCGGCAGCGGCTACGACGTGAACGACCGCAAGAAGGGCGGCAACGGCTACGTGCCCATCTCCCTGCAGTACCGCCCCTACAAGGCCGACTTCGCCCGCGCGGTGTCCCTCGCTGGCGGCGATCCGAAGGAGTCCTTCACGAACCGTTCCTATAAAGGCAAGAAGGTCACGACCGCCAACGAAGCCGACCTCGACCTCGTGATCGACACGAAGAAGGCCATGGGCGAGAAGCCCGTCGTCGTGTTCGTCTCCGCCACGCGGCCCTTCGTGCCGGCGGAGCTGGAGCCCTTCGCCGACGTGCTCTTCGTGCACTTCGGGGTGCAGAACCAGGTGCTGCTCGACCTCGTCAGCGGCGCGGCGGAGCCTTCCGGCCTGCTGCCGATGCAGCTCCCCGCGGACATGCGCACCGTCGAGGAGCAGTGCGAGGACGTGCCGCGCGACATGCGGCCCTACGTCGATGCCGACGGCCACGCCTACGACTTCGCCTACGGCCTCAACTGGTCCGGCGTCATCGACGACGACCGGGTGCGGCAGTACGCCAAATAAAGCACTACTGTGGGGGAAATCACCCACAGTAGTCGTTTTATTTGAACAGCTTCTGCGCGAAGACGGTCAGATAGACCTGTTCGTCCTCATATGAAGCCTGTTTTGAGGATAGCGCCCGGTTTTTCTGCCTGCCGTCCTCACCGGAGGCCTGTTTTGAGGATGGGATACAACGAAAAGAAAGCCATTCACAACTAGTGCTTCATCCATTCGACGTAGGTGTCGGATGTTGTGACGATGTCAAATACTGGACACAAATGCCTCCGGCGTCAGGATTGCCGGAGGTTGCCAGTCAGGACATAAACCCTTTTGAATCTGAAAATCTTTCGGATTGCGGGTGATGATGGCAGAGCAATGTCCGGATTCAGCACAAACAGCCTGAAGGATATCTTCGAAATCCGGCCCGGCAAGAAGCAGTGCCCGCTGAAGTTGTGCCTGGTCCATCGGCAAGACCTCCGTCAAGACGGAGATCTGCTTTAGTGTAGGAGAAAGTATCAAACCGTTTTGGTCTTTTCGAAGTACGTACGCAATATTGGCCATGGACAGAAAGGAAACGCATAGCGAGGCTTTCCCATCCGCTCCCCACTGCAGAATCTCCAGAACGGTCTCATAGCCCGGACGCTCCAGTAGGACATCCAACAGCACGTTGGTGTCCAAGAATATACGGAGTTTCATTTGGACAGGATATATTGCAGTCGGTCGTCATCGGGATCCGCCGAAGCAACTACATGTTTAGCGACGCCGATGAGTCCGAGAATCCCGGCATCGTGCACGCCGGCAGGAGCAGCCGGACGATGCCGTGCAGCATCTTCCTCCAACACGGTCTCAATATATTTTTTGAGCGAAACCCCATGGTTCCTCGCTTCACGCGACAAGGTCTCAAATACAGAACCACGCAGGTCTATCAGTTTGCGTCTTGTAATCACAGCATCCATCATATATACAATTTTCACAAAAGTATATATAATTAGATGAAAAAACAACTCCCATCCTCAGATTTACATTGTTTTGTGGATGGGAGCGTCTATTTGACAACGGTAATTACCGGAATAGTTTCTGCGCGAAGAGGGTCAGATAGACGCGCCAGTTGCGCCAGATGTGCCCGCCGTCGGACTCGTAGTAGGTGACGGGATAGCCGTGGGCGTCGCAGTAGTCCTTCAGGGCCAGCGACGACACGCGCACGCCGTCATCCTTGCCGACGCCGATCCACCAGAGCTTCGGCTGGGCCGCGAACACCGCGGCGATGGCCGCCTCGTTGCCTTCCGGCATCGCCGCGCCGGAGAACATCCCCACGTAGCCGAAGCGCTTGGGATAGCGCATCGACAGCTGCACGGACTGGCGGCCGCCCATGGACAGGCCGGCCACGGCCGTGTTGGCGGCGCCCTTCGCCACACGGTAGTGCTTCTCGATGAAGTTCATCACGTCGGGGAAGCTGTCCTCAATCTCGACCGTGGACTGGGAACGGCTGTTGGCCATCGTGGGCTGGAACATATTGACGGCGGCGCCGGGTGCAGCCTGGTTGAAGTAAACGCCGTTCGGCATCACCACGATCATCGGCTTGGCCTTGCCCTCGGCGATGAGGTTGTCCAGGATCTGGGCCGTGCGGCCGAGGTCGGACCAGGCGTCCTCGTCGCCGCCGGAGCCGTGCAGCAGATACAGCACCGGGTATTTTGCCTTGGGATTATCCTCGTAGCCCGCCGGGGTGTAGACCGTCAGGCGGCGCCGGGCGCCCAGCGTCGGGCTGTCGTACCAGACATGCGAGAGCGAGCCGTGCGGGGTGTCGTGCACCTCGTAGTACCAGCCCGCATCGCCCGGTTCCGCGCTGAGGGTGAAGATGTTGGTCCAGGTGGCGACGTCGCGGTTCTGGTAGATGTTGGAGGGATCCATCCACTTCTGTCCGTCCACCACGAAGCTGTAGGAGTAGAGCTCGCCCGCGAGCGGCGCGCTTGTGTAGGTCCAGACGCCGTCGCGGCCTTCGATGAGATCGACGCTGCCCGGCGCCTCATAGACCTGCTTGCGGCCGTCGGCTTCGTACTCGATGCGCTGCGGCGGCAGGAAGTCGCCCGTCAGCCGCACGGTCACGGCCTTGGGGGCGAAGAGACGGAAGGTGACGCTGTGGTCGGGATTGATCTCGGGAGAGACGATGCCGGTGCCCGGGCCCAGGGCCTGCTGGGCGGCGGCGGGCCAGGCAAATGCCGCCGCGAGGACGGCGAGAAGGGAGAAGATACGTTTCATGGATTCTGTGCGAATTGGTCTATTGCAAAAATAAGGATTCCCCGGAGAAAATATTTTCCTGCGTGTTCAAACTTATGCACGCCTGTTCTACGCGCTTGCGCGCTCGCGCGTCATTGTTTATTTTTGATTGTTGAACGACACTGAATGAAAACCGATATGAGAAAAATCCTTCTGCTCGCAGCCCTGTGCTGCTCCTTCCCCCTCTTCGCGCAGTGGGGACGCCCCACTCCGGCCGACACGCTCCACTCCACCGTCGTGATGCCGGACGGCCGCGTCATCTTCCAGGTCTACGCGCCCAAGGCCCGCACGGTCTCCGTGACCGGCGACCTGCCCTGGGACCGCCCCGTCTTCTTCCGCGAGACCCCGAACGGCGTCTGGAAAGGCGTCGCCACCGGCCTCGGAGAGGGTGTATTCCGCTATAGCTTCGTCATCGACGGAGTGAAAGTCCAGGACCCCAAGAGCCCGCAAGCGGGCGACAGCGCCGCGCTGCTGACCGTCGGCAAGGGCTACGTCAATGACGTGCCGCACGGTGCTGTGGCGCAGCGCTGGTACTGGTCCGAGACTCTCGGCCAGATGCGCCGCATGCACGTCTGGACGCCCGCCGGCTATGAGACCGGCAAACAGAAACTCCCCGTGCTCTACCTCATCCACGGCGGCGGCGACAACGACGCCTCCTGGCCGACGGTGGGCGCCGCGGGCTGGATCCTCGACAACCTCCTCGCCGAGGGCAAGATCGTCCCGATGGTCGTGGTGATGCCGAACGGCACCATCGAGGGTGTGCCCAACGAGGTGCCGCCCTTCGCCGACGACATGTTCCGCAGCATCATCCCCTTCGTGGAGAGCAACTACCGCGTGATCGCGAAGCGCGAGGCGCGCGCCGTCGCCGGCCTGTCCATGGGCGGCATGGAGACGATGGAGGTCGTGTTCCGCAACCCGGACCTCTTCTCCTACGCCTGGGTCCTCTCCTCCAGCCTGATGCCGGGCGCCGACCTCGGCGAGGAAGCCAAGCGCCTGGACATCGCCGCCAACGTCGCCAAGATCAACAAGACATACAAGGCTTTCGTCTTCACGCAGGGCGGCCCGACCGATATCGCCTACCAGAATTGCGCAAACACGCGCAAATTCCTGCAGGATCTCGGCCTGAAATTCGATTATATGGAGAACGCCCAGGCCGGTCACAGCTGGGCCACCTGGCGTGCCGACCTGGAGAAATTCGCCCCGACTCTTTTTAAATAATTACATAGGATAACACATTGATTCTCTGACGGATGCGCAGTTTGCCGCGCATCCGTCTTTTCTATTTTTGAACATAGTGAAAAACAATTGAACACATAAATACGCATAAACGCTACGCATAGAAAAACAATTGAACGGATGAAAACAAGAGTGGGGTTATTAATCCATATTTTTGCAATCGGTACAACAGGCCAAAAGACCATTAAACTGAACTAACAACCCAAATTCTATCAACATAATGAAACGCATTATCACTATTTTCACCATCTGCCTGGCAGCCTTCGCTTCCGCGAACGCACAGGAACTGGCCAACTTCAACTTCGGCGGTCGCATGGCTCCCGTCGTCTCCCCTGAGATCCAGGGCGACAGCGTGACCTTCCGCTTCCGCGCCGACTATGCGACGGTCGTGAAGCTCTCCGGCTCCTGGATGCCGAATCCCTACGGCGACACCATTGACATGACCCGTGGCGCGAACAACGTCTGGTCCGTCAAGATCGCCCTCCCCGCTCCGGAGATCTATACCTACAATTTCGTCGTGGACGGCGTGTCCGTGAACGATCCCCAGAACATCCTCGTGCAGCGCGACGGCACCCGTTTCCTCAACATGCTCATCGTCCCCGGCGAGCGTACGGAGAACTACACGGAGGCCCAGCACCGCGGCACCGTCAGCCACCCCTGGTATGACAGCAAGGTCCTCGGCATCAACCGCCGCCTGACCGTCTATACCCCGTACGGCTACGAGGCCAATCCCAAGAAGAAATACCCTGTCCTCTACCTCCTGCACGGTGCCGGCGGCGACGAGGAAGCCTGGATCTCCATGGGCCGTACCGCCCAGATCCTCGACAACCTCATCGAGAAGGGCCTCGCCGAGCCGATGATCGTGGTGATGCCGAACGGCAACGCCAACCAGCAGGCCGCCGTGACCCTCAACATCCCGACCACGCCCCAGCCCGACTGGCGCAAGATGCAGGAGCAGTATGCCAACCTGCCCGAAGCTGAGCGCAACCGCGCGATGAACAGCTATGTGGTGTCCCTCTGCGAGGAAATCGTCCCCTTCATCGAGAAGAACTTCCGCGCCATCGCGAAGCCTGAGGCCCGAGCCATCGCCGGTCTGTCCATGGGCGGCGGCCACACCATCACCGCTTCCAACCTCTATCCGCAGCTCTTCGACTACATCTGCCCGCTCTCCGCGGCCGGCAGCGCCACCCCCGAGCAGGTCGCTACCCTCAAGAAGGCCGGCGTGAAGCTCTACTTCCTCGCCTGCGGCAACACCGACTTCCTCTTCGAGGGTTCTAAGACCCTGGACAAGACCCTCACCGAGCAGGGCCTGGACCACATTTTCTACGTCTCCGAAGGCGGTCACGTGTGGGCCAACTGGCGCCTCTACCTGAACACCTTCGCTCCGATGCTGTTCAAGAAATAGGAATACTACCCAATATTATTAATACTATCCATTCTAATCAACATGAGAACCAACAATTCTTTCAAACGGCTGGTGACGGTCCTTCTCGGACTCGCCCTCAGTCTGCCGTTGCTCCTCGCTCAGAACAAGACCGTCAAGGGTGTTGTCCTGGACGAAACGGATCAGGGCGTCATCGGCGCCGCCGTCATGATCAAGGGCACCAACAATGGTGTCGCCACCGACATCGACGGTAATTTCACCATCACCTGCACCGCCAATGACGTGCTCGTCATCAGCAGCATCGGTTACAAAGAGACCGAAGTCGCCGTCGGCGACAAGACCACGCTCACGGTCCACCTCAACCCGGACCAGGAACTCCTTGACGATGTCGTCGTGATCGGTTACGGTACGACCCGCGCCAAGAACTTCACCGGTTCCGTGGATGTCCTCAAGGTGACCGATTCCCCGGTCGCCGACCTCGGCCTTTCCAACCTGGCCGACATGCTCCGCGGACGCCTCTCCGGTGTCGTCTTCGGCGCTGAGTCCGCCACCGTCGGCGGCAACTCCAGCATCCGCGTCCGTGGCCGCCGTTCCATCGCCTCCACCAGCTCCAACCCGCTGCTGGTCGTCAACGGCGTCATCTTCTCCGGAAACATCGAAGATATTGACCAGAACTCCATCGAGTCCGTCAGCGTCCTCAAGGATGCCACCTCCCTGGCTGCCTACGGTTCCAAAGCTGCGAACGGCGTCATCATGATCACCCTGAAGAAGGGTCAGGAGGGCAAGCCGCTCATCAACTTCTCGACCAACCACTCCTTCTCCGGCCCGAGCTACCGTCAGAGATTCCTCTCCCCGGAGAACTACATCCGTTACCGCAACGCCCGTCTGGGCGTGGATGACCTGACCGACGTCTCCTGGATGTCCTTCCTCGAGAAGGCCAATTATGACGCCGGCAAGACCACCGACTGGCTGGGCATGGTTCTCCGCCCGGGCCACACCCACGACTACAACCTGAATTTCAGCGGCCGCACGGCCAACTCCAACTACTACGTGGCCGTCGGCCACAGCGACCAGTACGGTATCGTGGTGGGCAACCAGTTCTCCCGCAACACCGCCAACATGAACCTGAGCACCCACGTCAACCAGTACATCGAGGTGGGCGCCAACATGTCCTACACCAGCACGGTGAACGACCACATCCAGGCCAGCACCTACGCCAAGCAGTCCCCCTACGCCGAGCCGTATCTGCCTGACGGAAAGACCCTCCGCTACTACATCGAGGGTGTGAACTCCTCTTCCCAGAACCCGCTGTGGGCTACGCAGCACGGCGGCGAGCGCGACAACCGTCGCTTCAACCTCAACCTGGGCGGCTTCGTCAGCATCGACATCCCCTGGGTCAAGGGCCTGAATTTCCGCGTGAACGCGTCCTACACCAAGACCGTTTCCAAGAACTACAGCTTCGAGCACGAGGACATCTCCCCGGTGCTGCTCGCCAACGACTGGGAGGGTATCGGCCAGTCCCCGGCTTACTACAACCTCTCCAACGCCAACGGATCCATCGCCAACTCCCTGTCGGAGAACTGGGTGATCGATAACATTCTGTCTTATACCCGCAGCTTCGGCCAGCACTACGTGAGCGCCTCCCTGGTGTACACCCGCGACAGCGCCATGTCCACCTCCGAGCGTGAGACCGGCACCGGTTTCGTGAACGCCGGCAACACCCTCACCGGTTGGTACGGCCTGGCCAACGCCGACAACAAGAACATCCAGAACGCCAGCTACACCCTGCACACGGATGTGGGTTATCTCGCCCGTGTCATCTACTCCTACAAGGACACCTACCACTTCAACGCCTCCTTCCGCCGGGACGGTTCCTCCGTGTTCGGCGCCCAGAAGAAGTGGGGTAACTTCCCTGCCGTCGGCGCCGCCTGGACCATGTCCAACGAGCCGTTCATGAAGAACGTCACCTGGCTGAACTTCCTCAAGCTGAAGGTCTCCTGGGGTAAGAACGGCGCCCAGACCATCGCGCCTTACGGCACCCTCTCCACCATTGCGCTCGCCAAGGGCGGCAACATCCCCAACTACTACGGCGGCACCATCCACTGGGGTCAGAAGCTCTCCAAGCTCGGCAACCCGAACCTCGGCTGGCAGACCACCACGTCCTGGAACGCCGGTTTTGAGGCCGACTTCCTCAAGGGCCGCATCCACGTCGATCTGAACGGTTACTACTCCAAGACGACGGACCAGATCACCAACCGCCCGATCCCTGTGATGGGTGCCGGTATCACCAACCAGGATGACACCATGGGCCAGGTTGACAACTACGGTTTGGAAATCAACATGACCACCCAGAACATCAAGCGCGCCAAGTTCAGCTGGAACTCCGACTTCGTGTTCACCCTCAACCGCAACAAGCTGATCGACCTCTACGGTGACGGTCAGGACGACGTGGTGAACAACCAGTTCCTCGGTCACCCGCTGAGCGTCATCTATGGCTACGTGGTCGGCGGTATCTACCAGGACGGCGAATATGCCGGACGCCCTTACTTCCTGACCGCTGACGGCCAGCAGACCATCAATCCTGCCGCCGAGGACCGCAAGATCCTGGGTTACGGCGACGAGAACTTCCGCCTCTCCTGGGGCAACACCCTCCGCTACGGCAACTGGTCCCTGTACTTCATGTTCCAGGGCATCTTCAGCGGCGGCATGTACGGCAAGGCCAACAACACCTTCGCCTAC
>JAGCDF010000001.1 GCA_017651225.1 Bacteroidales bacterium
TCCACGTCCACGCAGTTGTACTCATTCCTATCAAATAGTATGCTCAAGGCATAGTCGGCGTCCGGCACGAAATCCCGGCCCTTCGTCTCGCCCTTCCGGAGCCCCTGGCGCAGCGGCCGGAGGATGGCCGGGTCCGCCCCGGCGGTAACCGTCTGCGGAGCGGTCTTCCGCAGCGCGCCGGCCCACTGTCCCTCGCCGGGCACGACGCCCGCCTCCAGCAGGTGTCCGTGGGGTGTGCGGCGCACGCCGTATTCTTCGAATTCCGCCTCCGGCTCGAGGATTTCGCCGCCCAGTTCGGCGGCGGCCCAGGCAAGGTTGTCGTCATTCTCGGCGGCCTCGTAGGTGCAGGTGCTGTAGAGCAGCCAGCCGCCTTCGCGCAGCGCCGGCCACACGTCCGCGAGGATGCGCTTCTGGCGCGCGGCGCACAGGTCCACGACCGCCGGGCTCCACTCCTCGCGGGCCCGCGGGTCCTTGCGGAACATGCCCTCGCCGCTGCACGGCACGTCGGCGACGATGATGTCGAACCAGCCGCGCAGCTGCGCGAACGCCGCCGGGTCCACGCTGGTCACGACCACGTTCGGGTCGCCCCAGCGGGCCACGTTGTCGTCCAGCACGCCCACGCGCGCCTTCATCACCTCGTTCGCCACCAGCACGAAATCATCCCCGCACGCCTCCCGCAGCGACGCCGCCAGATCGGTCGTCTTCCCCCCCGGCGCCGCACATAGATCCAGCACGCGAATTGCTGACGTTCCCTCGAGGTGGTGTGCGTGGGCGCCGGTTCGCGATAGCGAATATCCGGCCATCCCCCTTGAGGGGGTGCAGGGGGTGACGGGCGGACAGCGAAGCGTTTGTAGGATACGGCGAAAGACGTATCCTACAAACATAGCAGAGCTGTCTTGTACGTAGTAGCAACCGGCATGGAAGAGCGGGTCGAGGGTGAAAACGGGCCGCTCTGAGAGGATGCGGCCGTACGGCGACCAGGGGACCGGCGTGCCGGCCGGTCCGTCAAGCCCCTTGAACGGATTGAGTCGAATCGAGACGGAAGCCTCCTCCATCAGCCCTTCAGATCATCCGGCATCTGCGGCATGCGCCCCTCGGAGGCGTCCACGAGACTGTCCACCATCTTGTCGATCACCTGCTGCAGCTTGCTGCCCAGCATCGTCTTCATCATGAAATTAAGATTGGCGTCCAGGTCGATCCAGAAATCGGTCCGGGCCGGAATCTGCGACGGTTCGAAATGCAGCACCGCCACAAACTCCACCGGCGACTCGCTGCTGCCGATGCGGATCAGCCGGTACGGCTGCCGCTCGTCCACGCGCACCCCGATCCGGAAACCCTGGACCGTGGCCGTCAGGCTGTCATAGTCGGCCGTGATCTCGGCCTTGACCTTGTCCTGCGGCACCATCTGCGCGAACGTGCGCATGTCGGTGAACGCCATGTACAACTCCTCGGGACGCTTGGCCACCTGGCCGTGCTTGCTGGTATAATGTGCTGTCATAGTCTCTGAAAAATGATTACATTTGTGCCATCGAATGCAAAGATAGCAATTTTCTGATGCACAGGATATATTTCGAACGACGCTGCATCATCATCTGCAGCCCCGACGAACAGGCGCTCTCCGACCCCAACGCCGTAGAGTTCCACTTCGGCGAGCGCATCGACATCCACACCCTCGTGGCCATGTTCGAGGCGTCCGAATCCCTGTCCCGCATCTACATCCCCACCGACAACACCGCCTGGATGTACCGCCGCGTCTGCGCGGAATTCCGCGAAGTCGACGCCGCCGGCGGGCTCGTTTCCAACCGCCGCGGCGACTACCTGCTGATCCAGCGCAACGGCCTCTGGGACCTGCCCAAGGGCCACCGCGAAGCGGGCGAAGACATCACCGTCACGGCCCTGCGCGAAGTCCAGGAGGAGACGGGCGTGGACCAGCTGGAGCTGCGCGACCTGATCTGCGTCACGGACCATTGCTACCTGCGCGACGGCATCTGGCACCTCAAGCACACCTGGTGGTACGACATGCTCTACACCGACCCGGTCGACCTCACCCCGCAGCGCGAAGAAGACATCTCCCGCGCCGCCTGGGTGGCCCGCTCCAGCCTGCCCCCCTTCCTGAAGAACACCTACCCTTCCATCCAGGAAGTTTTCCGCGAAGCAAAAGTGTAGAATCAATGAATATGAAAAAACTGTTTCTTCTTCTGACAGCCTTCGTGCTGATGGCAACAGGCTGCAAGGGCACTGAGCCCGCCTTCACCACGGAGTTCACCTTCGACGAACTGTTCAAGATCTTCTCCTGCTTCGGCGACAACATCATGACCCCGGCCTACGCCGCGCAGAGCACGAAAGACGGCATCAAGGACGAACTGGCCGGCGAATTCAAGGGCCGGAAGGAGTTCACGGGCGAGAGCAATTCGCTCTCCCACAGCTTCTACAACGAGGGCTGCTCCCAGGATTTCCAGATGTCCTGCTACCGCTACTCCGCGGACTCCCACGTGCTCGTGATGCTGCTCGAAAGCGGCGGCTGCGAGGCGAGCACCGTCAAATATATCCGCGCGTATGAGTACAATCCGGAGACGAACGACGCCCACGAAGTGCAGCTTCCGTTCAACCCGGCCCCGAAGCGCGACGATTTCGAGGACCTGATCCGCCTGGCGGGTACCGATGTGGCCTCCCTGCGCTCCGCGATGGACAAGGGCCTGTACCGCTATGAATTCCACGCCGACGGCGTGAAGGTCCGCCTCGACGATCCGACGGACCTCGATGAGGGCGTCTACCAGGGCGACCTGGTCGTCAACTATCTCTGGACGGGCAACGAGTTCGTGCGCGACGAAGATTACCGCTATGCCGCCATCCACGCCGACGGCTTCGCCAGCATCCACCTCGGCCAGCCCGCGCCGAACTTCAAGATGGGTTATGACCCGAAGGGCTATCGGGTCGAATACTCCGAGGGCGGCGACCTGTGGCTGATCAACCTCGGAGAAGAAGAGACCCTGCAGGTCCAGATGGAAAACGGGAAAGTGTATTCCGTCGAAACCCGTTCCCCGAAATACTGTGTCTCCTCGATCGCCTACGATGGCGGAAAAGACAAGGTGCAGCCCTACGTGGGTGCCAGCATCAACCGCTGCATCAGCTTCGGCTCCGGCGACGACGCGCCCGTGGTCAAGATGCTGATGGACGGCACGGTTTCCATCGAAGTCAGCGCCTGGAACAGCGTAATCGCGTTCCGCACCTCGCAGGATGCGCTCGCGACCCCGACCGATCCCTCGAACACCGGTCCCGTCTTCATCGAGAACCCGGAATTCAAGGACAGCGCCCGGATCGAATCGATTATCGTCTGGAGAGAATAGTAAAAATAAGTTTCATCCCCTGAAACTTTTTGCCATGATGTTCCGTATATAAGAAAGTCTGTCAATACGGAACGCATGAAACTTTCTCAATTCGATTTCGAACTCCCGCAGGAGAAAATCGCCACAGAGCTGATGCCTGAGATCAACGGGCACGTGCAGTGGCGTGACGAGTGCAAGCTGATGGTCCTCCACAAGGACACCGGCGAGATCGAGCACCGTCAGTTCAAGGACATCATCGAGTACTTCGGCAAGGGCGACCGCTTCGTGCTGAACGACACCAAGGTCTTCCCGGCCAAGCTCTTCGGCAAGAAGGAGAAAACCGGCGCCGACATCATGGTCTTCCTGCTGCGCGAGCTCAACCGGGAGCAGCGCCTGTGGGACGTGATCGTGGATCCGGCCCGCAAGATCCGCATCGGCAACAAGCTCTACTTCGGCGAAGACGAGAGCATGGTGGCCGAGGTCATCGACAACACGACCTCCCGCGGCCGCACCCTGCGCTTCCTCTATGACGGACCGTACGACGAGTTCAAGGCAGCCCTCTTCGCCCTCGGCCAGACGCCCGTCCCCGAGTGGGTGAAGCAGACCCCGACCGAGCGCGACGCCGAGGAGTTCCAGACCATCTTCGCCACGCACGAAGGCGCCGTGTCCGCCCCGGCGGCCGGCCTGCACTTCAGCCGCGAGCTGCTCAACCGCATGATCCTGCACGACATCGAGAAGACCTTCATCACCGTGCACATGGGCATCGGCCA
>JAGCDF010000043.1 GCA_017651225.1 Bacteroidales bacterium
CCGCTCCGCCACCTGGATCGCCATCGGCGCTTCCATCTTCGCATCCAATATCGGCTCCGAGCACCTGATCGGACTCGCGGGCACAGGCGCCTCCGCCGGCATGGCCCAGGCCCACTGGGAGATCCAGGGCTGGATGATCCTCATCCTCGGCTGGGTCTTCGTGCCGTTCTACGAGCGCAGCATGGTCTACACGATGCCCGAGTTCCTCGAGAAGCGTTACAACAAGGAAAGCCGCGGCATCCTGACATGGCTGTCCCTCGCCAGCTACGTCCTGACCAAGGTTTCCGTGACCGTCCTCGCCGGCGGCCTCGCGCTGAATACCCTCCTGGGCATCAACTTCTGGGTGGCCGCCCTGGCCCTCGTGATCATCACCGCCATCTACACCGTCATCGGCGGTATGGAGTCGGTGCTCAAGACCTCGGTCCTGCAGACGCCGATCCTGCTGATCGGCTCGCTGGTCATCCTCTGGCTCGGCCTCCGCGAACTCGGCGGCTGGAACGCCATGATGGACATCTGCAACGCCCAGCCTGTCAATGAGTACGGCGACACGATGACCGACCTGATGCGCAGCGGCCAGGATCCTGAATTCCCGTGGTACGGCGCCCTCTTCGGCTCCGCCATCATCGGTTTCTGGTACTGGTGTACCGACCAGTTCATCGTCCAGCGCGTCCTCTCCGGCAAGGACCAGAAGGAAGCCCGCCGCGGTACCATCTTCGGCGCCTACCTCAAGCTCCTCCCGGTGTTCCTGTTCCTCATCCCGGGCATGATCGCCTTCGCGCTCACCAAGCACCCTGAGTCCGCCATCGGCCAGACCCTGGCCGTCGCCCTCGGCGTACAGGCTGACGGCACCGTCGCCAACCCGGACATCGCCTTCCCGATGCTCGTCAACACCCTCCTGCCGGTGGGTCTGAAGGGTGTGGTGATCTGCGGTATCCTGGCTGCCCTGATGAGCTCCCTGGCCTCGCTGTACAACTCCTCCGCCATGCTGTACACCATTGATATCTACAAGCGCAAGCACCCGGATGTGAGCGAGAAGAAGCTCGTCACGATCGGCCGTATCGCCACGGTGGTGGTGGTCGTGCTCGGCGTGCTGTGGATCTTCGTGATCCAGCGCATGGGCAAGAGCCTGTACAACTACATCCAGAGCGTCCAGAGCCTCCTGGCCCCGGCCATCGCCGCGGTGTTCCTCCTCGGTATCTGCTGGAAGAAGACCTCGCCGAAGGCGGGCATGTGGACCCTCATCGTGGGTCTGGTGCTGGGCTTCACGCGACTGATCACCATGATCATCAACCCGGAGGCGCACAACGTCTTCACCTTCATCTTCAACGAGCTGAATGTGTACGCCTTCTGCGTCTGGATGTTCCTCTTCTGCGTCTGCCTCGCCATCGTGGTCACGCTGCTGACCCCGAAGCCGAAGGAGGAGCAGGTGCGCGGCCTGTGCTTCGGCACGGCTACGCCCGAGCAGAAAGCCGCCACGCGCGCTTCCTGGGGCACCTGGGATATCATCCACACTTGCATCATCCTGGCCTTCACGGTCGCGTTCTACATTTACTTCTGGTAGTCTATGCTTGAAGCATTGAAAGAAAAGGTGTGCCGGGCCAATCTCGATTTGGTCCGGCACGGCCTTGTCATCTTCACCTGGGGCAACGTCTCCGCCATCGACCGCGAGAGCGGCCTGGTGGTCATCAAGCCCTCCGGCGTGAGCTACGACAACATGAAGCCGTCCGACATGGTCGTCGTCGACCTGGACGGCAAGGTCGTGGAAGGGGAGTTGAACCCCTCTTCCGACACGCCCACGCACGTGGAGCTCTACAAGGCTTTCCCGAATATCGGGGGCGTGGTCCATACGCACTCGACCTACGCCACGGCCTGGGCCCAGGCCGGCCGGGACATTCCCAGCCTCGGCACCACGCACGCGGACTACTTCCACGACGACATCCCCTGCACGCGGGATATGACCAAGGAAGAGGTCTTCGGCGAGTACGAGAAGGAGACCGGCAAGGTGATCGTGGAGCGTTTCAAGGGGATGAACCCCGACGACACGCCCGCGGTGCTGGTCAAGAACCACGGTCCCTTCGCCTGGGGCACGGACGCCGACAACGCGGTGCACAACGCCGTGGTGCTGGAGGCCGTGGCCAAGATGGCCTTCGTGGCCCTGTCGGTCAACGACAGCTTCACCGGCGCGAAGCGGAACCCGTACCAGTCGGAGACCGCCCCGTCGATGAACAAACTCCTCATTGAGAAACATTACAGCCGCAAGCATGGCCCCAACGCCTACTACGGCCAGAAGAAAAAACAATAAACACTAAAACAAGGATATCGTATGAAAGGATTTGAAAATTGCGAATTATGGTGGGTGACCGGCGCCCAGCTCCTCTATGGTGGAGACGCCGTGGTCGCCGTCGATGGACATTCCAAGGAAATGGTCGAGGGCCTGAACGCCTCCGGCAACATTCCCGTCAAAATCGTTTATAAGGGCACTGCCAACAGCAGCAGGGAAGTCGAGGACGTCATGCGTGCGGCCAACGGCGATCCCAAGTGCGTGGGTGTCATCACCTGGATGCACACCTTCTCCCCGGCCAAGATGTGGATCAAGGGCCTTCAGGCCCTGGAGAAGCCGCTGCTGCACTTCCACACCCAGTACAACGCCGAGATTCCCTGGGACAAGATCGACATGGACTTCATGAACCTGAACCAGAGCGCCCACGGCGACATCGAGTTCGGCCATGTCTGCACCCGCATGCGCATCCAGCGCAAGGTCGTGGTCGGCTACTGGAAGGAGAAGGCGGTCCAGAATCAGATTGCCGTGTGGGCCCGCGTGGCCGCCGCTGTGGCGGATGCCAAGAACCTCCGCTGTCTGATGTTCGGTATGAACATGAACAACGTCGCCGTGACCGACGGCGACCGCGTGGAGTTTGAGCAGCGCCTCGGCTACCATGTGGACTACTATCCGGTGTCTTCCCTGATGGAATATTATAAGAAGGTCACCGACGCCGAGACCGACGCGCTCGTGGAGGAGTACAAGAAGCTCTACACGATCAAGATCGACGAGTCCGGCGAGAAGGTGTACTGGGAGAAGGTGCGCAATTCCGCACGGGCGGAGATCGCGCTGCGCCGCGTCCTGAAGGACGAGGGTGCCATGGCCTTCACCACGAACTTCGACGACCTCGGCGACGCCAACATCGACGCCCCGGACTTCTTCGGTTTCGACCAGATCCCGGGCCTCGCTTCGCAGCGTCTCATGCAGGAGGGCTACGGCTTCGGCGCCGAAGGCGACTGGAAGACCGCCTGCCTGTTCCGCTCCCTCTGGGTGATGTCCCAGGGCCTGCCGACGGGCTGCTCCTTCCTCGAGGACTACACGCTCAACTTCGCCGGCGACAAGAGCTCCGCACTGCAGAGCCACATGCTTGAGATCTGCCCGCTGATCGCGAGCGACAAGCCGAAGCTCGAGGTCCACTTCCTCGGCATCGGCATCCGCAAGCAGCAGACCGCCCGTCTGGTGTTCACCTCCAAGACCGGCCCCGGCATCAAGGCCACCGTGGTGGACCTCGGAAACCGTTTCCGCCTGATCGCGCAGGACGTGGAGTGCATCGAGCCCAAGCCGATGCCCAAGCTCCCCGTCGCCTCCGCCCTCTGGGTTCCGCAGCCGACCTTCGAAGTCGGCGCCGGCGCCTGGATCCTCGCCGGTGGCACGCACCACTCCGCCTTCAGCTACGACATCACCGCCGACTACTGGGATGATTTCGCCGAGATGACGGGCATCGAGTTCGTCCACATCAATAAGAACACCACCATCCCCGAGTTCAAGAAGGAGCTCAAGATGAACGAGGTGTATTACATGCTCAACAAGGCGCTCAAGTAGTATGGACGCGAAACAGTGTATCGAAAGCGGCAAAGCCGTACTGGGCATTGAATTCGGCTCCACCCGCATCAAGGCGGTGCTGGTGAACGAGCTCAACGTCCCGATCGCCCAGGGCAGCTACGAATGGGAGAACCAGCTCGAGAACGGCCTGTGGACTTACAGCAAGGAGGTCATCTGGTTCGGCCTGCAGCAGAGCTATTCCGCCATGCGCGTCGACGTGAAGAATCGCTATGGCGTGGAGATCGAGAATCTCGCCGCCATCGGCATCAGCGCGATGATGCATGGCTACATGCCCTTCAACAAGGAAGGCCACCTGCTGGCTCCGTTCCGCACCTGGCGCAACACCAACACCGGTCCCGCCGCCGCGGAGCTCTCCAAGCTCTTCAACTATAACATTCCGCTCCGCTGGAGCATCTCGCATCTGTATCAGGCCATCCTGAACGGCGAGGCCCACGTGGAGAGCATCGGCTACCTGACCACCCTCGCCGGCTACATCCACTGGAAGCTGACCGGCGAGAAGGTGCTGGGCGTCGGCGACGCCTCCGGCATGCTGCCGATCGATCCGGCGACGGGGAACTACCGCGCGGACATGGTGGAGAAGTTCGAGGAGCTGATTGCGCCGAAGAAGTACTCCTGGAAGCTGCGCGACATCCTGCCGAAGGTGCTGGACGCCGGCGAACTGGCCGGCCGCCTGACCGAGACGGGCGCGAAGCGCCTGGACGTCTCGGGCCACCTGAAGGCCGGCATTCCTCTGTGCCCGCCGGAAGGCGACGCAGGCACCGGCATGGTCGCGACGAACGCCGTCCGTCCCCGTACGGGCAACGTTTCCGCCGGCACTTCCTCCTTCTCGATGATCGTCCTGGAGAAGGAACTGTCCAAGCCCAACGAGATGATCGACATCGTGACGACCCCGGACGGGAACCTCGTCGCGATGGTGCACTGCAACAACTGCACGTCCGAACTGAACGCCTGGGTGAAGCTGTTCCGCGAGTACGCCGGCCTGCTCGGCGTCTCGGATGACGACATCTACGGCAAGCTCTACACGCACGCTCTCGAGGGCGGTGCCGACTGCGGCGGCCTGGTGGCGTTCAACTACGTCTCCGGCGAGCCGGTGACGGGCTTCGCCGAGGGTCGTCCGCTGTTCGTCCGCGGTGCGAACGACACTTTCTCGCTCGCCAACTTCTTCCGCGCGCAGCTCTACGGCTCCATCGCAGTGCTGAAGATCGGCAACGACGTGCTGTTCCGCGAGGAGAACGTGAAGGTGGACCGCATCACGGGCCACGGCGGCCTCTTCAAGACGCCGGTCGTGGGCCAGCGCTTCCTGGCGGCCGCCCTGAACTCGCCGATCTCCGTGATGGAGACGGCCGGCGAAGGCGGCGCCTGGGGCATCGCCCTGCTGGCATCCTACCTGGTGAGCAACGTCGGCCTGAGCCTGCCGGACTATCTGGACAAGTTCGTCTTCGCCGGCAACACCGGTACCGAGATCGCGCCCACGCCTGAGGACGTGGCCGGTTTCGAGGCCTACCTGGCGAACTACAAGGCCGCGTTCCCGATTGAGGAGGCCGCCGTGCGCTGCAAGAAATAATTTGCAATGGAGCTGATCTGGGACCCGCTCCGCAAACGAGAAGTCACTGCCACACCCGAGGAACGGGTGCGGCAGTGGTTTATCGTGCAGCTCCGTGACACGTTCGGCGTGCCGGAGCACCTGATGATGAGCGAGGTGGGGTTCAAGTTCGGCGCCAAGCCCTGGCGGGCGGACATCCTGGTCTATGACCGGAACGCCGCGCCGCTGGCCGTGGTGGAGTGCAAGCGCCCTGACGTGGCGATCGACGCGCGCGTCGTGGAGCAGGCCATGCGCTACAATTCCGTGCTCTCCGTGCGTTATTTGTTCCTGACGAACGGAAAAAACACGTATCTTTACAGGCTGGAAGGGGATCGCTTCGTCCCGATGGACCGCATCCCCGGCTATGAAGAAATGCTATGTCCACGATAACCGCCCAGTTCCTGGATCGTCCGATCTTCCGCATCGTCAGCGAGGTAGCTGCCGAGCGGGGGGTGCGCGCGTTCGTGATCGGCGGCTTCGTGCGCGACTGCTTCCTGGGGCGCCCGCGCGCCGATATCGACATCGTCGTGGAGGGGAGCGGGATCGATTTCGCCAAGGCCGTGGGGCAGAAGACGAAGCAGCACGTCTCCTATTTCAAGAATTTCGGCACCGCGATGCTGCATTTCCGCGGCGACGAGGTCGAGTTCGTGGGCGCGCGCAAGGAGTCTTATCGCCGCGAGTCGCGCAAGCCCATCGTGGAGAACGGCACCCTCGAGGACGACCAGCAGCGCCGGGATTTCACCATCAACGCGATGGCCTTCTCGCTGCAGCCGGAGGACTTCGGGGCGCTGGTGGACCCCTTCGGAGGCATCCGCGACCTCAATGACGGCATCATCCGCACGCCGCTCGACCCGGATACGACCTACTCCGACGACCCGCTCCGGATGCTGCGCGCGGTGCGCTTCGCGACCAAGCTCTCCACGCCGGAGCATCCGTTCCGCATCGTGCCCGAGTCGATGGAGTCGATGCGCCGGATGGCGGACCGCCTGAGCATCCTCTCCTGCGAGCGCATCGCCGAGGAGCTGAACAAGATGCTCGCGGCCGACGACCCGGCCATGGCTTTCCGCCTCATGGACGAGGCGGGGCTGCTGGGCCACGTCCTGCCGGAGCTCCTCGCCCTGAAGGGCGTCGAGACCGTGGACGGCAGGGGACACAAGGACAATTTCGCGCACTCGCTGGCCGTGCTGGACAACGTGGCGCGCACTTCTGATAAACTGTATCTGCGCTGGGCGGCGCTGCTGCACGACATCGGCAAGCCGGCCAGCAAGCGCTACGATCCGGCCGTCGGCTGGACTTTCCACGGCCACGAGGTCGTGGGCGCGCGCATGGTGCCGAAGATCTTCGACCGCCTGCGCCTGCCGCTCGACGAGATGAAGTATGTCCAGAAGCTCGTGCGGCTGCATCTGCGGCCCATCGCGCTGGTGGACGATGAAGTTACCGACAGCGCCGTTCGGCGCCTGTTATTCGACGCGGGAGACGACATCGACGACCTGATGCTTCTCTGCAACGCCGACATCACCTCGAAGAACGAGGCGAAGGTGGCGCGCATCCGCGCCAATTTCGAGCTCGTGGCGCGCAAGCTCGTGGAGGTGGAGGCGAAGGACGCCATCCGCAATTTCAAGAATCCGATCGACGGGGAGTACGTCATGCAGGTGTATGGCGTGCCGCCGTGCAAGCAGATCGGGCAGATCAAGGAGATGGTCAAGGAGGCCATCCTGGACGGCATTATCGGCAATAATTTCGAGGAGGCGGACGCCTTCATGCGGCAGCACGCTTCCGAGCTTGGCCTGCATGAAGTATGATCGAGCGCTATCTCACATACCTCGCCACCGTCCGGCGCTATTCCGACCGCACCGTCAGCATCTATCGTGATGTACTGACAGACTTTTTTTCATTCACTTCGCTTCGCGGCGACCTGCCTCCGGAAACGTCCTGCTCCGCTGCGTTGAATGATTTGTTATCTGTACAAACTGTCCGGTCGTATGAGGTATATTTAATGGATACGAAGAAGGAGAGTGCGAAGACGGTGAGCCTGCATCTGAGCGTGCTGAGCGGATTCTGCAAGTTCCTGATGAAGGAGGGCGTGCTGACGGGCAATCCGGTGCGGCTGGTGAGCCGCCCGAAGCAGGAGAAGCGCCTGCCGGTGTTCTACCGGGAGGAGGCGATGCAGGAGTACTTCGAGCGCACCAAAGGGGTGCTCGAATACGGGAAATACGAGGCCCAGCTGGAGCGCATGATCCTCGGGCTGCTGTACGGCACGGGCCTGCGCCGCAGCGAGCTGATTGCCCTGAACCGCGACTCCGTCGATTCCGGACGCCGCGTGCTGCGCGTCCGCGGAAAAGGAGATAAAATGCGCGAAATTCCGCTGACCCCTTCGCTTTGTGAAGAAATTTCGCTATATTTACAATCGGTTGACTCTTTGAAATGCGCGGACCAGTCCCCGGAAGCCCCGCTTCTGCAGACCCCGCGAGGCGCCCGGCTGTATCCGGTCTATGTGGACCGGGCGGTCAAGGCGGCCCTCGGGCAGGTCGGCAGCATCAGCGGCCGCAAGTCTCCGCACGTCCTGCGCCACACGCTGGCGACGGAGCTGCTGGACGGAGGGGCGGACCTCAATTCCATCAAGGAATTGCTGGGCCACAGCTCCCTGGCGGCGACCCAGGTCTATACGCACAATTCCATCGAGCG
>JAGCDF010000044.1 GCA_017651225.1 Bacteroidales bacterium
GCCTTCTCGGCGGCGGCGCGCTCGGCAGCCTCGCGGGCGGCCTTCTCGGCAGCAGCCTTTTCGGCGGCGGCTTTCTCGGCGGCAGCCTTTTCGGCCGCTATGCGGGCCTCTTCCGCAGCACGCTCAGCTTCGGCGGCAGCCTTCTTGGACATTCGCGGCTGGCGGGCTGCCGGGGCGGGCTTCACGCGTGGCTGGGCGGGCGCGGCGCCAAAAGAGAAGCGCGCGCTCGCCAGCAGCTGGACGCTGCAGTCGGGCTTGCCGCCCAGTTTGGAGTTGACGGCGTCCGGAAGGAGGCTGTAGATGGCCTCGGCGCCGAGCGACACGGTCCGGCTTACAGGGAAGAGGTACCCTGCACCCAGACGGCCGAACCAGAAGGCCTTGGGGGCTTTCCAGAGTCCCTTGAAATAGGTGCCTACCGCCCAGTCGGTGTTCACGCGCTCCGCGCCGTTGTTCGTGCCGACCATGACGCCGGTACCGGCAAAGGCGTACAGGCCGCGAAGACCCGGGAACGGATGCCAAAGCGCATCCACGCCTGCGCGGACGAAATCGTAGCAGTAGTATGCGGCGGGCTCGATGGCGTAGCCCTTGCCGCTGAATCCGCCAATGGCGAGACGGAGCTCGAAGGGTTCACTGAAGCGGTATCCGACGTTGATTGAGAATGCGGGGGACATCATTCCCCCGAAGGAGCCTTCGCCGGAAGTGTTGGCTATGCCGGCTTGGACCTCCACGTTCCAATGGGGCTGGAACGAAGCCGTCTGTTGGGCATGAGCCGACAGGGAACATACCACGAGACATAGGGTAATCAGATTAGTTTTACGCATTGCTTGATGGGTTTTGCGTTGTTATTATATGCGGTCGGTTCGCAATAATAGAGTAAAAAAAAGACCTGGGCAAGGTGCCTGGGTCCGAAATTTACGCAGAGTCAAGGGGGGGGCTAAAAATTTACGCAGAATCAAATCTTCCCCACTCGCTTGGGGAGAGTCCCGCGATCGCCGTGAACGTGCGGCTGAAGACGGAAGGCGAAGAGAAGCCGCAGCGGGAGGAAACGTCCCCCATCTTCATGCCGGGATTCCCGCTCATCAGGCGTTTGGCCTCATCCACCCGGTAGCGGTTCACGAAAAGGTAGAAACTGCAGTCGTATTCCGTGTGGATAAACCGGGACAGGTAGGTGCGGTTCATGGGCAGCACATTCTGCAGGTCCGCGAGCTTGAAGTCCGGCGACAGATAGGGCTTCTCCTTTTCCATCCACATCTCGAGTGCCCGGCGGGCGGCCTCGCTGGGCTGCGGCGGAATGATCTCCTCCTGGGGAGGACCATCCTTGACAGGCCGCATCGCCAGCTCCCACGGATCCTTGCGGAACAGGATCATGTTGGTGCCGTAATACAGGATGAAGATGACCAGCCACTGCTGCGTGAAGCCCCGCGTATGCGCATGGGAAACACACATATAAAAGTAAACCCCCGCGACCAGGAGGCCTACGCACATATAGCGGAGGATACTCTTCTCGTCTATGTCCTCCAGGGAGGAGAAATTGTCCTCACACCATTGCCTGTATTCGTGCACATGGGTAAACAACAAAAAGAGGAGGAAGATCGGGTATAAAGCCACGAGGATCCGCAGATTGACAGGCAAAAGATAGTCCAGCACGGCCAGGACAAAAATGGGCAGGACCTGGGCCAGGACCTTGGGGAGATTCAACCAGCTCGGCCGGAGCGCTTCCGTGGGAAACAAAAGCAGCGTCCAGCCCAGCAGATCGCCCAGTGCGAGCTCGATGGTGGAGAGCTCGTAGGCGCCCATATTCATGACAGGTTCGCCCATGAACAGCCAGGAAATGACATAAATCCCATCAAGAAGGCCCCAGATAAGCAGCGTCCCGACCCATATCCGACGTATCCGTTGTCCGTCCGTGTGCCGGTAGGTGATCCCGGCGCAACAAAAAGCGACGGCGGTGGATGCCGACAGGAGAATCGGCGTGACGGCGCTGTCAAAATAAGCGTCCGGGATATAGTGCGACGCCCAGACGCTGAGCGCTACTATGGCGAGGAGCAGGGCGGCAAAGCGAATCTCTGCCTTATAATTGGATAGGACGGTCATCTTTTTTATTCCTGGATACGAATGGTCATGAAGCCGGGGAGTCGCTTCATGCGTTTAATTTTCTGCAAAGATACAAAAACTGTGCGATATTGCACCGGGCTCCGTCTCGCCCGTCAGTTACGGGCGATCTCCGCGTTCGAGCTTTGGGGACCCGGCGCGGCGTTCTGGCGGGAGAATCTATTTTTCCCCAGGGAGGAGAGCCAGAGACCCACCCAGGTGAGCAGGGCGTTGTAGAGCAGCAGCTCGAAGCCGATCTGGTAGCCGCCGAACCAGGCCACACTGTGGGCGGAGAGGATATAGCAGATGACTGGCGAGAGGGCGCAGATGATGGGAACCCAGCCGTCGCGCACGCGGCGCCGGGTCAGGATGCCGAAGAAGAAGAGACCCAGCAGGGGGCCGTAGGTGTAGCCGGCGACGGTGTAGATGGCGTTGATGACGCTGCCGTCGCGGATGGCCTCGAAGCCGAGGATCACCAGGCCCATCACCACGGCGGCGCAGGCGTGCACCCGGCGGCGGGTACGCAGCAGGCCGGCTTCATCCTGGCGCGTGTCGGCGTGGAGGAAGTCCACCGTGAAGGTGGTCGTCAGCGCCGTGAGCGCCGAGCCGGAGCTGCTGAAGGCCGAGGCCGTGATGCCGAGGGCGAAGAGCAGGCTGACGACGGGCGGCATGAAGGCGTTTCCGGCGGCGTCCGTGCCGCAGGCGATGGTCGGGAAGAGGTCGTCCGGCTTCGCCACGGAGATGCCGCGCGCTGCGGCGAACTGATACAGCAGCACGCCGAGGGCAAGGAAGAGCAGGTTGACCGGAATGAAGGCGGCGCCGTAGCTCATCATGTTGCGCTGGCTCGCGCGCAAAGTCTTGCAGGACAGATTCTTCTGCATCATGTCCTGGTCCATGCCCGTCATGGCGACGGTGGTCAGCGCGCCGGCGGCGAACTGCTTCCAGAACAAGCGCGTGTCCTTCCAGTCGTCGAAGAACCAGACGCGCGCCATGCCGCTGTCACGGATGCTGCCGACCATCCCGCCCAGGTCCAGCCCCATCACCCGGCCGATCTGCACCAGGCAGAGCACCACCACGGTGAGCAGTGCGAGCGTCTGGAACATGTCGGTCCAGACCAGCGAGCGCACCCCGCCGCGGAAGGTGTAGAGCCACACGCAGAGCATCGTGGCGGCCACGTTGACCCACATCGGGATGCCCAGGGGGTCGAAGACGATGAGCTGCAGCACGATGGCCGTGAGGTACATCCGAACACCGCAGAGCAGGAGCTTGGACAGGAGGAAGAAGCCGGCCCCGGCGCGGTGGCTCCAGCGGCCGAAACGGTCTTCCAGATAGATGTATAAGCTGTTGAGGTTGAGGCGGTAATAGAGCGGCAGCAGGACGTAGGCGATCACGGCATAGCCCGCCACGAAGCCCACGGCCATCTGCAGGTAGGACCACTGCGAAGCGGCAACCATGCCCGGCACGGACACGAAGGTGATGCCGGAAATGGAGGTGCTGACCATCGCCACGGCGACGGCCCACCAGGGAGACTTGCGTCCGCCGCGGAAGAAGTCCGCGCTCCCCTGGGCGCGGCGCGAAATCCACCACCCCGCGCCGATAACGGCGGCGAGGTAGAGGGCGATGACCGAAAGCAGGACGACAGGAGGCATACCGACGACGAAATAACGTGCGAAGATACGAAAAACCGCCAAAAATTCGTCAGAATCGTTATCTTTGCAAGTTCATGGAAGAAATTATCAAAGATCTCGCCGCGGCGCAGGAATACAAGGAGGGCTTCGTCACCGAAGTCGCCCAGGATTATGCTCCCAAGGGGCTCAGCGAAGACATCATCCGGCTCATCTCGGCCAAGAAGGGCGAGCCGGACTGGCTGCTCGAGTTCCGGCTGGACGCCTTCCGCAAGTGGCAGCGCATGCGCCCGCCGTACTGGGCGCACGTCAAGCTGCCGCGCATCGATTTCCAGGACATCATCTACTGGGCCGCGCCCAAGCGCGCCGAGGACCGTCCCGACGAGATTGACCCCGCGCTGATGGAGACCTTTGACAAACTCGGCATTCCGCTTCGCGAGCGGGAAGTGCTGGCGGGCGTGAAATCCAAGAGTGAAGTGGCGGTGGACGCCGTCTTCGACTCCGTAAGCGTCGCCACGACCTTCCGCAAGACCCTCTCCGAGAAGGGCATCATCTTCTGCTCCTTCTCCGAGGCGGTGCGCGAGCACCCCGACCTGGTGCGCAAGTACCTGGCGACGGTGGTCCCCGCGGGGGATAATTTCTACGCCGCCCTCAACTCCGCCGTCTTTTCCGACGGATCCTTCTGCTATGTCCCCAAGGGCGTGAAATGCCCGATGGAGCTAAGCAGTTACTTCCGCATCAACGCCGCCGGCACGGGCCAGTTCGAGCGCACGCTCATCGTGGCCGACGAGGGCGCGCAGCTCAGCTACATGGAAGGCTGCACCGCGCCGATGCGTGACGAGAACCAGCTCCACGCCGCCGTGGTGGAAATCATCGTGGAGAAGGACGCGGACGTCAAATACAGCACCGTGCAGAACTGGTATCCCGGCGACGCGCAGGGCCGCGGTGGCATCCTGAACCTCGTGACCAAGCGCGGCATCTGCAAGGGATCCGGCTCCCATCTCTCCTGGACCCAGGTGGAGACGGGCTCGGCCGTGACCTGGAAATACCCGTCCACCATCCTGAAGGGGGACTACTCCTCTTCGGAGTTCTACAGCGTGGCCATGACGAACCACTACCAGCAGGCCGACACCGGCACCAAGATGATCCATCTGGGCCGCGGCACGCGCAGCCGGGTGGTCTCCAAGGGCATCTCCGCCGGCCACAGCGAGAACAGCTACCGCGGCCTGGTCCATATGGGCCCGGCGGCGGAGGGTGCGCGCAACTTCTCGCAGTGCGATTCGCTGCTGATCGGCAGCCTCTGCGGTGCGCACACCTTCCCGGTGATCCGCAACATGAATCCCAAAGCGGTGGTCGAGCACGAAGCCACGACCTCCAAGATCAGTGAAGACCAGCTCTTCTACTGCAACCAGCGCGGCATCGCCCCCGAGGACGCCGTCGCGCTCATCGTGGGCGGCTACGCCCGCGAAGTCCTCTCCCGCCTCCCGATGGAATTCGCCGTGGAGGCGCAGAAACTCCTGTCCGTTTCACTTGAAGGCGCCGTCGGATGACCTGGATCGAAATCATATCCGCCCTGCTGGGCCTGACCTGCGTGTTCCTCGCGGGCCGCAACTCGAAAGTCAACTTCTGGGTTGGCTACGTCTATAACATTTTCCTGTTCGTGCTCTTCTGGCGGCAGCATCTCTACAGCGCGATGCTGCTCCAGCCCGTGTCCTTCGCAATCAACGCGTTCGGCCACTGGCGCTGGACGCACCCCAAGGAGGACGAGCGCAGCGCCGCCGACGAAAAGCGGCTCAAGGTCGGCCACCTGACGAAAGAGCAGTGGCCGGGCCTCATCCTGCTGGTCTGCGTGTTCGGTGCCGTCTGGGCGATGTGCCTGGACTGGCTGCCCGTCAAGTGGCCGGAGATCTTCCAGGTGGATCCTTCCCCCTGGCTGGATTCCTACCTGCTGATGTTCACGCTGCTGGCGCAGTACCTCAGCGCCCAGAAGTGCTGGGAATGCTGGGTCGTGTGGCTGGTGGTCAACGCCGCCAACATCGTCCTGTACATCACTTCCGGACTCTATCTGATGCCGATCGTCAGCGGCCTGTACCTCGCGAACGGCATCTGGTCCCTCATTTCTTGGAAAAAACTCTTCAACAAGCATGAATAACGACGTCTTACTGGAAATCAAGGGCCTGCACGCCCGGGTGGAGGACAAGGAGATCCTCAAGGGGGTGGACCTGATCATCCGCCGGGGCGAGGTGCACGCGGTGATGGGCCCCAACGGCGCCGGCAAGAGCACGCTGGGTGCCGTCCTGGCGGGCCGCCCGACCTTCGAGGTCACGGCCGGCAGCGTCCGCTACGACGGGCGCGACCTGCTCGCGATGAGCCCGGAGGAGCGCTCCTGGGCGGGCCTGTTCCTGAGCTTCCAGTACCCGGTGGAGATCCCCGGCGTGAGCATCACCAACTTCATGAAGGCCGCCGTGTCCGCGCGCCGCAAGGCGCAGGGCCTGCCGGAGCTCACGCCCGCGGAGTACCTGAAGCTGCTCAAGGAGAAGATGGCCTTCGTGCAGATGAAGGGCGAATTCGCCCGGCGGGAGGTCAACGTGGGCTTCTCCGGCGGCGAGAAAAAACGCAACGAGATTTTCCAGATGGCCATGCTCGAGCCCACGCTCAGCATCCTCGACGAGACCGACTCCGGCCTCGACGTGGACGCGCTCCGCATCGTGGCGGAGGGTGTGAACCGGCTTCGTACGCCGGAGACGGCAGCCATCGTGATCACGCACTACCAGCGCCTGCTGGAATACATTGTTCCGGATGTCGTCCACGTGCTCAAGGACGGCCGCATCGTCAAGACGGGCGGCCGCGAACTGGTGGACCGCATCGAGGAGAAAGGCTACGAAAGCATCGATGAATAACGAGGTGTACGTCATCGGCCGCGACAGCGCGCCCCAGTATCTCCGGCTGGAAGCCGGGGAGGAACGCAGCGTGACCCTGGTCTTCCTGCCGGGCGCTGCCGGGCGGCACGTCCTCGAGGTGGACCTCGTGGGTCCCGGCGCCACGCTGGACCTGGCCGGCCTGTACCTCTGTCCGGACAGCGAGCAGCTCGACCTGCGCCTGCTGGTTCGCCATAGCGTCGGCGGCTGCGTCTCGCGCCAGCTCTTCAAGGGCCTGGTGGGCGGGACGGCCCGCGCCTCCTTCGACGGCTTGGTCTACGTGGCGCAGGACGCCCAGAAGACCCAGGCCTTCCAGGAAAACCATTCGATCCTGCTCTCCGACGCGGCCCGCGTGGAATCCCGGCCGCAACTGGAGATCTACGCCGACGACGTCCAGTGCTCGCACGGCGCCACGACCGGCTACCTCAATCCTGACGAACTGTTCTACCTGCGTTCGCGCGGCATCCCCGAGGCGGAGGCCCGGCGGCTCCAGATGGTCGCCTTCCTCGCCCCGGTGCTCCGCCGGCTGCCCGAACCCTTAATCGAAGAAATCCATGCTTGTCTATCCTAACGTCAAAATCAATCTGGGCCTGAGTGTGCTGCGCAAGCGCCCGGACGGGTACCACGACATCGAGACGCTCTTCGTCCCGTATTTCGGCATGTCGGACGAACTGGAGATCGTGCCTTCGGACAAGCTCCGCTTCGTGGCCTCGGACAACGTGACCTGGGACGACGACCTGACCCTGCGCGCCTACTCGCTGCTTAAATCCGACTTCGACCTGCCGCCGGTGGAGATCCGGCTCACGAAGCGCTCCGCTGTGGGCGCCGGCCTGGGCGGCGGCTCCGCGGACGCGGCCTTCACGCTGATGGCGCTGGCCGACATGTTCAAGCTGGGTCTCGAGGACTGGCAGCTGGCTGACTACGCCGCTTGCCTGGGTTCGGACTGTTCCTTCTTCATCTACAACCGCCCGATGTTCGGCGAGGGCCGCGGCGACGTCCTGTCGGACTATGAGATCGACCTGTCGGATTATGAGATCCGCGTGGAAGTCCCCGAAGGGGTGCACGTGAGCACGAGCGAGGCCTATTCGCGCGTCATCCCGCGCGACCGGGTCGCCCTCCCGCCCCTGCGCGAGGCGCTCCGCTACCCGGTGATGATGTGGCCGGACGTGCTCTTCAACGACTTCGAGTCGTCCGTCTTCCCGATCTACCCGGCCGTGGAGGCGCTCAAGAGGCGTTTCTACGCCGACGGCGCCGTCTACGCCTCGATGTCGGGTTCCGGCTCGGCCGTGTTCGGACTCTTCAAAAAATAATTATATTTGTAGGAACGATAACCAATTATCGATATGAGAACAAATCAGGACTACAAGAACGCGGCGTTGGATCGCCTGCGTGACAACTGGTCGCCGGCCGTGCTGGCGACGATCGTTATCACCATCCTTTGTCTCGTCTGCACGGGCGGCCAGACCGTCCCGCAGTATGTTCCGAATGCAAACACAGGTTTGATCCTCTGGCTCTGCGGCGGCAGTTTCCTGCTGGCGATCTTTGTCATCAACCCCCTCATTGTCGGTTACGACAACGCGATGCGGCTCTTCTATGAGCGCGGCGACACCGAGATTCTCAGCAACCTGTTCAAGATCGCGACGAGCAACTACCTTCACAAGGTCTGGGGCATGTTCCTGATGGAGCTCAAGGTGTTCCTGTGGTCGCTGCTCTTCCTCATTCCGGGTATCATCATGTCCTTCTCCTATGCGATGACGCCGTATATCCTCGAGGAGCATCCCGAGATCGGCGCCTGGGACGCCAGCACCCGCAGCAAGGAGATCATGACCGGACATCGTTTCGACCTCTTCTGGCTGTACCTCAGCTTCATCGGCTGGGCCGTCCTCTGCATCCTGACCTTCGGCATCGGCCTGTTCTGGCTCATTCCGTACATGAGCGCCTCCGAGATCGGTTTCTACGAAGACCTCAAGGCGGAGCAGGGCGAGGAAGCCGTGACCCCTTAATTCCATGCCGCAACCGGCAGGACAGCTATCGGAAAACAGCAGGAGGTTGGCGAAAAACACCCTCCTGCTGTATTTCCGTATGTTCCTGCTGCTGCTCATCGGCCTGTTCACCTCGCGCGTGGTGCTCAGGACCCTGGGCGTGGACGACTACGGCGTCTACAACGTTGTGGGGGGCGTGGTGACGGTATTCACCTTCCTCACGAGTTCCATTTCCGCGGCCATCAGCCGCTACCTGGCCGTGGGCCTCGGCAAAGGGGACCCCGCACACCTGCGGCGCATCTTCTCGACGGGCGTGCTGATCCAGATCGGCCTGTCGCTGCTGCTCGTGTTCCTCACGGAGACGGCCGGCCTGTGGTGGCTGAACCACAAACTCCTCATCCCGGACGGGCGCCTGGAGGCGGCCCGCTGGGTGCTGCAATGTTCGCTGGGCGTGCTCGTGGTCACGCTTCTGGCCGTCCCGTACAACGCCGCCATCATCGCGCACGAGCGGATGTCGGCCTTCGCCGTGATCAGTCTCGGCGAGGCGCTCCTCAAGCTGGGCGTCGCGCTCCTGCTCTTCTTCTCGCCCTTCGACAAGCTGATCAGCTATGCCGTCCTGATGCTCGTCGTGGCCGTGCTGGTGCGCGCCGCCTACGGGCTCTACTGCCGCCACTTCTTCGCGGAGACGCGCGGCAAGCTGGTCTATGACCCCGCGCTGACGCGCGAAATGACGGCTTTCGCCGGCTGGTCCTTCTTCGGCTCCAGCGGCTACGTGCTGAATACCCAGGGCGCCGGGCAGGTGGTCAACCTCTTCTTCGGCGTGGCGGTGAACGCCGCCCGGGGCGTCGCCCTGCAGATCGAGAATACCGTCAAGCAGTTCGTGTCCAATTTCCTGACCGCCCTGAATCCGCAGATCACCAAGGCCTGGGCGGCGGGGGACCGCGAGTATTGCTTCGAACTGGTGCGCAAAGGCGCCAAATACGCCTGGCTCGTGATCCTGGCGTGCTTCATTCCCATTTTCGGCGAAGCCGAGTGGTTGCTGGGCGTCTGGCTGGGCCCCGACAAGGTGCCGCCCCATGCGGCCGCCTTCGTGCGCCTGGCGCTCGTGGGCCTGCTGGTGGACCTGGCCGGGAATTCGCTGCACACGCTGGTGCAGGCGAACGGAAAAGTCAAGCGCTTCTACCTGGTCACGGGCCTGACCTCCTACCTGGGCCTCCCGCTGACCTGGCTCTGCTTCAAGCTGGGCGCGGGCCCGTCCTGGGCCTACGTCGTCTTTATTGCGGTCTACCTGGCCGTGTTCGTGGAGCGCATCGTGCTGGTGCACCGCCTGACGGATTTCCCGCTGCGGCCGTATCTGACGATGCTCCTCCTGCTCCTGATGACGAGCAATTTCTCGCTCGTCTTCCCGCTCCTGGCCCTCGGCTTCGGCTGGGCGCCCGGCTGGCGCCTGCTCTTCGGCGCGCTGCTGGGCTGGGCCACGATGGCCCACTTCACCTGGCACTACCTCCTCACCGAAGGCGAAAAGGCGTGGGTGCTGCGCAAGCTGCAGCTCCTGCGCGAGAAGATTTCCCGGAAGAATGGATAAGATCGCGATCTATACCTGCATCGTCGGCGGCTACGACGAGCTGCAGCAGCCGGCCGTCGTTGCGGACGGCTTCGACTTTATCTGTTTCGTCGGGCAGGGGGAGATGACGCAGGGCCGCATCGGCGTCTGGGACGTGTGCGAGCTGCCGGTGGACTTCGGCTCGCCGACCTACGACGCCCGCTGGGCGAAGACGCATCCGCACGAGCTGCTGCCGGACTACGCCGCCAGTGTCTGGATCGACGGCAACATCGCCCTGCTGGACGGCTCGCTCTACGAGGCCGTCCGCGCCAAAATGGCCTCGGACGTGCAGTACAGCGGCGTGCCGCACCCCGACCGGGACTGCACCTACGCCGAGGCGCGCAAATGTTTCGACATGCGCTACCTGACGCTGGGCGGGCTGCTGGGCGTCTGGCTCTACCTGTGGATCTGCGGTCTGCCGCGCCATGCCGGCCTGATGGAGAGCAACCTGGTTTTCCGGCGCCACCCGGACCCCGCCGTGACGGCTTTCTGCGAGCGCTGGTGGCGGCTTATCATGAACCTGAGCCGCCGCGACCAACTGTCGCTGATGCTGTGCCTGCGCCGGTGCGGCCTCCGCTGGGACGACCGTCTTCTCGATGGCCTGAACACCCGTAATCATCCGGGTTTCAAGTATTTGTTGCATAAGTGATTTTTTTGACCTATCTTTGCCGTCCATTCCTCGGGTAGGAATGTATTTAGGTTTAACTTTTTAACAACAGATTCACAATGGCTGTTAAGATTCGTTTACAGCGCCACGGTAAGAAGAATTTCGCATTCTTCCACATTGTAGTGGCGGATTCGCGCTCCCCGCGCGATGGTCGTTACATCGAGCAGATCGGCTCCTACAACCCCAACACCAACCCTGCCACGATCGTTCTCAATGCTGAGCGCGCTCTTGCCTGGCTGAAGGTGGGTGCCGAACCGACCCTCACCGCTCGCCGCATCCTCTCTTACGAGGGCGTTCTCCTTCGCCACCACCTCGACGGCGGTGTCGCCAAGGGTGCCCTGACCCAGGAGGCTGCTGACAAGAAGTGGAACGACTGGAAGGCTCAGCGTGACGCCAAAGTCGAGGCTAAGGTGAGCGGCATCAAGAATGCTGCGATCGAGGCCAAGAAGGCTGCCAAGGCTGAGGAGACCAAGGTCAACGAGGCTCGCGCCGAGGCGCTGGCCAAGAAGGCTGCGGAGGCTGCTGCCGCCGCGAAGGCCGCTGAGGCTGCCGAGGCCGCCGAGGAGGCTGCTGAGGCTGTCGCCGAAGAGGCTGCCGCCGAAGCTCCCGCTGAGGAAGCTGCCGCAGAGGCTCCCGCCGAGGCATAATGCTCCAGATCGCCAAGATTCTTAAATCCAACGGCACCGATGGCGGCCTCCTGATCGGAGTGCGCGACATCGAGGTCGGGCAGATCGACCTTCAGGAACCGGTGTTCATCGAATTCGATGGACTGCCGGTTCCCTTTTTTATCCAGGA
>JAGCDF010000045.1 GCA_017651225.1 Bacteroidales bacterium
TCGCGCGGGAGCTGCCCGCCGTGTGCCGCGGCCTGGTCGGCGTCGTCTTCGTGGCCTTCGACGGCCACGCCGCCGACCTCGCCGGCGCCCAGGCCTTCCTGGCGCAGTACCGCTCGGTCTACCCGCCGGTGCTGATGGTCAACCTCGACCTGCTCGGCTCCGCGCTGGCTCCGGTCAGCCCGGCGCAGCCCGACTACCTGATCGCCCTCGGCGGCGGGCCTTACCGCATGGCCCTCGAGTCTGCGGCCCGCGGCCCGCGCCTCGACCTGACTTACGATTACTACGGCAGCGAGGCCTTCACCGAGATCTTCTACCGCCGGGTCAGCGACCAGCGCTGCTTCCTGGAGGCCGGCATCCCCGCTGTCATGTTCACCTCCGGCATCACCGAACATACCAACCAGGTCACCGACACGCCCTCCACCCTCGATTACGATCTCCTTCGCCGCCGCATCGACCTCATCTCCGCCTGGCTCCGCACTCAGCTGTAGACCCTCCGGTTTCCGACCTGCCCAATCCGATCGGGCCTTTCCCACCATCCGCCCCCTCCGTCTGCTGTGAGGTGTAAGTAAGTGATAGATAGTTACTTGCTAATTTATAATCATTTAACCGACAGATAGTTCCAGCTCACAGCAAATCTTCCCAAAAACTGTTTTGCATAACTGCCTGTAAATGATTTTATTGCGAAAGTAACCAGGCCCCAGAGTACCCGGTTACTTTTGTAATTGTTTGAGAGGTAGTAATTTACAAAAAACGGCAGTTATTTGATTTTGGGCTGGCCTGGGCGTTCGCCGCCTCCCGAGAAACCCCGCATACTGCAAGTAACGGTATAAATCTTCGACCGTCACTTGCGAAAACGGCCTTTTTTGCAGGTAGCGGTACATTTTTCAGACCGTTACTCGCACTCGGACAGATGATAGAGGGGGTAGTTTCCCTGGTCTGGGCGTTCGCCGCTTCCCATTACGGTGGTCGGCGGCTCCCGCGGGTGATCAATGTGCTGGCCGAGTGATTGAAGGAACTGGTAGTGCTTGGGGGCACCGCCGCCTCCCATTACGGTGGTCGGCGGCTGCAAGGCGGGCGGATCGGAGAGCCATGGGGGCTCTCCGACTCGCCCGCTTGCTGCCCGGTTGGACCGGCAAGCCCCAGGCAACAGGCGTGGCGTCGCGAGCCGTGCGGTGGGTAGAGCGTAGCGAAGTCCGCACCAGCGGACCGACGCGGTCCCGGGACTTTGGCGAAGACAAAGTCGGAAAGGGACTTGAGCGGCGCAGGGGGTTACAGGGGGCGGAGCCCCCTTCATAGATAGGAGGCGCGGGTGCCTCTAGCCACCTTATCCGCCCTGTCATACTCAGCAGCAAACATCTCCCGGCTGGCGGCGCCGACTACCGTAATGGGAGGCGGCGACAGCCCCAGAAGTGGTCGATAGCTGCCAGGCGGCGTGGACGGAGGAGAGTTGGCTGCAGGACAGCAACGGAGATGCCCGATCAGGTCGGGCATGACGGAAAGGGGTCGGACATGACGGAAAGGAGCTGGACATGACGGAAAGGAGCCGGGCATGACGGAAAGGAGCCGGGCATAATGGGGGGAGAGGGGCGGGGAAAATAATTCACGGGCCAGTTGCATCCCTGCGACTAGCCCGTTACTTAACCTAAACTTAAACTATGAAAAACTTCGATGCCAAGGTAGAGAGATTTTGGGAAATATGCAAATTTCGATAGGAATAATTTTGTAATTTTGTGGCGTTGGTTAGCCCACAACACAGTTATTATGTATAAACGTTCTTTTATCATTTTCATCGCTGCCGCATTGATGGTGGCGATGCCGTCGTGCAAGCGCTATGAGACCGTTCCCGGTGATGCGCTTCAGACCAAGATCTACACGCTGGACAACGGCATGAAAATCTTCATGTCCGTGAACAAAGAGCAGCCCCGCATTCAGACCTACATGGCCGTGAAGGTGGGCAGCAAGAACGACCCGTCCGAGACGACCGGCCTGGCCCACTATTTTGAGCACCTGATGTTCAAGGGCACGGAGAGCTTCGGCACCGTGGACTACGAGGCCGAGAAGCCGATGCTCGACGAGATCGAGCAGTTCTTTGAGCTGTACCGTCAGACGACGGACGAGGCCGAGCGCCAGGCCATCTATCACCGCATCGACTCGGTGAGCTACGAGGCCTCGAAGCTCGCGATCCCCAATGAATATGACAAGCTGATGGCCATCATCGGCGCGGACGGCACCAACGCCTGGACCTCCGCCGACGAGACCGTCTATACCGAGGACATCCCCTCCAACCAGATCGACAACTGGGCCCGCATCCAGGCCGACCGCTTCCGCCACGGCGTGATCCGCGGCTTCCACACGGAGCTGGAGACGATCTACGAGGAGAAGAACATGTCCCTCACCCAGGACAGCCGCAAGCTGTGGGAGGCCATCGACAAGGCCCTCTTCCCGCACCACCCGTACGGCCAGCAGACCACCCTGGGCAGCCAGGAGCACCTGAAGAATCCGTCCATCACGAACGTGAAGAAGTACCACGACGTCTACTACGTGCCGAACAACATCGCCGTGTGCGTGTCGGGCGACTTCGATCCGGACGAGATGGTGGCCGCCATCGAGAAGTACTTCGGCGACTGGGAGCCGAACCCGAATATCCCGACGCTGCAGTTCGAGCCCGAGGCTCCGATCACGGAGCCCATCGAGCGTGAGGTCTTCGGCCTCGAGGCCGAGAACCTGGCCCTGGCCTGGCGCCTGCCCGCCCCGTCCGACCTTAAGACCTCGGCCGTGGCCGAGATCGCCGGATCTGTTCTCTACAACGGCCAGGCCGGTCTGATGGACCTGGACGTGAACCAGCTGCAGAAAGCGCTGTACGTCTACGGCGGCTACGAGGCCCAGGCTGACTACAGCTATTTCCTCGCCATGGGCGCCCCGAAGCAGGGCCAGACCCTGGAGCAGGTCCGCGACCTGATCCTCGAGGAGGTGGCAAAGCTGCGCAGCGGCGACTTTGACGAGGGCCTCCTCGAGGCGACCGTCAACAACATCAAACTGAGCAAGATGCGCCAGCTGGAGGACAACTCCTCCCGCGCGCAGAACTACGTGACCGCGTTCATCAACGGCATTCCCTGGAAGGATGCCTGCAAGGATATCGACCGCCTGGCGGCCGTGACCAAGGACGACGTGATCGCTTTCGCGAACGAGTATCTGGGCGAAAAGGCCTACGCCGTGGTCTACAAGCGCCAGGGCGAGGACAAGACCGTCCAGAAGGTCTCCGCCCCGAAGATCACCCCGATCGTGACCAACCGCGACCAGGCCAGTGCCTTCCTGACGGAAATCCAGAACAGCGAGGTGAAGCCGGTCGAGCCGGTCTTCGTCAACTTTGACAAGGATATGGCCAAGTTCTCCCTGACCGAGGGCGCCGAGGTGCTCTACAAGAAGAACGACCTGAACGACGTGTTCAACCTGCAGGTGGTCTACAACAAGGGCTCCCAGCAGGATCCGGCCCTGAGCCTGGCGATGAACTATCTGAGCTACCTGGGCACTCCGGACATGAGCGCTGAGGAGATGGCCTCCAAGATGTATTCCCTGGCCTGCAGCTACAGCGCCGGCGCCGGCGCCACGTCGACCTCGATCCGCGTGAGCGGTCTGTCCGAGAACATGGCCGAGGCGCTGCGCCTGGTGGAGAACCTGGTGCAGAACGCCGTGCCCGACGAGGCCATCCTGGCCAACCTGAAGGCCGACATGATCAAGGACCGCGCCGACAGCAAGAAGGCGCAGCGCAGCTGCTTCAGCGCCCTGCAGCGCTACCTCTACTACGGTCCTGACTTCATCAAGACCACGACCCTGAACAACGACGCGCTGATGGCGCTGACTTCCGAGGAGCTCCTCGCCAAGGTGCGCGAGGTCTTCAACCTGGGCCACGAGATCCTCTACTACGGACCGATGTCCGAGAGCGAGGTCAAGTCCGCCCTGGCCGACGCCCACTATGTGGCCGAAGGCGCCCAGATGCTGCCCGAGCAGTATCCGATCCACCTCCAGACTCCGACCAACCGCGTGGTGATGGCGCAGTACGACGCTGCCCAGATCTACTACCTGCAGTATTCCGACCGCGGCGAGTCCTACGATCCCGCGAGCACGGGCGACATCGCCGTGTACAACGAGTACTTCGGCGGCGGCATGAACACCATCGTGTTCCAGGAGATGCGCGAGGCGCGCGGCCTGGCCTACAGCGCCCAGGCGTACCTGAGCGACCCGTCCGTCAAGGAGGACACGTATTCCTTCATCGCCTTCATCGCCACGCAGAACGACAAGATGCGCCAGGCGGTCGAGGCTTTCGACGAGATCATCAACAACATGCCTGAGTCCGAGGCCGCCTTCGCCGTGGCGAAGGACGCCCTGGAGAGCCGCCTGCGCACCCAGCGCACGACGGGCATGGACGTGCTCCGCAGCTACCTGGCCTGCCGCCGTCTCGGCCTCGCCGAGCCGGAGGACCGCGCCATCTTCGAGAAAGTGCAGAACGCTACACTCGCCGATGTCGTGGCCACGCAGCAGAAGTGGGTCAAGGACCGCAACTACAACTACGCGATCCTCGGCGACATCAAGGATCTGGATACCAAGTTCCTCGCCACGCTCGGCCCCGTGCAGGTGCTGAGCCTCGAGGAGATATTCGGCTATTAAAGTTATGACGCTGAAGGCCTGTCTTCGCTCGATGCGGCTGCGCACGCTGCCGCTCTCGCTCGCCGGGATCGTGCTGGGCGAGCTGCTCGCCGCGAAGATCTGTGACTACGACGTGCTGACGGTCGTGCTGCTGGCGCTGACGACGGTTTGCCTTCAGATTCTCAGTAACTTATCGAATGAATTAGGGGATACCCTGTCCGGGACGGACCGCTCCGACCGGCAGGGTATCCATTATTCTATCCAGGACGGGGGGATGACCGTCCCGGAGATGAAGCGGCTGATTGGCTGCTTCGCCGTCCTGTCCTGCCTCGTGGGCTTCGCCATGGTGTGGCGCGCCTTCGGCACGGTGCTCGCGCCGCTGCCGGCGGCCTTCCTGGCGCTCGGCGCCGCCGCCGTCTGGGCGGCGATGCATTATACGCTGGGGAAGCACCCCTACGGCTACCGCGGGCTGGGGGACATTTTCGTGTTTATCTTTTTCGGACTCGCGACCGTGTGCGGCGGCTATTTCCTGACCTGCCTGGTCTGGGACTGGCGCATCCTGCTGCCGGCCGCGTCCATCGGCTGCTTCAGCGTGGCAGTGCTGAATGTCAACAACATACGCGACATGAAGAGCGACGCCGCGACGCGCACGACCGTGGCGCTGAAGCTCGGTCTGCGCCGCGCGCGCGTCTACCAGACCGCGCTGATCGCCGCGGGCTGGGTGCTGATGACGGTTTTCGCGGCGACGGAGCCGCTGCACTGGCTCCATTTCGCGTACGTGCTCGCGCTGCCGGGCTTCGTGAAGCACCTGCATGGCGTGTGGACGCGCGAGGACCGGGCGCTGGACCCGATGCTCCCGCTGCTGGTCGTCAGCACGTTCACGTTCGCGTTGCTGGCAGGTATCTGTTGCTAGAAGATGCCCGATCAGGTCGGGCATGACGTTATTTTTCCCCGATATACATCCGGCAGAGGCCGAAGGTGAAGGCGCGGTGGCGTACGTTCGCGTAACCGCAGCGCTCCATCGTGGCCGTCCATTCGCGGCGGCCGGGGAAGGCCTGCACCGAGGCGGGGAGGTACTTGTAGGCGGCTTTGTCGCCCGAGACGAGTCCGCCGATCCAGGGCACGAAATGCATGAAATAGAGATTGTAGCCCCAGCGGAGGAACCGGTTCTCCGGAACGGAGAGCTCCAGGATGACGAGGCGCCCGCCGGGCTTGAGCACGCGCAGGATCTCCGCCAGCGCGGCCTCGCGGTGCGCGAAATTGCGGATGCCGAAGGCGATGGTGGCGCAGTCGAAGCTGCCGTCGGCGAAGCGCATCTGCTCGCAGTCGCCCTGCTCGCAGGAGATGCGGCCGTCCAGGCCGGCCTTCGCGACCTTCTCCCGCATCACGGCGAGCATGCCCTCGGAGAGGTCCAGGCCCGTGATGTGGCTGTCGGCGTGCATCTTGCGCGCCTGGGCGAGCGCGAAATCGCCCGTGCCGCAGGCGATGTCGAGCAGCTCCTGCGGCTGCCCGGACGTCACGATTTCGCGCAGCGCGCGGCGCCGCCAGCTGCGGTCCACCCCGAGCGACATCAGGTGGTTGAGGCGGTCGTAGTCGGGCGCGATCCCGTCGAACATCTGCTGGATTTTCTCTTTTTGCGGCATGGCTCTGAAATAAAAAATCCGGCGCTGGCGGCCGGATCCCGGAGCAGGATAAGGGAGTCGAACCCTCCTCCTTGGCTTGGGAAGCCAATGCACTACCGATGTGCTAATCCTGCTAAGTGCGTCATTGAATCAGATTCAAAAATCTTTGGGAAGAATTTGATTCAAACCCGATGCAAATATAGCAAATTATTCGTAAATTTGACAACTTGAAATTAATCGAAGCATGTACTCATTAGGAATCGACGTCGGATCTTCATCCGTCAAAGTAGCCCTCCTCGACATCAAGGAAGGCAAGTGTGTTTGTTCAGCCACCAACCCCAAGTCCGAGGCGCCCATCAAGGCCGTCCAGAAAGGTTGGGCGGAGCAGGACCCGAAGTCCTGGTGGAAATACATGGTGGAAGGCATCAAGGAGATGGCCGCCGCCGGCTATGACCTGAGCAAGGTCCAGTCGATCGGTATCTCCTACCAGATGCACGGCCTCGTGGCCCTCGACCAGAAGGGCGAGCCGGTGCGCGACGCCATCATCTGGTGCGACTCCCGCGCCGTCTCGATCGGCGCCGAGGCCCTGCAGGCCATCGGTTACGACCGCTGCATGGAGCATCTGCTCAACTCCCCGGGCAACTTCACGGCTTCCAAGCTGGCCTGGGTGAAGCGCAATGAGCCGGACGTGTACGCCAAGATCTGGCGCTTCATGCTCCCCGGCGACTATATCGCCTACCGCCTGACCGGCGAAGCCACGACCACGGCCACGGGTATGTCCGAGGGCATCCTTTGGGACTTCGTGGACCGTCGCCGCGCCCACTTCGTGGCCGACTACTACGGCATTGAGTCCGACAAGTTCTGCCCGGTGGTGCAGGCCATCGGCGAGCAGGGCAAGGTGACGGCCAAGGTCGCCGCCGAGCTCGGCATCCCCGCCGGCACGCCCGTTTCCTACCGCGCCGGCGACCAGCCGAACAACGCTTTCTCGCTGGACGTCCTGAAGCCGGGCGAGATCGCCGCGACGGGCGGCACCAGCGGTGTCGTCTACGGCGTGACCGACGTGCCGAAGGCTGACCCGCAGTCCCGCGTGAACACCTTCCTGCACGTCACCGCGTCGACGGACAAGCCGGTCCTCGGCGTGCTGCTCTGCATCAACGGTACCGGCATCATGAACTCCTGGGTGCACCACAACATCACCCCGGAACTCTCTTATCCTGAAATGAACGACCTGGCCGCCACCGCCCCCGTGGGCTGCGACGGCATGCTCGTGATGCCGTTCGGCAACGGCGCGGAGCGCGTCCTGGCGAACCGCTCCACCGGCGCCCGCCTCGTGGGCGTGGACCTGGTGCGCCACAACAAGGCGCACATTGTGCGCGCCGCCCAGGAAGGCATCGCCTTCTCCTTCCGCTACGGCATCGATATCATGAAACAGATGGGCCTGAAGCCCGACGTGATCCGCGCCGGCAAGGCCAACATGTTCCTCAGCCCGCTCTTCCGCTCGACGCTCGCCACGCTCTGCGACGCCCGTATCGAGCTCTTCGACACCGACGGTTCGCTGGGTGCCGCCCGCGGCGGCGCTCTGGGTGCCGGCATCTACAAGACGACGGACGAGGCTTTCGCCACCCTCAAGAAGCTCGACATCATCGAGCCGGAGAAGAAGTGGAAGCAGCCGCTCGAGGAGGCCTACGGCCACTGGGCCCAGGAAGTCAGCAACGCACTTAAATAGTCAAACCAATAATCAATCTTATTTTTAATCATTATGGCAAACAAAGAGTACTTCCCTGGTATTGGGAAAATCAAATTCGAAGGTAAGGATTCCAAGAATCCTCTTGCTTTCCATTATTACAATGCCGATCAGGTCGTCTGCGGCAAGAAGATGAAGGACTGGTTCAAGTTCGCGATGGCCTGGTGGCACACCCTCGGCCAGGCTTCTGCCGATCCGTTTGGCGGCCAGACCCGCAGCTACGAGTGGGACAAGGCTGACTGCCCTTACACCCGCGCCCGTGAGAAGGCTGACGCCGGCTTCGAAATCATGGAGAAGCTCGGTATCGGTTACTACTGCTTCCACGATATCGACCTCGTCGAGGACTGCGAAGACATCGCCGAGTACGAGGCCCGCATGAAGGACATCACGGACTATCTGCTCGAGAAGCAGAAGGCCACCGGCATCAAGAACCTGTGGGGTACCGCCAACGTGTTCGGCAACAAGCGTTACATGAACGGCGCCGCCACCAACCCGCAGTTCGACATCGTCGCCCGCGCCGCTCTCCAGATCAAGAACGCTATCGACGCCACCATCAAGCTGGGCGGCACCGGTTATGTGTTCTGGGGTGGCCGTGAGGGCTACTACAGCCTGCTGAACACCCAGATGCAGCGCGAGAAGGACCACCTCGCCAAGATGCTCACCGCCGCCCGCGACTACGCTCGCGCCAACGGTTTCAAGGGCACCTTCCTCATCGAGCCGAAGCCGATGGAGCCGACCAAGCACCAGTACGACGTGGACACGGAGACCGTGATCGGCTTCCTGCGCGCCAACGGCCTGGACAAGGACTTCAAGGTGAACATCGAGGTCAACCACGCCACCCTCGCCGGCCACACCTTCGAGCACGAGCTCACCGTGGCCGTTGACAACGGCTTCCTCGGCAGCATCGACGCCAACCGCGGCGACGCCCAGAA
>JAGCDF010000005.1 GCA_017651225.1 Bacteroidales bacterium
AAGTCTTACCCTTACCAAAACTCACCTTCACGTTTGAGTTCTAATAGAGCGTTCCGCATTTCAAGAGCGAGTTCCGTTGAGGTCCTCGCTCTTTTCTTTCCACGCCATCCATACTTTTTTCACTTACCACACTATTTATTGGTGAGAGAGGCAAGAAAACCTTGTTTTTCGGCAGGATTTCTTGTAAATTATTATAGATACGAGCCGGGGGCGCTGGACGCGGCCGCAGTCCCTCTTCGCCCCACGCTCCATTTGGCCCACGCCGCAGGCCCCCGCGCCTGTCTCCCCCGCCCGCCTGCCGCTTGGCAGTTCTGAGGCCCGAAGGGCTGAAATGGAGGGTGAGTGAGGGATTTGCGCAGTCGCATCGCTCCTTTGCACCTCCCTTGGTCACCGAGAGCAAAGCAAATCGGGGCGAGACTTCGTCTCTTTTTGCGTGCTGGTGTGCCCTTACAAGAGCAAGCTCTTGACGGTCACCCCATTACGCAAAAGCGCCGCACATATGTGCGGCGCCCCTGATTTGCTTTGCATAGCGCGGTGAGTGAGGGATTCGAACCCCCGGTACGTTGCCGTACACCTGTTTTCGAGGCAGGCTCCTTCAACCACTCGGACAACTCACCTTGGGTTGGGGACTGCAAAGGTAAGAAAATTTCGGAACAATTCATTACATTTGCATAAAACCCATAATTCCGTTGGTATGAGACAATTCGTTCGCTTTCTGTACAGTGTGGCGGCGATGGCTGTGCTGATGTCTGTCGGCACCCTGACCCGGGCCCAGGATTTCCGCCTCAATGACGCCGGCTATTTCAACCGGGACGGCGTGGACGTGATGGCCTTCAGTGATTTCTATCCCGAAGGGCACCAGGGCGGCATTTCCATCCTGATGCACGGCCACCGCATCGCCAGCAACGGCGACATCCGCTTCGAGCCCACGCCCGGCCAGTGGCAGCCGGTCCCCAGACAACTCGACCGCCAGGTCGAGGGCGGGCGCATCCGGACCACCCTGTGCTTCCCGGATTCCAGCCGCCATCAGACAGGCTTCAACCCGATGGTTTACCCGGACGTGCAGCTCAAGTATTCCGTGACGCTGGAGCCGTCCGGCAAGGGACTCCTGGTGACGGTGGACCTGGAGACGCCCATCCCCGACGCCTTCGTCGGCCGCGCCGGTTTCAACCTCGAGTTCTTCCCCGGCGACCTCTTCGGGAAACCCTGGATCATGGACGACCGGCAGGGCATCTACCCGCAACAGCCGAACGGACCGGTGCTGACGCAGCAAAGCTATGTCTACCAGAGTGTGGGCGATTTCAAGCCCGCGAACGCGCCGGCGGCCGACATCGAGCACCTCATCGGCGAGGGCTACAGCCCTTTCACGGCGGACGCCGTGATTGCCGAGCCCTACGCCGTCGGGCAGTCCTTCACCTCCCGTCCGGACGACCCGTCCAGCCGCCTGACCATTCGCTCGCTGGGCGCGACGCCCCTGAAACTCTATGACGGCCGGATGAACCACAACAACGGCTGGTTCGTGCTCCGCTCCGACATCCCCGCAGGGGCGACGAAAGGGGCGGTGAAATGGTATATCGAGCCCTCGGTCATCCCCGGCTGGACCTATCCGCCGGTGGTGCAGACCTCGCAGGTGGGCTATCTGCCGAACCAGAGCAAGGTCGCGATCATCGAGACCGACCGCCGCGACGCCCCGCTCCCGAGCGCGTCGCTGCTGCGCTACGACGCCGATGGCGAGCATTTCGTGAAGAGCATCCCCGCCGTGCTTTGGGAAGGGGACTTCCTTCGCTACCAATACCTGAAGGCCGACTTCTCCGACGTGCGGGAGGAGGGGCTCTACTGTGTCCGCTACGGCGACAGCGCGTCTCCCATCTTCCGGATCGCTCCGGACGTCTACGACCGGGGCGTGTGGCAGCCGGTGATCGAGTACTTCCTGCCCGTGCAGATGTGCCACATGAAGGTGATGGAGAAATATAAGGTCTGGCACGACGCCTGCCACCTGGACGACGCCCTGATGGCGCCGCCGGGCAACCACATCGACGGCTACGTGCAGCCGGAGGACAACGGGACGGCGTACAAACCGCTGGAGCCGGTGCACGGCGTGAACGTGGGCGGCTGGCACGACGCCGGCGACGACGACATCCGCGCCACGACGGGTGCCGAGTGTTACATCCTGACGATGGCGCTGGAGAACTTCCATCCGGAGATTGACGTGACGGCCATCGACCAGACGAGGCACCTGGTGGAGATCCACGAGCCCGACGGCAAGAACGATATCCGGCAGCAGATCGAGCACGGCATGCTGTACCAGGTGAACGCGTACCTGGCGCTGGGCCGCTTCGTCAAAGGCACAATCACCAACAACCTGCGCCAGTACACCCTGCTCGGCGACACGTCCACGATGTCGGACGGCGTCCTGGGCAACGACGACGACCGCTGGATCTTCCCGGACACGGGAAATGGCGTCGGGATGGCCGTGAACCTGGCTGCCTCGGCGCGGGCGCTGCGCGGTTTCAACGACACGCTCGCCACGCACTGCGTGGAGATCGCCCGGCGCACCTTCGAGGAAGCCGGGAAGCAGCCGGCCGGCTGGATGGGCCCGATGGGCCGGATGCAGCTGGCCGTGGAGCTTTACCTGACCACCGGCGAGCAGCCGTACTTCGACTATATTATCGGCAACTGGGACGCCGTGGTGGCTTCGGCCGCCAACTGCGCCTGGTACATGGCGCGCGTGGAGAAGCAGATGGAAGGGCAGAAGAAATACCGCAAGCAGTGCGCCGCGTTCCGCGAGGCGCTCCTGCACTACCGCGCCCGGCTGGACGCCCAGACGGCGGAGACCCCGTACGGGGTGCCGTACCGCCCGAGCATCTGGGGCGCGGGCTGGGACATCCAGTCCTTCGGCTACCGCCACTATTTCCTGGCCAAGGCCTATCCCGACATCTTCTCGCCGGACCCGGTGTTCGACGCGCTGAATTTTATCCTGGGCCGCCATCCCGGCTCGAACCAGGCTTCGTTCGCCGGCGGCGTGGGCGCCCAGTCCACGACGGTCGGCTATGGCTTGAACCGCGCCGACTGGACCTACATCCCCGGCGGAACGGTCTCCGGCACCGCGCTGATCCGTCCGGATTTTCCCGAACTGCTGACCTTCCCGTACCTGTGGCAGCAGGTGGAATACGTGCTTGGCGGAGGCTCCTCGCACTATATGTTCCTGGTACTGGCCACGAAGGATTTACTTTTTTGACCGGAACTCTTGCGGATGTCGGGAAAATAACCTACTTTTGCAGTCCCTAATGAGACAGGGGCGTAGCTCAGTTGGTTCAGAGCGCTTGAGTCACATTCAAGAGGTCATCGGTTCGACCCCGATCGTCCCTACCAAAAGCCGTCAGCAAATTGCTGACGGCTTTTTGACTATACCAGCGACTTGCTGGTCCACTTGCGGGATTTCCAGCGGCGGATGAAGATGATGCCGCGGGTGCATTCGTCGAGGACCAGGGCGCACCACAGGGCGATGAGGCCGCCATGGAGGCCGATGCCCAGCAGCCAACTGCCGCCCACGGTCACGGTCCAGCAGACGATGATGCCGACAGTCACGGGATAATAGATGTCTCCGGCCGCGCGCAGCGAGTTCACGGCGAACAGATTGACGGCCCGGCCCACCTCAACCATGATATCGACCCAGAGCACGATGGCGCCCAGGCGGATGATGTGCTCGTTGTCACTCAGCAGGGAGTAGATGGTATGCCCGAAACAGGCGGTAAGGAAAGAGAGTGCGAACGTGACGGCGGCCGACACGCGCAGTACCCTGCGGCCCAGCGCGAAAGCGGCTTCGTATTTCTTCATGCCGGTCAGGTGCCCGATCACGATGGCGCCGCCCTGCGCCGCGGCCATCGAGAACAGGTACACGAACATGGTGATGGTCTGGGCATAGGTGCGCGTGGCCAGTTCGTCATTCCCCAGGAAATTGATGAAGTAGGTCACGACGACCATCGATAGGCTGTAGGACATCTGCTCACCGGCCGACGGGATGCCCACCTTGAACAGTTTGCCCGCCTCCGGCCAGGGGAACGGCCGGAACAGTCCCTTGGGCAGGTGCCCTATGTACTTGCGGAAAAGCAGGAACAACAGCAGCGCCGAGGACATCGCACGGCAGATCACCGTCGAAATGGCCGCACCCTGCACGCCCAGGGCAGGCAGCCCGAACTTACCGAAGATGAGCGCATAGTTGCCGAGGATGTTGATGACATTGACCAGCCCGGACACGTACATGGGATACTGCGCCATGTCGACGCTCCGCAAGGCGGCCGCCGCCGACAGCGACACGGCCTGGAAGAAGGCGAACGCGCCCACGGTGCGCATGTATGTGAAACTCTGCGCGTACAGTTCATCCCGGACGCCCATCATGCCCAGCAGGTGCGCGGCTTTGCCGTGCAGGAACACGCTGAACCCCACCCCGAGGATGAGATTGAACAGGACCGAGATCCCCATCACCTGCAGCACGCGGTCGCGCTGCCCCGCCCCGACATACTGGGAGCAGAGGATGGAGGTGGCCATCGAGATGACCTGGAAGATGATGAATACGATGTTGATCAGCTGGTTGACGAGCCCCACGGCCGCCACGCTCTCATCCGAGTACCGGCTGAGCATGAACGTGTCGGCCGCGCCCAAAGTCATGACAAGCAGTGTGTCGATGAAGATGGGCAGAGCCAGGGAGACAAGGAGTTTGGTCAGCGAGCCGTATCTCATGATGCTCTTTCCAGTCGCTCGCGGATGGCCGCGATGAACTGGGCGGAGTTGACGGGCTTGGGAGTGATTCCTTCCATCAGGCCCACGAGGTCCTTGGTGGCGATGCCCTCACCGAGGGTGTCGAAACAGGCGCCCTCGAGCCTGTCGGCGAAACGGACCAGCTCCTGCAGGCCATCCTTCAGGCCGCGCTGGCGCAAAGCGCCGCTCCAGGCGAAGATCGTGGCCATCGGGTTGGTGGAAGTCTCCTCACCCTGCAGATACTTATAATAATGGCGGGTCACCGTGCCGTGGGCGGCCTCGTACTCATAGTTGCCGTCCGGGCTGACGAGCACGCTGGTCATCATGGCGAGCGAGCCGAAGGCCGTCGAGACCATGTCGCTCATCACGTCGCCGTCGTAGTTTTTGCAGGCCCAGATGAAACCGCCCTTGCTGCGGATCACGCGCGCGACCGCATCGTCGATCAGGGTATAGAAATAGGTGATGCCCAGCTCCTCGAAGCGGGCCTTGTACTCCTGGAAGACCTCATCGAAGATTTCCCGGAAGCGGGCGTCGTAGGTCTTGGAGATGGTGTCCTTGGTGGAGAACCAGAGATCCTGCTTCGTGTCGGTGGCGTACTTGAAGCACGCGTGCGCGAAGGAGCGGATGGATGCGTCGGTATTGTGCATGCCCTGGAGCACGCCAGGGCCCTTGAAAGTCTGGATCGTCACTTCCTGGTGGCTTCCGTCCGCGCCGTCGAAGACGAGCTTCGCCGTGCCCGGGCCCTCCGCCTTCAACTCTACGCTCTTATAGACGTCGCCGTAGGCATGGCGGGCGATGGTGATGGGCTTCTCCCAGTTCTTGACCACGGGATGGATAGACGGAATGATGATGGGAGCGCGGAAGACCGTGCCATCCAGGATGGAGCGGATCGTGCCGTTGGGGCTCTTCCACATCTGGTGGAGCTTGTACTCGGTCATGCGCTGCGCGTTGGGCGTAATCGTGGCGCACTTGACGCCCACGCCGTACTTCTTGCAGGCCTGGGCGGCATCAATGGTGATCTGGTCGCCGGTCTCGTCCCGCTTCGGAAGTCCGAGGTCGTAGTATTCGACCTTGAGGTCCACGAACGGCAGGATGAGCTCATCCTTGATCATCTTCCAGAGGATTCTGGTCATCTCGTCGCCGTCCATCTCCACGAGCGGCGTGGTCATCTGTATCTTCTTCATATCGTCCGATTTCTAAAAAGGACGGTAAAGTTAGGAAATTATTTCAATTTCGACATCTCACCCAGCAGGTGAAGGGTATATTTCCAGACATTCTCGACCGTACTGATCTCCACGCGCTCCATGATGGTGTGGGCATCCAGGATGGTGGGGCCGTAGCAGATGATCTGCATGTCGGGATACGTGACCGAGAACATGGAAGCTTCCACGCCGCCGCCCACGATGAAGAGCCCGATCGGCTGGGTGTGCATGCCGTCATACACGTCCCGGGCGTAGGTGATGAGGCTGCCGTTGATGTCCGGAGACCAGGGTGCGAAGCGATCGGTCATGGTGATCTCAGCCCCCGGGAAGGCGCCCGCAATGTCGCTGGCCACGCGCTCGAGGCCGGGCATATTGAAGCCGCGGGGCATCTCGCGCACGTACCAGTTGTCTTCTTCGGTCACCACGATGCCGATGTTGTTGGAGAGTTCGAAGATGCCCTCCACCACCGCGCTCCACTCGATGACGCCCTGGGGGGATTTGGACAAACCTTCGATGAGGCAGGCCGCCGCATCGTCCGGGATGCAGGAGATGGTGCCGAGGATGTTGTGCGCTTCGCAGCTCATATCCAGGTCCACGTCCTGGTGACGGGCCTTGGCGACAGCCATGAAGTTGTCGAAATCCTGCGTGAAGTTCGAGATTTCGTCTATCGGGACCAGCACGACGGACGTGGCCTGCGTGGTGATGGCGTTGGCCACGGAGCCGCCGTCGAAGCTGACCAGGCGGTAGGCGATACGCTCTTCGGCCAGGAAGTCGGCAATGAGCTTGTTGGCATTGGCGCCGCCGTCGTTGATCTTCACGCCGCTGTGTCCGCCGGCGAGGCCGCTCACGCGGAGCTGGAAGGGGGCGTAGCCTGTGGGGGCCACCTCGGGCGTGTACATCCAACCCGCATTCACGCTCACGCTGCCGGCCGTTCCGACCAGCAGGTAGCCATCCTCCTCGGAGTCGATGTTGAGCATATATTTCCCCTTGAGGATGCCGGGCTCCAGGGCGGCCGCCCCGCTCATGCCGCTCTCCTCATTCCAGGTAAAGAGGCATTCCAGCGGGCCGTGCCGGACTTCCTTGCTGTCCAGGATGGCAAGGACGATGGCCACGCCGATGCCGTTGTCGGCACCCAGGGAGGTCTTGTTGCCCTTGCTCTGGATATAGCCGCCCACGGTCTCCTGCTCGATGCCGGTGGTGAGGAAGTCGATACTGTAGCCCTCCGCGGCCACGCAGACCATGTCCATGTGGGTCTGAAGAACGACCGTTGGCACCTGCTCCATGCCGGAGGTGGCGTCTTTGTAGATGATGATGTTGCCGCCGGCGTCCTGGCAGCGCAGGCCCCGCGCCTGGGCAAAGGATGTCAGATATTCACGCATCTTCTCCTCATGGAGGCTGGGGCGCGGCACGGCGTTGATTTCTTTGAAGAAGGAAAAAACGGCGTCGGAGCTCACGTCCGGGATGACGGGATCTGTGCCATGCTTGTCGCATGCGCAAAGAGCCAGCGCCGCAATCACGATCAATAATTGGCGTACTTTCATGGTTTTTGTGTTATTAATCGCCGCTAATATAGCAAAAATCCCAGAATCCTGCTTTTCGTCGGCAATTCCACTCATGACAGATGCTTCATCATCTGCATCGCAAGCATATTGCGGGAACAACGTGAGTTCCCCTTACAGGGAAGGCTACACCCCCACGTCGACAGGTGTACTGTCCGGATTTTGGGGAAGGTCTGATTTCAGGCAGCCGTATCGTTCCTTTGCACCTCCCTCGGTCACCGCGAGCAAAATCGGGGCGAGACGCTGTCTCTTTACGGTGGGACGTTCTCGCGTGGCAGTTCTGAGGCCCGGAGGGCCGAAGCGCCAAAATGGAAGGAGGCGGAGGGATTTGCGCAGTCGCTTCGCTCCTTTGCACCTCCCTTGGCCTCCGCGAACAAAGCAAGTCAGGGCGAGACTACGTCTCTTTTTGCATGGCCGCATATCTGCTTGAAAGCAAGCTTTCAGCAGCTACGCGTCCACGCAAAAGCGCCGCACGATGTGCGGCGCCCCTGATTGCTTTGTATAGCGCGGAGGCGGAGGGATTCGAACCCCCGGAACGTTGCCGTTCAACAGTTTTCAAGACTGCCGCCATCGACCACTCGGCCACACCTCCTCGTGTTTGGGACTGCAAATTTATTAATTTTTTCTATATTTGCAGGGTACACACTAACTAACAATCAATATTATGAAGGGTATTCTACGCGCTCTGGGCATCTCTGCCCTTGTTTTTGGATTGATTTCCTGCGATCAAAATACACTCAAACTTCCGCTGAACGAAGGAGGATCCGGCAACAACATCTACGTCAATCCGAATACCCATTGGCCGCCCAGCAACACACCGGCCTACATCGGAGATATTTCCGCGTATCCGCAAGAACTGCAGACTGTTATCAAGCAGCGCTTCTCCAAGCAGGTCAGCATGGAGACCGCCGGCGTCATCTTCGCAGGCCCGGGCGAGCTGAGCGCGCATGCCGACAAACTCACCGATGCGGCTAACTCGGGCGCGTTTGTCGTCACGCCCACCGTCTCGCAGCTCTCCCTGCTGGGCGCAAACCCGAAGATGGCCCCGACCTCCACAGGAGGCACCGGCCCGCTGTTCGTCTGCTACAGCGGCTGGGGCGCGGGCCACTTCTTTATGATGTATGACGAGCCCGTACAGGCGATACCTGAGCCGGGCGAGTCGAGCATGAGCGATGAGCAGTGGCAGGAGCTGGCGAGCCAGAACCGCTTGCTGGGCGCCGACGGCGGCGATTCCGTGACGGACTATGACAATGATCCGGCCCACAACGAGAACTACTACCATACGCGTATCAATTCGTTTATCTCCTGGCTCGACGCGGAGCACATCCGCAGATCCGATTTCGCGAAAGTCCCGCTCCATTCGAGCTACGACCAACTGCAGATGAACATCGAACAGTCCGGCCAGCGCCTGACGGTGAACTGCCCCATCTCCATCAACGCGTATATCGACCAGGCGACCTGGAGCGACCCGGACTACCTCAACAAGAGCAGCTCCGTTTCGATTGACTTCTGGGTCCTCCCCTCCTATATGCTGTCGTCCACCGGCGACAAGGCCGGCGACTACTACAGCATCGTATCGTGCATCACGCCCCATAACGAGGCCATGTGGGGGCCGTATGTCGGCGAGCACGGCGCCTGCCGCAACCGCATCTACGGCTTCTGGTTCGCCGATATGAAATCGACGATATCGCTGCTGGACGCCAACGGGGACGCCATCCCGGGCCTGGAGTATTACTCCCGCCCCATCCCGGAGAACCCGAACTCCTCCAAGACTTACAGCGATGGCACTTCCTATTCGTATTCCGGATCCATCTCGGGCGGCGTCTCCGGCGATTCGCCGTATCTGGTCGAAACCGTGTCCTGGGGTGCCACCTATTCCTCCTCGACCAATTACACGCTGGATACCATCAACTACTCGCTGGACTCCTCCACACCTGACGTAAAATACCACCACTGGTCCGAGAACGTCGTGCTGACGGACGACTGGGACGACTGGGACAAGATCAACAAGAACTTCCCGGCGCCGGTCCGAACCGAATTCGCCGCCCACTCCTCCTGGGTATGGCATGTGCCGGCGAGCGTGGTGAAGGACGGCGACACCCAGCAATTCCAGCTGAGCGCGACGGTCAGCATCGACTACCGCACCTGGTATCACTGGCGCGCCTCCATCGAGTATGACGACAATATGAAGAATCACTGGGTGGACCTCCCCGTGCAGACCTGGACCCTGGACAAGCCCGACCGTACGCCGTGGGGCTTCGTCAGTCTCCGCAACGCCTCCGATTATGAGATGGCGCACGTGTCGATCTACAAGGCTGGCCACGAGTCGGATGACCCCATCGCAGTCCTCTCCACGTCCTACGGCAAGGGAGACGAAGCGCTGGCTGGCCTGTGGGAGGGCCCCTACAGCTTGACCTGGGACTTCGTTGACGGCAACACCGGCTCTGTCCTCAGCTCCTGGATCTACGAGAATGTCCAGATTCACCAGGGCAAAGACAAGGAATCCGCCACCGTGAAGATTTCCACCGTCGACGGAAAACAACGCAAATAGTTTGGTTTATTTCTTGTCTTTCTTGTCGTCGGACATAAAGAATCGCCACTGGAAAAGCAGCAGGTAGAAGGCGCCGACGGTGACGCAGGAGTCCGCGAAGTTGAACACCGGGCTGAAGAAAATCACACGCTCGCCCTCCCGGATGATCGGGAAGAAGAACATATCCACCACCTTACCGAACATGAAGGGTGCGTAGCCCCAGATCAAGCCGTAGAAGAGGCTGTCGACGATGTTGCCGATGGCGCCGGCCGTGATCAGCGTCAGGCCCACCAGCACCCCATTCGGGGTATCTCCCTTCTTGATCAGCGAATGAATCCACCAGATCAGGGCGCCGCTCAGCACGATGCGGAAGAGCGAGAGCAGGAACTTGCCGACCTGCCCGCCGAAAGCCATGCCGAAGGCCATGCCTTCGTTCTCTACGAACGAAAGCCGGAACCACTGCCCGATCACGAAGATCTGTTCGCCCAGCTCCATATTAGTCTTGACCAGGTACTTGATTACCTGGTCAATGACGACGAGCAGGACTCCCAGCAGCAGGAGCCGTTTGCCTTGGGACAACTTCATCTCCCGCTAATTCTTGCCCTGTTTGGCAAGCATCTCCTTGGCCTCGACGGTCAGGGTGGCGTGCGGGACGAGGCGCAGGCGCTCCTTGGGGATGAGCTGGCCGGTCACGCGGCAGATGCCGTAGGTCTTGTTCTCGATGCGCACCAGGGCGGCCTCCAGGTTCTGGATGAACTTATATTGGCGCTGGGCCATCTGGCTGGCCTCCTCCTTGGAAAGCTGGAACGCTCCGTCGTCCTCGACGGTCCGGAAGGAGGGCGTCGTGTCCTCGATGTCGTTGGTGCCGTTGTGCATCACCACCTGGCGAAGCGTGTTGTACTCCGCTTTGGCTTTGGCGAGTTTCTCCTCGATGATGGCTTTGAACTCAGCGAGTTCGGCATCCGAGTAACGGGTTTTGGCAGTTTGATCTGTCTTTTCCATACTATAAACGGTTAACTGTTATCTTTTTACGCTTATGCGGACAGTCCCCTCGCCCCACTCCACTTCGGCGGCCTCCTGCGGGGCTTCGGCGAGCGGCTTCAGCTCCAGAGAGCGCGACAGGGTCTGGGCGGAGACATATTCCGCGTGCTCGGCGAGCGCGGCGCGGATCTCCTCCGCAGCGGCGCCGTCGGCATAAATGACGGTATCGATCCGGTCCGTGATCTCGAATCCGCTGTCCTTACGGAGGGTCTGGATCGGATGGATGAGCTCACGGGCGTGGCCCTCGCGGACCAGCTCCGGCGTCTGGACGATGTCCAGGGCGAGCGTGAGCGAACCTTCGGTGGCCACGAGCCAGCCGGGCATGTCCTCGGAGCTGATCTCATAGTCGCCTTTGTTCAGGGCCACGTCGCCGGATGGCAGATGCAGCACGTACTCGGCCTCGGCGCGCTCGATGGCGGCGATCTCCTCCTGGGAGAGTTGCCCGAAGGCCGCGGCAATCTCCTTCATCTGCTTGCCGTAGATCTTGCCGAGGGTCTTGAAGTTCGGCTTGATCTTCTTGGTGATGAGGCCCACCGTGTCGTGCAGGAATTCGATTTCCTTGACATTGACCTCCGTCAGGAAGATGTCGCTGACGCGCTGGATGTGCTCCTTGACCGTGTCGTCGAGTACCGGGACCAGCACCTTGGCCAGCGGCTTGCGGACGTTGATGCCCACCTTCTTGCGCAGCGCGAGCACCATCGAAGAGGCCTTCTGGGCGAAGCCCATGCTCTCCTCCAGGCCCTCGTCCACACGCTCGGGGTGGAAGTCCGGCATCGCGCAGTAGTGCACGGAGTCGGCGTCCGGCACGAGGTCGAGCCAGAGGCGCTCCATGAAGAACGGGGCGATCGGGGCGCCCAGCAGGGCGACACCCTTGAGCACCTCATAGAGGGTCTGGTAGGCGGCGAGCTTGTCCTCGCCCATGCCCTTGCCCCAGAGGCGCTTCTTATTCAGGCGGATGTACCAGTTGGACAGGTCGTCGCAGACGAAATCCTGCACCAGGCGGCCCGCCGTGGTGATATCGTAATCCTCGTAAGCGGCCACGACACCCTTCACGAGGGTGTTCAGCCGGCTGATGATCCAGCGGTCGAACATCGGCCGGTGCTCGTAGGGCACAGCCTCCGCCGCCGGGTCGAATCCGTCGATGTTCGCGTAGAGCGCGAAGACGGAATAGGAATTATAGAGCGTGCCGAAGAACTTGCGGCGCACTTCCTCCACGCCCGCCTCGTCGAACTTGAGGTTGTCCCAGGGCTGGGCGTTGGTCATCATGTACCAGCGGAGCGCGTCGGCGCCATACTTGTCCATCGCCTGGAAGGGATCCACGGCGTTGCCCAGGCGCTTGCTCATCTTCTCACCCTTCTTGTCGAGCACGAGGCCGTTGGAGATCACGCGCTTGAAGGCGGGCGTGCCGCTGACCATCGTGTGGATGGCGTGCAGGGTGTAGAACCAACCGCGGGTCTGGTCGACGCCTTCGGCGATGAAGTCGGCCGTGCAGCCGAAGTCCGGGCTGGAGAGGCCGCGCAGGCCTGTCTGGGCGTACGGCATGGCGCCGGAGTCGAACCACACGTCGATGAGGTCGGTCTCGCGGGTCATCTTTTTGCCCGAGGGGCTGACGAGGAAGATCTGGTCCACGTACGGACGGTGCAGGTCGATCTTGTCATAGTTCTCCTTGGACATATCGGCGGGGTCGAAGCCCCGTTCGCGCAGCGGATTCGCGGCCATGATGCCGGCGGCCACCGCCTTGTCAATTTCAGCGTAGAGCTCCTTGACGGAGCCGATGCAGATTTCTTCTTTGCCGTCCTCGCTGCGCCAGACGGGCAGCGGGGTGCCCCAGTAGCGGCTGCGGCTGAGGTTCCAGTCCTGGATGTTCTCCAGCCATTTGCCGAAACGGCCCGAGCCGGTGGATTCCGGCTTCCAGGTGATCTGGTCGTTCAGGGACATCATCTGCTCACGCACGGCCGTGGTCTTGATGAACCAGCTGTCCAGCGGGTAGTAGAGCACCGGCTTGTCAGTGCGCCAGCAATGCGGGTAGGAGTGGACGTGCTTCTCGATCTTGAAAGCTTTGCCGGCGGCCTTGAGCATGACACAGAGGTCGATGTCCAGGGTCGGGGCGTCCGGCGCGAGGGAGCTGTCGTAGGCGTTCTTCACGTAGCGGCCGGCCCACTCGGCGTAGTCCGGGCTCACGTGCGAGGCGACGTACTGCGGGTCGAGGTCTTCCAGGCGGAAGAAGCGGCCCTGCAGGTCCACCTGCGCCTGCGGATCGCCGTTGCGGTCGATGACCTGCATGGCGGCAATGCCCGCGGCGCGGGCCACCTTGGCGTCGTCCGCGCCGAAGGTCGGCGCAATGTGGACGATGCCCGTACCTTCCTCCGTGCTGACGTAGTCGCCGGGGATCACGCGGAAGGCGTCTCCGTCCGGCTTGAACCAGGGAATCAGCTGCTCGTAGCGCATGCCCACGAGGTCGCGGCCCTTGACGCTGCCGGGCAGGACCTCAAAGGGAATCTTGCCGTTGAAGAGCGTGCCGACCAGCGCCTCGGCGACGATGTAGGTCGCGGGCGTGCCGGTGTAAGGGTTCTCGGAGCGGACTTTGACGTAGTCGATATTGGGGCCGACGCAGAGCGCCGTGTTGGAAGCGAGGGTCCAGGGGGTCGTGGTCCAGGCGAGGAAATAGAGGTCTTCCTCCCCCACCACCTTGAACTGCACCGTGCAGGTCGTGTCCTTGACGTCGCGGTAGCAGCCCGGCTGGTTGAGTTCGTGCGTGCTCAGGCCCGTGCCGGCGGCAGGGCTGTAAGGCTGGATGCTCTTGCCCTTGTAGAGGAGGCCCTTGCCGTAGATATCCTTCAGGAGGTACCAGAGCGTCTCGATATAACGGTTGTCGTAGGTGATGTACGGGTCGTCCATGTCGACCCAGTAACCGATGCGCTCGGTGAGGTTGCGCCACTCGGCCGTATATTTCATCACCTCCTCGCGGCAGGTGCGGTTGTAGTCCTCGACGGAGATCTTGGTGCCGATGTCCTCCTTGGTGATGCCCAGCTTCTTCTCCACGCCCAGCTCGACCGGGAGGCCATGGGTGTCCCAGCCGGCGCGGCGGCGCACCTTGAAGCCGGCCTGCGTCTTATAGCGGCAGACGGCATCCTTGATGGAGCGGGCCATCACGTGGTGGATGCCCGGCATGCCGTTCGCAGAGGGCGGTCCTTCGAAGAAGATGAACTCCGGAGCGCCTTCGCGCAGGGCCAGTGAACGCTCAAAAGCGTGGCGTTTCTGCCAGCGTTCGAGCACTTCCTTCCCCACGGAGACCAAGTCCAAGCCGTTATACTCTTTGAATGTCATATTTTTTGCCTAATTTTGCGTCTGAATTTAGTCCGCAAATTTAACGAATTTTACGCATTCAACAAAATATGCCTATTATGGACATCATTCTTTTGCTCTGTTTCATCCCGGCCATCATCAGCGGCCTCACCAAAGGTTTGGTCAAGCAGGTCGCAGACCTCGTCGCACTCGTTATAGCCGCCTGGGCGGCCATTCATTTCTCCGCCGGCTTGGGAGCATTTCTGGGGCAGTATGTGTCCTGGGACCCCACCGTGCTGAGGGTCGTCGGCTTCATCCTGATCGTCCTCGTGGTCGCGCTGGTGCTGAGCCTGGTCTCCTCGCTGATCACCAAGGCGCTCAGCGCGCTGTCGCTGGGTTTCCTGAACAAGCTGCTCGGCGTGGTTTTCGCCGTCGTGAAATGCGCGCTCATCCTCGCGCTGCTGATCCAGCTCTTCGAGGTGCTCAACGGCACGCTGCACTTCATGCGTGACAATTATCTGGAAGACGCCGTAATCTACAATGCCCTTCGCGAACTCGGCAACACCGTTTTCCCGATTCTGAAAACCTGGATTTCCAACGGTGCCGACGCCGCTGCGGCCGCCGTCGGATCCGTCGCCCATGTCTAAATTTCTCCTGATTGAAACATCCACCGCGCTCTGCTCGGTGGCGCTGGCGGAGGACGGCCGCGTGACCGCCTTCCGCGAGAGCGCGGAGCCCCGCGCCCATGCGGCCATGACCGCCCCCTACGTGCAGGAAGTCCTGCAGGAGCGGGGGCTGCGCGCCGCCGACCTCGACGCCGTGTGCGTCAGCGCCGGGCCGGGTTCCTACACCGGCCTGCGCGTGGGCGTGTCCACCGCCAAGGGTATTTGTTTCGCCGCCGGCGTGCCGCTGCTCTCCGTGGGCACGCTCGAGCTGCTGGTCCACCAGGCGCGCGCCGAGGGCCAGTTGCCCGCAGGCTGCAAGTACGTGATCCCGATGATTGACGCGCGCCGGATGGAAGTCTACGCGGCCGTGTTCACCCCCGAGGGCGAGCGCCTGACCGACGTGGCGCCGCAGATCATCGACGCGGAGAGCTTTTGCTCCCAGCGCGCCGAGGGGCCCGTGCTGTTCATCGGCGACGGCGCCGAAAAATGCCGGGAGGCCCTGGCCGGGGAGAACGCGCACTTTGTGCAGACAAACCCGCGCGCCAGCGCCCTGCTCGCTCCCGCCACGCGGGAATTCGAAGCACAGCACTGGCGCGACGTAGCCTATTTCGAACCCTTCTATCTGAAGGACTTCGTCGCGACCGTCAGCCGGAAGAAGCTCTTCTAGAAATCTTTATTTCTTTCCCTTACCGTTTCCGAGCGTCTTCGTGAGGGCCTTCTTAAGCCCTTCGATGCCGCCGGCAATCGGCTGGGTGTTCAGTTCGCCGTTGATAATCAGGAAGGAATCCGGCAGCTGGGTCACGCCGTAGGTGATGACTGCCGGGGAGGCGGCACCGAGGCCGTCGTTCACGTTGATCCACGGGAGCTTCTGGGCCAGCACGGAAGAAGCCCATTCCGGCTTGTCCGGCGTGACGCAGATCGAGTAGATCTCAAGTCCGCGCGGGTGGAATTCCTTGTAGAGCGGCAGCAGGGTGTCGATGCTGAGCATCTTCTGCGCGGCGTCGGTGGCATCCCAGAAGTGCACCAGGATCACCTTGGCCTGCACCTCGGAGAGGGCTTTGCGCTCCCCGTTGATGTCGTTCATGACGATGTCCGGGAAGGAAGTCTCGGGAGCGTTCTGGAGCTGGCTGTTCAGCGCCAGGAGCTGCTCGCGGCGCGTCGCCTCTTTCTCGAGGGCCTTGACGTAGCGGGACTCCGGATAGACGGTCGCGAGCGAATCCGCACCGCGGCGGACCAGCAGGGCGTCGGAGTTCTGCGCGAACACGTAGCTCTGGCCAAGGCGCTCGAAGAACACCGGGACGGTGGTCAGGGAGTACGGGTGCTCCAGCACGTAGCGGACACAGTCACGGTAGTGCTGCACGTAGAGTTTCGTCATCTCGGAAGGCGCTTCCGAATTGTCGGCCAGGGCCAGGAGGAAGTCGGCGTAGGCCTTGTCCACCTTGGCCAGCTCGGCGGAGCCTTCGGAGCCGGTGACCGTGTAGCGGCCGAGGGTGTCGGCTTCGACGACGGCCGTCTCGCCCTTCTCGAGCAGCAGCGCGGCGATGCGCGTGTCGCCGTAGAAGAGGTAGATGAATTCAGGCTGGCCGGCGGCCACCGGCACGTCGTAGCGGAAGGAACCGTCGGACGCGGTCTTGATGGTGTCAAGATCCTTGTAGGTGTTGATTTCCAGCTGCTTGACGACGATTTTCTTGTCGGGAGCGCCGGCGAGGGTGCCGCGGATGTGGGCCTTGTCAGCGCAGGCGGCCAGGGAGAGCGCCGCCAGGGCGAGCGCGAGGAGTTTATTGCAATTTTTCATATTCAGAGAGAATCGCAGCGGCGGTCTGCGCCATTTGTTCCGGGGTGAAGGTCGGGCGGACTTTGCGGAAATCCAGGTCGCCCTCGGTCTGGAGCGGGACGAGGTGGATGTGCGTGTGGGGCACTTCCATGCCCAGCACGGCCACGCCGACGCGCTGGCAGGGCACGGCGGCCTTCAGGGCCACGGCCACCTTGCGCGCGAAGGCCCAGAGGCCCGCGTACGTGGCCTCGTCGAGGTGGAAAATGTAGTCGTCTTCGACCTTCTTGGGAATCACGAGGGTGTGCCCCTGCGCGAGCGGGCTGATGTCAAGGAAGGCGTAGTAGTCTTCGTTCTCCGCCACTTTGTAGGACGGAATCTCGCCCTGGGCGATGCGGGTAAAAATCGTAGCCATCAGAACGTGATTTCAAGGATTTTGAACTGCATCACGCCGGAGGGCACCTTGGCCTCGACGACCTCACCCTTGGAGTGACCCATCAGGGCCTTGCCAATCGGAGTTGTGGCGGCAAGCTTACCCTTCGAGAAGTCGGCCTCGCTTTCGCCCACGATGGTGAATTCCATGATGCGGTGGTTGCCGAGGTTCTCGACCTTGACGGTATTGAGCATCTGGACCTGGTCGCAGTTGAGCTGCGAGCTGTCCAGCACCTTGGCGTTGACCACCTGGTTCTGCAGTTTGGCGATTTTCAGTTCAAGCAGGCCCTGCGCCTCGCGGGCGGATTCGTACTCCGCGTTCTCGGAGAGGTCGCCCTTTTCGCGCGCCTCCGCGATGGCCGCGGCGATGACCGGGCGCTGAGCCAACGCCTCGGCGAGTTCTTTCTTGAGCTTATCCAGCCCTTCCTGGCTCATGTAATGTACTTCGGACATAGTTATTGTGTTTTCGTTCAATCAACTAAAAAGGAGTCCTGCCGGTGCGGCAGAACCCTTGTTGCTTTTGCAAATATACAAATTTATTTGATAAACGGCAAATATCCCACCTTCGCCCGTTTTTGTTATCTTTGCACAGACAATCTTCAAAACAAGGCAGTTATGGTAAAGCATATCATTCTCTGGACGCTGAATCCGGAGCTCTCCGAAGCGGAAAAGAAGGCCGTCAAGGCCGGTATCAAGGAAGGCCTCGAGGGGCTGGTCGGCCAGGTGCCGGGCCTGCTCGACGTGAAGGTGCACATCGACGGCCGCCTGGCCTCGTCCAACGCCGACGTGATGCTCGACAGCACACTGGAGAGCGCGGAGGCGCTGGCCGGCTACGCCAAGCACCCGGCGCACGTCGCCGTGGCGAACGGCAAGGTCCGCCCCTACACCATCCAGCGCTCCTGTCTGGACTTTGAGATCTAACGATTACCCTTCGCCCGGTTGTGCGTCTTGCACAACATCTGGCAGTTGGATTCGCCTTTCTGCCGGGAAAGGAGAGGTACCAGGAAGCCGAACTGAAAGATGCCTTGATTGATCACATCACCCGGTTTCTGTTTGAACTGGGTAAAGGCTTCTCTTATGTCGGCAAGGAGAAGAATACCGTCCTGGCCCGTTATGCGTTGTCAACAGTCTGCGTGAAATGTAGCCGGCAGCCTACGCCGCCAGGAGCGCGCGGCAGGTGTCGCGGTCCGCGGCGAGCTGCGCGGAGAGGGCGTCGAGCGAGTCGAAGCTGCGCATCGCGCGCAGGTGCCGCCGGAAGCGGATCGACAGGTCGAGGCCGTAGATGTCCTCGTTGAAGTCGAAGATGTTCGTCTCGATGATGTCGCCGACGTTCGTCATGCCCCAGTAGTGGGCGCCCAGCACCTCGACCTCCGTCAGGTATACGCCCTGCGCGGGGACCAGCTTCAACGGATCGTAGAGGCGCAGGTTCGCCGTCGGGAAGCCGAGCTTCCGGCCCAGCTGCTTGCCGCTCACCACCACGCCCCGCAGCCCGTACGCATAGCCCAGCATCGCCTCCGCATCCTCCACTCTCCCCTCTTCCAGGGCCTTGCGTATCTTGGTGGAACTCACCACGATATCGCTGGCCGAGGAAGCCGGAACGACCTCAATGGCCAAGCCCAGCGACTCCGCCAGCGGGCGGATCGCATCCGGGCCGAGGCAGTCGGAGCCGAGGCGGTTGTCGTAGCCGAGGACGAGGCGGGTGGCGCCGAGGCGGTCGCGCAGGACGTCACGGATGTAGTCCTCGGCAGTCAGGCGCGCGAAGGCGCGGTCAAAAGGCAGCGTCTCCACGCGGTCGACGCCAAGACCGCGCAGCAGCGCCTCCTTCTCCTGCGGAGAATTCAGCAGGCGCAGGATTCGCGCATCCTGCTGCAGGACGGCGCGCGGGTGTTGCGCAAAGGTAACGACAATCGCCTCCTCCCCCCGTTGCCGGGCAGAGGAGACGAGCGTCTGTATCACTTGGCGGTGCCCCAAGTGGACACCGTCAAAGAAGCCGGTGGCGACTACAGCCATTTGACCAGCGGGAAGTCCTGACGGTGCGGCAGCAGCGGATTCTTCGGGAAGATGCGCTTGGCCACCTGGTACATACCGGTGTGCTCCGGCAGGAGCGCGGCCTCATAGGTGGCGACGCCGTTCTCGTAGCTCGTCATCTGCAGCTCCTCGACCTCCTGGACATGCAGCGCGCCCTTGGCGTCCTGCGTGGTGAAGAGGATCTCCACACCGATGTCCTCCGGACGGAGACGTCCCAGATCCAGGACCACCTTGCTCTTGAGCATATCGTTCTGCGACAGGACATAGGACGGATCCGGCTGCGAGCAGGACAGAATGCGGATATTGTTCCATTCAGCCAGGACACCCTGCTTCCAGCCTGCGATCTCGCGGGCCAGCTTCGCATCGTCGGCCATCAGCTGCTGGAGGCGCTCAAACTGCGGCTCGTAGTACTGCTTGCAATAGTCGTTCAGCATGCGGTTGGTCGTGAAGTTGCAGGCCACCTGGGCGATGGTGTTCTTGATGTAGCCGACCCAGACGGGCGACAGACCCAGGTTCTTGTCCACATCATAGTAGGACGCGGCAATCTCGTTCTCGAGGATGGCGTAGATCGTGGCAGCGTCCAGGTCGTTCTGATAGTTGTTGTCGTCGTAGGTGCTCTCCAGCGGAAGGGCCCAGCCGGCGCCCTCGCGGTAGCCCTCGACCCACCAGCCGTCCAGCACGGAGAAATGCATGACGCCGTTCATGGCGGCCTTCTCGCCGGACGTACCGGAGGCCTCCAGCGGACGGGTCGGGTTGTTCAGCCACACGTCCACGCCCTGGACCAGGCGCTTGGCGAGGGTGATATCGTAGCCCGGAACGAAGATGATGCGGCCCAGGAAGCGGTCCTGCTTGGAGATCTCGACGATCTGCTTGATGAGGTCCTGGCCCATGCCGTCGGCCGGGTGCGCCTTGCCGGCGAAGATGAACTGCACCGGGCGCTTGGGGTTGTTGACGATCGCGTCGAGCTTGTCGAGGTCGCTGAATAGCAGCGTGGCGCGCTTGTAGGTCGCGAAGCGGCGGGCGAAGCCGATGGTCAGCACGTCCTCGCGCAGGCGCTCCTTGATCGTGACCACCTCGCGCGGCGTGTAGTGCGCGCTCAGGATCGGGTCGGAGAGACGCTCGCGGATGGCGCGGATCAGTTCCTTCTTGAGGGTCTTGCGGATGTTCCAGACCTCCGTGTCGGACACGGTGTAGATGCCCTCGAAGCACTTCTTGTCGTAGTGGTGCGTCTGGAACTCGGGGCCGAACACCTTGGCGTGCAGCTCCTTCCAGTACTTCGAAGCCCAGGTCGGGTAGTGGACGCCGTTGGTGACGTAGCTGATATAAAGCTCCTCGGGGAGGTAGCCCGGGAACATGTGCGCGAAGATGTCCTGGCTGACCTTGCCGTGCAGCATGGACACGCCGTTGACGTTCTGGGACAGGTTGGCAGCGAGGGTGCTCATGGAGAACTTCTCGTCGGCATTGTCCGGGTCGACCTTGCCCAGGCTCATCATCGCGCGCCAGTCCACGCCCAGTCGGCGGGGATAGTGGCCGAGGAAGCGGCCGATCATCTCCTCCGTGAACGCGTCATGGCCGGCCGGAACCGGGGTGTGCGTCGTGTAGAGACCGGCGGCGCGGATGAGCTCCAGCGCCTCCGGGAAGGAGAAGTGGCGCTCCTGCACGCACTCGCGCATGAGCTCCAGGCCGGCGAAGGCGGCATGGCCCTCGTTGTAATGGTAGATGCTGGGGGTCAGGCCCAGCGCGCGCAGGGCGCGCACGCCGCCGATGCCCAGCAGGAGTTCCTGCTTCAGGCGGTTCTCCCAGTCGCCACCATAGAGCTGGTGCGTGATCTCGCGGTCCTCCGGTGTGTTGGCCTCATAGTCGGTGTCCAGCAGGTAGAGGTCGGTGCGGCCCACCGCGACCTTCCAGATACGGGCGGTCAGCGTGCGGCCGGGCATCTGCATCTGGATGGTCTTCCAGGCGCCGTTCTCGTCCAGCACCGGCTCGGCCGGGATCTTCATGAAGTCCTGCGGCTTGTACTCGGCCACCTGGTTGCCCTGCGGCGTGAGGCGCTGGGTGAAGTAACCGAAACGGTAAAGGAGGCCGACCGCCACCAGGTTGATGTTCATGTCGGAAGTCTCCTTGAGGTAGTCGCCGGCCAGGATGCCCAGGCCGCCGGAATAAATCATCAGGGAAGTGTCCAGGCCATATTCCATGCAGAAGTAGGCGACGGACGGGTCCGTCCGCTTCTCCTTCTCGGCCATGTAGGCGTTGAACTCTTTCATCACCTCGTCGAGACGGGCGAGGAATTCAGCATCTTTGGCCAGCTCCTTGTATCTTTTCAGGCTGACCTGATCGAGGATGACCATCGGATTGTGGCCGGATTTGTGCCACAGGTCATAATCCACCGTGCGGAACAGCGCCTTGGCGTTGTCGTTCCAGCACCACCAGAGGTTTTTGCACAGGGTCTCCAGACCCGAAAGTTCCTCCGGGAGATGCCGCGTCACCATCACGCTCTTCCATACGGGCGCGGCAATTTCATAATTGTTCATCATACACTACTACTATTTTTCAGCGATGGCGTTGTTGACGCGGATAATGAAATCGCTGAGTACATTCATATAGTTGATAAAGGCTTCGTACGGGGTGTCATACGGGTTGAAACGCTTGTGGACTTCCCCGTCGGTGAAGAATTTCGTACACATGTAATAGAGGTGGTCGCTCTCCTGCAGATGGCCGAAATCGCCCCACAGGGCGGGATCGTCCAGGATGGAGAGCTTCTCCTCCAGGCCGTACAGCTTGTTGAAGGCGTCCTGCTGGAGCTCGTTGCCCAGCCAGGCGGAGGTGTCGCGCTCCTCGTCGGCCCAGGAAATGGGCTGCGGGACGGACAGCTCGCCCACGGACTTGTGCTTGGCGGCGGCGCGGCTCGGCGTCACGAACTCCAGCTCCTTGTCCTTGGCGATGAGGCCCGTCAGGGCGCGCACGAATTCAAAGATGCCGGTCTCGGAGCTCTGGTGCTCGCCGAAGGTCTCGTAGTCCATGAAGAGGTTCACGATCTCGCCTTCGGCGGCGCGCAGCCACTCCACGTACTTCTCCGCGGTCAGCGGCCACTCGTTCCAACCCCGGTCGGAGAAACGGAACGCGATGTCGTCGCTCATCGAATAGTTGCGGAGCAGGAGCTTCTGGTTCGGCTCGAAGTCGTTGCTGTAGATGTAGTTGGGGTTCTTCCAGCCCATGATGTGACGGGCGCCCTCGGTCAGCATCGTCTTGAAGCCCAGGTCGTAGACCGCCTTGCCGATGTTGTCGGAGTAGATCAGCTCGGTGTTGCGGAAGGTCGTCGGCGTGACGCCGAAATACTGCTCGATGGCAGCCTTGTGCTTTTTCACCTGGTGCTCGAACTCCGGACCGGAGACGAGCGACGCCAGCGAGTGGTTGTAGGTCTCGCAGAGGAACTCCACGCAACCGGTGTCAGCCAGGGCGCGGAAGCTCTCGATGACCTCGGGGGCGTAGCGCTCGAACTGCTCCAGAGCGGAACCCGTGATGGAGAAGGCCAGCTTCAGCTTGCCCTTGCTCTTCGTGATGGCCTCGAGCAGGAGCTCGTTCATCGGAAGATAGCACTTCTGGGCAATCCGCTTGAGGATCGTGCGGTTGGCGAAATCGTCATAGTAGTGGGAGTCCTTGCCGATATCGAAGAAACGGTACAGGCGGAGACGGGTAGGCTGGTGAACCTGGAAATATAGGCAGATTGACTTCTTCATAGGTTTATGAGTTGACTACTGATTCATACACTTTCTTGAGCTTCAGCGTGGCGTTGTTCCACTTCAGCGCATTCACTTCGTCGAATCCCTGACGGTTGGCGAAATCCGACAGCGCCGGATACTGCAGCAGGGCATAGATGTCGTCGGCCATCGCATCCACGTCCCAGAAATCGACCTTGAGGGCGTATTTCAGCACCTCGGCGGCGCCGGACTGGTGGGAAATGATGGACGGAACGTTGGAGCGCATGGCCTCCAACGGGGAGATGCCGAAAGGCTCGGAGACGGAAGGCATGATGTAGACGTCCGACAGGGCGAACATCTTCTGCACTTCCTGTCCGCGCAGGAAGCCCGTGAAGTGGAAGCGGTCGGAGATGCCCAGCCGCGCCACCTGACGGATCGCGCGGTTCATCATGTCGCCGCTGCCGGCCATCACGAAACGCACGTTCTTGGTCCGCTTGAGGACCTTGGCCGCCGCTTCGATGAAGTACTCGGGACCTTTCTGGAAGGTGATACGGCCTAGGAAGGTGACCACCTTGTCGCGGACGCCGCGGTCGACCTGGAGATTCTCCCGGCCGCTGAAGTCCACGGCGTTGTGCACGGTCACGACCTTGGCCGGGTCGATGCCGTACTTGTTGATGACGATGTTGCGCGTCAGGTCGCTGACGGTCACCACCCGGTCGGCCGCCTCCATGCCGCGCTTCTCGATGGAATAGACGCGGGAGTCCACCATATCGTCCGTGCCGCGGTCGAAGGACGTCGCGTGCACGTGGACGACCAGCGGCTTGCCGGACAGCTCCTTGGCGGCGATACCCGCCAGGTAGGTCAGCCAGTCGTGGGCGTGGATCACGTCGAATTCGCCGGCATGCTGCATCGCAATTGTTCCGCCCACCTGGGCGTAGCGCGACACCTCCTCGAGGAGGTTGGCACCGTACTTGCCGGAGAATTTGAATTTCTGCCCGAAGCCGACGGTGGTTTCCTTCGTCTGCTCGCGCTTCATTTTTTCAATGGCTTCGAAGTACTCCTCCGGATCGACGTAGGGGACGATACTCGAATCCACGTTGATGAATTTCACTTTGTTCAGGAATTCCTCGACCGTATCGCTCACATGGTTCACGGCGACATCGCTCGCATTCAGGATGGTGGCGCAGCTCTGATCCTCGTCTCCCGACGCGGACGGCATCACGAAGAGCGTCTCGACTCCGTTGTGGGCGAGACCCTTCACGATACCCTCGCAGGCCGTACCGAGGCCACCGGCGATGTGAGGCGGGAATTCCCAGCCGAACATCAATACTTTCATTACTTACCCTCCTTGTATTTTTCCAACATAAACTCGATGGTGAGGAGCGCCGCCGTACTGAGCGCGGACGAGATGGCGCCGTGCGGCTCGTGAGGGGGATCTCCGTCATAAAGCTCGGAGAAGGCGCCGACACCGTGCTTGCTCAGGTCGGCGTAGAATCCCTCGATCAGCCACTCGGCCCGCTTCCAGAAGGCGGGGCCCTTGATCTTGAAACTTATTTCCACATAGGGGCGGAGCAGGAACGGACGCGTGCTGCCGCCATGGTACGCGAGGTCACGCTCGCGCTGGGGTCCTTCGTAAACACCCTTGTAGTAAGGGTCGCGCGGAGACAGGGTGCGCAGGCCGCGCGCCGTCACCAGCTCGTTGTCGATGATGCGCAGGATCGACGGGACCAGCGCCTCGTCCACCGGAGAATTCGGGATGGCGATGGCGAACAGCTGGTTCGGCCGGATCTGCATGTGCTGGCCCTCGTTGTCCACGTAGTCGGCCAGGCAGCCGTACTCGTCGTTCCAGAAGGTCGGCTGGTAGTTCGCCTTGACGAGGTCACGGATGGCGGACCACTTCTCCACGAAGGTGTTCTTCTTGGGGCCGAAGCGGGTCTCCATATCCACGGCGAAGCAGATCGCATTGTACCAGAGGGCGTTGGTCTCCACCTGGTAGCCGGCGCGTTCCGTCACGGCCCGGCCGTCGATGTAGGCGTTCATCCAGGACAGCGCCACGCCGTCCTTCTGGGCCCACAGCAGGCCGTTGGGCTGCATCGACACCTCGGAGCGCACGCCCGGGAGGTAGCTCTCGATGATGCCGCGCACGATGATGCCGTAGTTCTTCCAGACCTTCTTCGGGTCCGCGCCGTAGTAGAGATAATCCTGCAGGGCCGTCACCAGGGCCAGCGGCGCCTCCACCTGGGTGGTGCGCATGAACAGGCGCTCCTGCTCGTCGGCGATCAGGTTGTCGAGGATCTCCTCGAACTGCTTCGGGTCGTTCAGGCCGTAGAGCGTCAGGCCCGGCAGGGCCATCAGCGTCTCGCGCAGCAGGCCCGTGTAGAGCCAGGAGTATCCGGCATTGATGCGCCGGCGGTTGTTATGGTTGGTGATCAGCGTGTCCGCGCAGCGGCGCAGCTGATCCCGGTAGCTCGTGATCTCGCCGGCGCTCTTGACGCAGGCGTTGAAGCGGTGCTTGAATTCCGTCGGGACCTCCTCCTGGATGGAGGCGGAGAAGACCAGCGACTCCCCCGGTTTGAGGCGCGCCTCGAACCAGCCGGGGACCAGCAGGTCCTCGCGGCAGTTGTAACCGCGGCGATACTCGTCGGAATAGGTCACGCCCTTGTTCCAGTAGGGATTCTGCACGAACGTGGCGCTCTTGTCGCTCACCTGCAGGCTCAGGTCGGGGAAACTTTCGTACAGGCAGTAGGACACGCCGTTCGGGATCTCGGTCCCGGCGGTTTTGGCCTGCGGGTTCTCTTCCGTGAGGGCGTGGATGTTGCGGAACGCCAGGAAAGGACGCAACTGCAGCGCCACCGGCGTCGGACTCTCCAGCAACTCGTACTTCAAGAGGACCTGGTCGCGGTCCTGCGCCATCACGATGCTCTTGCGGAAGAGGATTTCTCCCACCTTGTAGGTAATCTGCGGCACCGGGTCCGCACTGAAATCCACCACATACTTATGGCCGCGCGGCTCGTACATATCGCCGTAGCAATGGATGCCGAGATTGAACTGCTTGCCATTCACGATCAGGGTTTCGTCCACATCCGACAGCAGCAGGAAACGGTCCCCGCCGAAACGGTCCAGCGTGACTGCCAGCAGGCCGTGGTAGCGGCGGGTGTTGCACGTGACGATGGACGTGTTGCAATAGGCGCCGGTCTTGTTCGCGCACAGGATCTCCCGCTTGAGCGAATAGGACAGATTGACCAGCTCGGACTTGTTGAACTTCAAGAAAGCCATATCATCAGGTTTAATTTGTTTTCTTCAACACCAGGGCCACACGACTGGGCAGATACAGCGACAGCCATCCGTCCACGGTGGTGTGACGCTCGTCCGCTCCCAGCCTCGAGAAACCGCCGTATGCAGGGTCGTCGGAATTGAATGCCATCGCATACTCTCCGTCCGGCGCCTGGAAGCGGAAATCCCCAAAGGAGGCAGTGGGGTTGAAATTAAATGCAAAGATACTATTTCCCCGGCTGAAAATCAAGACTTTTCGCTCTTCGTCAACATATAGTTGACGCAATTCGCCGGAGAGAACGCGCTCCTGTTTCACGTAGTGAATCATTTTGGCGTCGAAAGCCTGCAGGCCGCCGTAGCGGAGCCGCTTGTCGTCCGCAATGGACCAGAGCCGCCGCGCGTGCGCGAAAGACCAGCCGTTCCCCTCCCGCGGGAAGTCGATCCACTCGGGGTGGCCGAACTCGTTGCCCATGAAGTTGAGATAGCCTCCGCCGCAGGTGGCGAGCGTCACCAGGCGGATCATCTTGTGCAGGGCCACGCCGCGGTCCACGAGCAGGTTCTGCGAACCTTTCTCCATGAACCAGTACATGTCTTTGTCGATCAGGCGGAAGATGATGGTCTTGTCGCCCACCAGGGCCTGGTCGTGGCACTCGGCGTAGGAAATCGTGTGCTCGTCGGCGCGCTTGTTGGTCAGTTCCCACCAGATGGCGCCCATGCTCCACTGCTCGTCCGACAGCTCCTTGATCCACTTGATCCAGTGGTCGGCGATACCCATCGCCATGCGGAAGTCAAAGCCCACGCCGCCGGCTTCGAAGGGGGCGGCCAGGCCCGGCATGCCGCTCACATCCTCGGCGATCGTAATCGCCTCGGGGTCAAGCTCATGGATAAGCTGGTTGGCCAGGGCCAGGTAGCTGACGGCGTTCTCGTCGACACCCTCGTTGAAGTAGCAGTCGTAATTGCCGAAATCGCGGCCCAGGCCGTGGTCCCAGTACATCATGCTCGTGACGCCGTCGAAGCGGAAGCCGTCGAGGTGATACTCTTCCATCCAGTACTTGCAGTTGGCCAGCAGGAAGTACTTCACTTCGTCCTTGCCGTAGTCGAAGCAGCGGGAATCCCAGGCCGGATGATACCCCTGGGAGCCCTTGTAGAAGTAGAGATCCTCGTGGCCGTCCAGCTTGGAGAGACCCTCGGCCTCGTTGCTGACGGCGTGCGAGTGCACGATGTCCATGATTACGGCGATGCCGCGACGGTGCGCGTCGTCCACCAGCGCTTTGAAGTCCTCGGGCGTGCCGAAACGGGAGCTCAGCGCGAAGAAATTGGACACCTGGTAGCCGAAAGAGCCGTAGTATGGATGCTCCTGCAAAGCCATGATCTGCAGGACGTTATAACCAAGCTTCGCGACGCGCGGCAGCACGTCCCGCCGGAAGTCCTCGAAGGTCGCGACGCGCTCCTGTTCGCCGCTCATGCCGATGTGGCACTCGTAGATCAGCGGATGCGGGCGCTTTCCCGGCTTGCGGCCGGTCCACTTGTAGGGTTTGGACGGTGCCCAGACCTGCGCCGAGAAGATTTTCGTTTCGGGGTCTTGAACGACACGGGTCACGTAGGCGGGCAGGCGCTCGGCACCGCCGCCCGGCCACTCGATCCAGAGCTTGTACAGCTCCCCGTGGTGCAGGAAAAGTGCCGGCAGGCGCAGCTCCCAGTTGCCGTTTCCGACGGGCTTGAAGGCATACGCGTCGACGCGTTTCCAGTTGTTGCAATCCCCGATCAGGAAGATCCGGGTGGCGTTGGGGGCCCATTCGCGGATCACCCACTCCCCCTTCTCCATGTGGAGCGGGTAGTAGATGTGGTTGTTGACCGCCGGGCTCAGCGGACCCTCGCCCGCCAGTTTGCGGCGGTCGGCCAGGATCCGCTCGTGCCGGGCGTCAATGGCGCCCCGCTGCGGCCCCAGCCAGGGATCGGTCTCGTAGATTTTCTTTATCGTCATAGTGTTTCTGTGGTTTGTCTGACCGTGCGCAGGTACTCCCGGCAGCGGCCGATCAGCTCGTCCGACTGCTTGATCAGGCGCTCGATTTCGTCGAGCCCCGTCGCGGGATCCTCCACGCGGGCGGCGATCTTCTCCAGTTCGGCGACCGCCTTGTTATAATCGAATTCCTTCATATCCTACTGGGCGACGGCCTCCACGGCGCCGTCGGCAAACATCAGTTTGAACTTCGTGCCCGCCGGCAGCTGCCGGGCGGACTTGACCAACACGCCCTGCGCGTCGGCGACCAGCGTGTAGCCGCGCGCCAGCACGCCCCGCGGATCGGCGGCGCGGATGCGCTCGCCCAGCGCCAGGATGCGCTGCTCCATGGCGGCGAGGTGCGCCGCGAAGGCCATCCGCAGACGGTTGCCGTACCCGCTGATGCGCTCGTCTTCGGCGGCGAAGGCGTCGATGAAGCGGTCGGCCAGGGCCGTGGGCGTCTTGACGGCGTCGTACGCCACGCGGTCCGCCACATGGACGTCCCGGTCGTGGCCGATGGCCGTGTAGACCGGGATCGGGCAGTTCGCGATGGCGAAGCCCAGGCCGTAGTCGTCGAAACAGGCCAGGTCGAGCGCCGAACCGCCGCCTCGCAGGATCAGCACGGCGTCGTAGGGCTCGGGGGCGCATTCCACGCGCTCCAGCGCGTCCACGATGCTCGCGGGAGCGTCCTCCCCCTGCATCGTCGCTTCGAAGAGCTCCGGCGCGAAGACGAAGCCGTAGGCGTTCTCCTCCAGGTGGCGCCGGAAGTCGCCGTAGCCCGCCGCGTCCCGCGCGGAAATCACCGCCAGGCGGTAGGGCAGCAGCGCCGGCTCCAGCTCCTGCTGCTTGTCCAGCAGGCCGTCCGCCTCCAGTTTCTCCAGCGTGCGGCGGCGCTGCAGCTCGGCGGCACCGAGGGTGAAGCGCGGCTCGATCTCGTCGACCGTCAGCGACAGGCCGTAGAGCTCGCTGTAGCTCACCTGCACGCGCAGCAGCACTTCCATGCCGGCGGCCAGTTCGCCGCCCGTGGCCTCGCGGAAATAGGCCCGCAGCGGCGCGAAGCGGCTTCGCCAGATCACGGCCTTGGCCTTCGCCACGATGCGGCCCTCCTCGCTCTGCGCGAGGTCCAGGTAGCAGTGGCCGTTGGCCTTGGCCTGCAGGGAGGCGATTTCCGCCCGCACCCAGACCCGCTCCGGGAAGGAAGATTCGATCTCCTCCCGCAGCTGGGACTGCAATTCAAGCAGGTCTATGTATTCCCGATCCATATCCCTACAAAAATAGACACAAAATTCATATTTTCTAGCGGATTTTTCGTGCAGAAAATCCATAAAGAATTACTATCTTTGTCTGATTTTTAGCGTTAGTTCGTATGAAGATTTCCGAGGCCGTGTTTGCAGGCAGCAGCACCCGGATCTCACAGAAGCCCAAGCGTAGCTTGCCGGAGTTCGCCTTCATCGGAAGGTCCAATGTCGGCAAGTCCTCGCTCATCAACTCCCTGTGCGGGAACCGCAAGCTTGCCATGACCTCCTCCACCCCGGGCAAAACCAAGGTGGTCAACCACTTCCTCATCAACGACAGCTGGTACCTGGTGGACCTCCCCGGCTACGGCTACGCGAAGGTGGGGCAGAAAGGCCGCGAAGAGCTGGCCGCCGTGATCAAGGACTACATCCTGAACTCGAAAGAGATGGCCCTGCTCTTCGTCCTGATCGATTCGCGCCACGACATCGGCCGCATAGACCTCGACTTCCTGGCGGAGCTCGGCGAGCACGGGATCCCCTTCGCCCTGATCCTGACGAAGTGCGACAAGCAGGGGCCCAACGTGCTGGCGGCGCAGATCGAGCGGGACCGCGAGATCCTGCTGCAGCAGTGGGAGGAACTCCCGCCCATCTTCTGCAGCTCCTCGCAGACCCACCGGGGCAAAGAAGAAATTTTGGATTACATCGGCAATATACTCAACACACTATGATACACACCCACCGTTTGGAATTGTTCGCCTGCAGAGCCTCCGAGAACTTTGCAAAACAGGTCATCGACCACCTCAACCAGATCAAATCCCCCGAAGAGCCCGAAGTGCACCTGGGAGAGCTGGAGGTTACCCCCTTCAGCGACGGCGAATTCCAGCCGCAGTATGCCGAAAGCGTCCGCGGCGCCTCCGTCTACATCCTGCAGTCGACCATTCCGCCGGCAGACAACCTGATGGAGCTGCTGCTCGCCATCGACGCCGCCAAGCGCGCCTCCGCCGACGAAGTCGTGGCCGTGATGCCCTACTTCGGCTGGGCCCGCCAGGACCGCAAGGACCGTCCGCGCGTGGCCATCGGCGCCAAGCTCGTCGCGAACCTGCTCCGCGCCGCCGGTGCGGACCGCGTGATGACCTGCGACCTGCACGCCGGCCAGATCCAGGGCTTCTTCGACATCCCGGTGGACCATGTGTACGCCAGCAAGGTGTTCATCCCCTACATCCGCGACCGCAAGTTCAAGAACCTCGCGATCGCCGCGCCCGACATGGGCGGCGCCAAGCGCGCCAACGTCTACGCCCGCGAGCTGATGTGCCCGGTGATCATCTGCCACAAGACCCGCGAGCGCGCCAACGTGGTCGGTTCCATCACCGCCATCGGCGAGATCGAGGGCAAGGACGTCATCATCGTGGACGATATGATCGACACCGCCGGCACGCTCTGCAAGGCCGCCGAGGTGCTGATGCAGCGCGGCGCCTCCAGCGTGCGCGCCTGCGCCACCCACGGCCTGCTCTCCGGCAAGGCCGTCGAGCTCATTCACGACTCCGCCCTGCAGGAGGTCTTCATCACGGACACCGTCCCGCATCCCGAGCTGGCGAACGATCCCAAGATCCGCATCGTGTCGATGGCCGAGGTCTTCGCCTCCATCATCTACAAGGTGTACAACTACGAATCCATCAGCTCGGACTTCGTCCATTAATCGACTATGTGGCCCGTCTTCCTCGCCGTGCTCGTTCTCGTCGGGCTCTGTGTCCTCGGACTCGGAGTCAACATCCTCTTTTTCAAGAAGGAGTTCCCGAAATACGACGTCGGCTCCAACGAGGAGATGCGCAAACGCGGCATCCGCTGCTTCAAGGA
>JAGCDF010000046.1 GCA_017651225.1 Bacteroidales bacterium
GCCGGCATGCGCCTGCGCCGCATCGAGTCGCCCGACCCGACCGACCGCGCCGCCGCCCTGCGCCTCGCGGCCGGGAGCGACGTCATCGTCGCCGCGATGGGCGAAAACGTCTTCCTCTGCGGCGAGAACCGCGTCCGCAACGGCATCCGTCTCCCGGGCGACCAGGAGGACTTCGTCCGCGCCCTGATCGCCACCGGCAAACCCGTGGTGCTGGTCGTCTTCGGCGGCCGCCCGCAGGTGCTCTCCGGCATCGCCGGGGGCTGCGCCGCCGTCCTCCAGGCCTGGTATCCGGGCGAAGAAGGCGGCCGGGCCGTGGCCGACATCCTGACTGGCGAGGTCAACCCCTCCGGCCGTCTCTGCGTGAGCTACCCCGCCACCGAGGATACCGGCCTGCACTGCTACAACGAGGAGCCTGACCCCGCACTCATCGCCTGGCCGTTCGGCTACGGCCTGAGCTACACCACCTTCACCTACGACGACTTCCGGCTCGACGCCGAGGCGACGACCGGCGGCGGCCCCATCACGGTCAGCTGCCGCGTCACCAATACCGGCGGGCGCGACGGCACCGACGTCGTCCAGCTCTATGTCTCCCCGGCCTCCGGCCAGCCGCTCAAGCCCCTGCAGCTCAAGGGCTTCCAGCGCGTCGAGCTGGAGCGCGGCGCCTCCGCCACGGTCAGCTTCGCCGTCGACCCCGATCAGCTCGCCTGGTGGTCCGCCAACGCGCACGGCCGTAGTGTCTGGACCGTCTCGCCGGGCGACTACCGTTTCCGCATCGGCAGCTCCTCCGCGGACCTGCCGCTCGAAGGCATCTGCCACCTGGACGGTGCCGAGACGCGCAAGCCGCTGCGCGACACCTATTTCCCCGAAATATCAGTAACCCAATAAACACATGAAACGCAACCTCACCATTCTGGCCGTCTGCCTGCTTGCAGCGGCCGCCAGCGCCTCCGCGCAGACCATTACCGAGGCCGACGGCAAGTACACCATCGCCGTCGGACAGACCACCATGACCATCGACGCCACCCGCGGCGGCAAGATCCTCTCCTACAAGCTCGGCGACGCCGAGGTCCTCAACCAGGGCCGCATGCCGAACTCCTTCGGCAGCACCTTCTGGACCAGCCCGCAGAGCGAGTGGAACTGGCCTCCGGTGGCGGAATATGACTCCAAGCCCTTCCAGGCTGAGATCGTGGGCGACAAGCTCGTCCTGACCGGCGAGAAGTCCCGCTTCGGCTACAGCGTCCGCAAGGAGTTCACCGCCGTCCCGAAGAAGGGCGCCATCTCCATCACCTACACGATTGTCAACGAGTCCGACGAGACCCGCCAGGTGGCGCCGTGGGAGATCTCCCGCGTGCCCAACGACGGCGTGCTCTTCTTCGTCGCCCCGGCCGTCGAGCCCGCCAACAACATGGTCGGCCTGCCCTTCGAGTTCACGCAGGGCGCAGCCTGGTACGTGATGGACGAGGCCCGCGAGAACCGCAAGATCAACGCCGACGGCCGCGGCTGGCTCGCCTACTGCGCCAAGGGTCTGCTCTTCGTGAAGAAGTTCCAGGACCTCAAGGCCGGACAGGCCGCTCCCGCCGAGGCGGAGATCCAGGCCTACGCCAACCCGGGCAAGACCTTCGTGGAGATCGAGGAACAGGGTGCTTACACCACCCTCGCGCCGGGCGCTTCGGTCAGCTGGACCGTCCGCTGGAGCGTGGTCCAGACCGACCTCGAGCCCGCCCCTTCCAAGGCCCTCCTGAAGCTCGCCAAGAAGCTCGCAAAATAGGCGACAGCCGAAAAATAACCGGAAAAGCCTCCCGACTCGGGAGGCTTTTCCGTCAGATATTAGCCATCTCCCGCCCCAGGGCGCGGATGGCGTCCAGAATCTGCCGGGTGCGGGCTTCAGACGGGCGCTTAATGCCGTAGATGTAGCGGGACAGCAAACTTTTGTTGATGCCGATCGTGCGGGCGACTTCAGACACGTTCAACTGGGGGAAGCGGCGAAACACGTTTCCGATAACATTGTCGGGCTCCGGCTCTGCCGTTTCGTAAAAGCTGCTGATGTGGATGTCCTCGTCCAGTTCGTCCCAGCGCAAATCGTCCCCGTCAATTCCAATCGTAAACCGTGCTCGCTGCTCATCGGAAGCTTCCTTCAGCAGCGGAAACGCCTCCAGCGGACGGCTCAGTTTTTCACCTTGATCCGTCAAAATCCAAATCCTGTCCTGGTCAAACCAGACTTTAGCAATCGTTTCCATTACTCATCGAAGTATTCACGCCACGCCTTGATGATCTCATCAGAGAAGAAACAGAATGGCGAAAATATATACAGGCACAAAGATAGGTATTAAAATTTATACCTCATAATAAAACCGAGGGGATAGAATAGAGTGCCTTACGGCACAGTCCTATGCACAACAATAGCGGGCCCTAATACCGTCTATAGTGGCTGCGGACTCTCTCGAGTTTGCCGTTGCGAACGCGCGTATACGCTTTCACTTTGACAATTGTCTCGAACTCCATTCTAATGGAGTATCGAACGATTCTTGGAATTGTCCTCTTTGTCATACATTATTATCTTGATTAGTGTAAGGGCATTCGCTCCCTCGTTTCAGCACCTCCCCTGGTAGAAGTAGAAAAAAAGAAGACGGACACCAATTAGGGTAGTGTCCGTCTTTCAAAGTTCTTAATCAAGCGTCATGTATGACAACGCAAAGATAGCGAAAAATATAAAAAAGCAAATGAGAACGACTCGAAAATCGTTCTCATTCCCATTTGGGGTGCGATGTGGGGCTCGAACCCACGACACCCAGAACCACAATCTGGTGCTCTACCAACTGAACTAATCGCACCATATTCAGAAGGGATTGCAAAGGTACGAAAATATTTTTTGCATGCAAGCGGGAAAGAAAGAAAAATCATTATCTTTGTGAGATTGCTCTCACGAAAAACTACCGAATTATGGCAAAAGAGATAAAATTCTCCCTGGTATACAGGGACATGTGGCAGTCCTCCGGCAAATATCAGCCGCGTGTGGACCAACTGGTGCGGGTGGCCCCGCCGATCATTGAAATGGGTTGCTTCGACCGCGTCGAGACCAACGGCGGCGCGTTCGAGCAGGTGAACCTCCTTTACGGCGAGAACCCGAACATCTCCGTCCGCAAGTGGACGGCCCCCTTCCACAAGGCGGGCATCCAGACCCACATGCTGGAGCGCGGCCTCAACGCCCTGCGCATGTATCCCGTGCCCGCGGACGTGCGCGAACTGATGTTCAAGGTCAAGAAGGCCCAGGGCACCGACATTTCCCGCTCCTTCTGCGGTCTGAACGACCCGCGCAACCTCAAGCTCTCCGTCGAATACGCGAAGAAGGCCGGCATGATTTCCCAGGCCGCCCTCTCCATCACGCACTCCCCCGTGCACACGGTGGAATATTATCTCAAGCTGGTGGACCAGCTCGTGGAGTACGGCGCAGACGAGATCTGCCTCAAGGACATGGCCGGCGTCGGCCGTCCGACGGAGCTCGGCCTGATCGTCTCCGGCATCAAGAAGCGCCACCCGCAGATCAAGGTGCAGTACCACGGCCACAGCGGCCCGGGCTTCTCCCCCGCCTCCATGCTGGAGGTCGCCCGCGCCGGCGCCGACTACCTCGACGTGGCCGTCGAGCCCCTCTCCTGGGGCAAGGTCCATCCGGACGTGATCACCATCCAGCAGATGATGAAGGCGGACGGCTTCCTCGTGAAGGACATCAACATGGACGCTTATATGGAGGTCCGCAGCCTCACGCAGGAGTTCATCGACGACTTCCTCGGCTACTGGATCAACCCGACCAACTCCCAGATGACCTCCTTGCTCGTCGGTTGCGGCCTGCCGGGCGGCATGATGGGCTCGATGATGGCCGACCTGACCGGCTTCAAGGCCGCAATCAACGCCTCCGAGCGCGCCAACGGCAAGCCGGAGAGCAGCCTCGATTCCCTGATGGTCCAGCTCTTCAACGAAGTGGAATACGTGTGGCCGCGCCTCGGCTACCCGCCCCTCGTGACTCCGTTCAGCCAGTACGTCAAGAACACGGCCCTGATGAACCTGCTCGCGATGGCGCAGAACAAGCCGCGCTTCTCCACGATCGACAAGGACACCTGGGGCATGATCCTCGGCAAGATGGGCACCCTGCCCGGTCCGCTCGCTCCGGAGATCGTCGAGCTCGCCAAGGAGAAGGGCATGGAGTTCTATACCGGCAACCCGCAGGACGAGTATCCCGACGAGCTTCCGAAGTTCCGCGAGATGATGAAGGAAGAGGGCTGGGACTGCGGCGAGGACGACGAAGAGCTCTTCGAGCTGGCCATGCACGAGCGTCAGTACCGCGACTACAGGAGCGGCATCGCCAAGGAGCGTTTCAACAAGGACCTCGAAGCCTTCCGCGAGAAGGCCGGCGCCCCGATCGTCGTCAAGCGGCCGGTCGTGGAGGTGCCCGAGTTCGACCTGGACGCGCTGCTCGCGAAATATCCCAAGGCCACGCCTGTGCAGGCGCCCGCCGCCGGCCAGATGCTCTGGCAGGTGGACGTGAACGACAAGTCCACCGCCCCGGCGGTCGGCACCAAGGTCGCGGCCGGCAAGCCTTGCGGCTATGTCCAGACCTGGTACGGCATGGAGGAGCTGCTCCCCGCCGCCGACGGTCAGATCGTCGCCGTCACCGCCCCGCAGGGGAAGAAGGTGCAGAAGGGCGAGATCGTCGCGCTGGTGCAGTAAGCGACCCCGCCCGCAAGAAAAGACCGGCCCGCACGCTGCGGCCGGTCTTTTTTTAATTATATTTGCAATATGAGACTCCAATTCCTCCTGACCACAGCCCTTACACTCGCGATGGGGATCATCGCCCATGGGCAACACTACTGCAACCCACTCCCAATGCCCATCGGCCCCGGCGGCAACGCCAGCGGCGACGTCACGGTCCTCGAAGAGGGCGGCAAATACTACATGTGCTGCACCGGCGGCGGCATGTGGGTGTCCGACAACCTGCTCGACTGGGAGTTCCACGCCGTGGAGCACATCCCCGTGGCTCCGGACCTGGTGAAGTACAAGGGCAAGTTCTACCTGACCGGCAACAGCGACCACGTCTTCGTGGCCGACCATCCGCTCGGCCCCTATACCGACCTCGGCCTGTTCAAGAACACCGGTCCCATCGAAGACGGCTGGAACGGCGGTTTCGACACCAAGATCTTCGTCGACGACGACGGCCAGCCCTACCTCTTCTGGCCGGGCCGCGGCATCAGCGGCATCTATGGCGTCAAGCTGGATCCGAACGACCTGACGCGCTTCGCCGAGAAGCCCACGCACCTCTTCGGTTTCAACCCGATGCACGCCTGGGAGCGCTACGGCGAGATGAACGAGTATCCGGCCGTCGCCTGGATCGAGGGTCCGTGGATCATCAAGCGCAATGGCGTCTATTATCTGGAATACTCTGCCTCCGGCACCCAGTGGAAGACCTACGCCGAGGGCTACTACACGGCCACGTCACCGCTCGGGCCCTACACCTACGCGCCCAACAACCCGCTGCTCCGCAAGACGGAGGGGCTCGTGACGGGCACGGCCCACGGCTCCATCGTGCAGTACAAGGATGAGTGGTGGCAGTTCTACACCATCGTGCTCTCCAATCCCCCGGGCGGCCGCCGCATCGGCATGGACCGCGTCGAGTTCGACGCGGACGGCCTGATGTCCTGCACGGTCACCGACACGCCGCAGCCCGCGCCGGGCGTGGCGGCAAAGAAGGGCGAGCGCGCATCTATCCCCGTGACCATCAACAAGATCAACGCGATGAACGCGCTGTCGAAGTTCAGCTCCCAGCAGCCCGGTTTCCCGGCCGCCTTCGCGGTGGACAATTACAGCGGCACCGTGTGGATGCCCGAGGCGAACGACGCCCAGCCGACCATCACGGTCGAGCTCTCCCCGGCTACGCGCTTCGACGTCGTCCAGCGCTTCACCGTGGACGGCATGCGCGTGATGTTCTCCGGCGCCGGCCGCCGCTTCGGCGCGCCGCAGGCCCTGCCCGTCTACCAGTTCAAGCTGGAGGTTTCGCTGGACGGCGAGAAATACGTCACCGTGCTCGACCGCACGAAGAACAAGGTCGTCCGCGACACCGTCTTCGAGGAGTTCGCGCCCGTCAACTGCCGTTTCGTGCGCCTGACGATCACCGACTGGCCGAAGGAATTCCCGCTCGGCGTCATCGATTTCACCGTGTTCGGCTACCCCGACGGCTATGACCCCGCCGCGGTCGCGACCCCCGTTTTTTCGAATCTTCCGCCGGACAGCGAGTCCGGCTACCATCGCCAATAGCACACAGACAGCCCCCGAAAGGCGCCCCGGTCCTCCCGGTGGCGCCTTTTTTTCGTCCCCGCATCGGTAGCAGATTGTCCAAAAAGCGGGAAAGTGGAAAAAAATGTAAGAGATTGGAAGAAAATGGAAAATTTTTGCTACCTTTGTCCATTGCGTATAAGAATTGAACGAAATGGTCACTTTCATCGGCGAATACACATCCCGCGTGGACGACAAAGGAAGGCTGGTCCTTCCCGCGCCGCTCAAGGGTGCGATGCCGCCTGGAAGCGATATGAGGTTCGTCGTCAAGAAAGATCTTTTCGAGCCTTGCCTCGAGATGTACTGCTTCGAAGAATGGGAGCGGCAGTCCGGCAAGGTCAAAGACAGTCTCGACCTCACCTTCAACCGTCAACACGCAATGTTCTGGAGAGAATACATGCGGGACCGTGACATCGTCGAGCCGGACGCCAAGTTCGGCCGCATCTCGATCAGCCGCAAACTCCTTGATTCCATCGGTGTGAACAAAGAGGTGGTCTTCTCCGGCAATGATTTCAAGATTGAGATCTGGGCCAAAGAGCGTTACGAGACGTCCAGACTGTCAAGCGGCGATTTCATTGCCATCGCGGAAAGCCTCTCGAAAACGAAGGGGCCCGCCAATGTCTGAGTATCACAATCCCGTCCTGCTGCACCCCAGCGTCGACGCGCTGGTCCTCAACCCCGACGGCTTCTACGCCGACGCGACCTTCGGCGGCGGCGGCCACAGCCGCGAGATCCTCTCCCGCCTCTCCCCCAAGGGACACCTCATGGCCTTCGACCGTGACGAGGACGCCCTGGCCCAGGCGCCGGACGACCCGCGCTTCATTCTTATACACAACAATTTCCGGTTTATCCATAACTACACCCTCCTCCACGCGGAAGGAGGGCTTGACGGGATCCTCGCCGACCTGGGCGTGAGTTCCCATCAGTTCGACACGGCGGAAAGGGGCTTCTCCTTCCGCTTCAACGCTCCGCTCGATATGCGGATGAACAGGCAGGGCGGTAAGACCGCCTCTGACATCGTCAATTCTTATACGCAAGAAGAATTGGAAAAGATCTTCCGTCTGTACGGCGAGCTCGACAACGCCCGCCGGGTGGCGCAACTCGTTGCGACCGCCCGCGGCGCCGCGCCGATCCTCACCACAGACGACCTCGACCGTGCCATTGCGGCGGCCCTGCCCTCATTCGCTGAACATAAGTACCTCGCCAAGGTCTACCAGGCCCTGCGCATCGAGGTCAACGAAGAGATGCGCGCGCTGGAGAAATTCCTCTCCGGCGCCGCCGCATCCCTCAAGAAAGGCGGCCGCCTGGCCGTCATCACCTACCACTCCCTCGAGGACCGCATGGTGAAGAATTTCATCCGCAGCGGCAACATCGCGGGCGAGGAGGAAAAGGACGTCTTCGGGCGAAGCAGCGCGCCCCTGAAGGCCGTCGACCGCAAGCCGATCCTGCCCGACGAGGCGGAGATCGCGAGCAACACCCGCGCGCGCAGCGCCAAACTCAGAATCGCCGAGAAAGTATGAAGACCTGGAAGATAGCGGACATCGGCATGTTCTTCAAGAACAGTATTCAGGCGATCCTGAAGGGGGAGTTCCTGCTCCGCCTCAACATCGGGCGCTACTTCGTCCACATCGCCTACACCTTCCTGCTCTTCGGGCTCGTGATCTGGTTCAGCCTGATGATCGAGACCACGATGAGCAAGGTCGAGAAGAACAAGGCGGTGCTCAAGGAGCTCGAGATCGTGCATTCGCAGAAGGTCTTCGAGCTGGTCAACGTGAGCCGGCGCTCGAGCGTGGAGGAGATGCTCGGGCAGCTGGGTTCGAATGTCAAAGAGGCTGAAAAGCCTGCAACGGTTGTGAAACGATGAGTACGGAAGCCACCACCACTCCCAAGGTCAAGAAGCGCGACAGGATCGGCGTGATCCTGTACCTGCTTTACGTGGTGATGCTCATCGCCGCGCTGATCCTCATCGCGAAGATCGCCGGCATCCAGCTCTTCTGGAAGCCCGAGCCCAAGATCGCGGCCGCCCTCACGCCGTCCAACACCATCAATGTCGTGGAGCCCGCCCGCGGCAATATCCTCGACGCCCAGGGCCGCCTGCTCGCCATCTCCTGCCCGATCTACCAGTTCTACATGGACTGCACCGTGCTCAAGGAGACCAACACCCCGCAGCAGGAGCAGGCCTGGCTGGACAAGGCCCGCCAGCTCTCCGAAGGCCTCGCCGCCGAGTTCGGCGACCGCACGGCCGACCAGTATTACCAACTTATCACCGACGGCCGCCGCAACGGCCGCAAGTACGTGCGCCTCGGCCACCCGGTCGACCGCAACGTCTACAACCGCGTGATCGCCCTGCCGCTCTTCCGCGACGGCCGCTACCGCAGCGGCATGATCGTGGAGCAGGAGCACATCCGGCAGTACCCTTACGGGAAACTCGCCCGCCGCACCATCGGCTTCGTGCGCAACAACAAGTCCGAGGTCACGAACACCCACATCGGTCTCGAGGGCAAGTTCGACTACGTGCTGCACGGCCAGGAGGGCCGCGAGTGGATGCGCGTGACGGACTACGGCCGCGTGCGCAACAGCGACAGCGCCTACGTCAAGGCCGTGGACGGCAAGGACCTGCGCATCACGCTGAACATCGACTACCAGGACATCGCCGACCGCGCGCTGCGCGAGCAGATCACGAACGAGCAGGACCTCGAGGGCGCGTGCTTCGTGCTGATGGAGGTCTCCACGGGCGCCATCCGCGCCATGGTCAACCTCGTCCGCGAGGACGGCGACGGCCCCTTCGAGGAGATCCAGAACCTCGCCATCGGCCGCAAGGCCGAGCCGGGTTCCGTCTTCAAGACCGTCACGCTGATGTCCGTGCTCAACGACGGCTTCATCAAGAGCCTGGAGGAGACCCTGCCCGCCACCAACGGCAACGTGGCCGGGACGACCATCAAGGACGCGCACATCCCCGATTTCGCCCGCCAGCACAACACCAACCGCATCTCGATCCTGGACGGCTTCAAGATTTCGTCCAACTACGTCTTCGCGACCCTGGCGGTCAAGAACTACGGCATCGACAAGAGCAAGGGGCGCGGCAAGGGCCTGGAAAAGACCGAGCGCTTCCTGCAGAATATCTACAACTACAAGCTCGGCGAGGCCTTCGCCTTCGACCTGGACGGCCTGCAGACGCCGACCATCCCGAACCCGTCCACGCGCTACTGGACCGACACCGACCTCGGCTCCATCGGCTTCGGCTACAGCACCGAGGAGACGCCGCTGCACATCTTGACCTTCTACAACGCCATCGCCAACAAGGGCCGCATGATGAAGCCCTACCTGGTCGAGGATATCGAGGAGAACGGCATCGTGACGGAGCGGCGCGGCCCCGGCGTGCTGAACGCTGCCGTGTGCTCCAAGGCCGTGGCCGACACCATCACCCGCGCGCTCAAGGCCGTGACCGAGGAGGGCACCGCCCGCCGGCTGAAGGGCGCCAAGTGCGCCGTGGCCGGCAAGACTGGCACCTCCTTCGGCACCTACGCCAACGGCCAGTATCAGGACGCGCAGGGCCGCCGCAAGTACCAGGGCACCTTCGTGGGGTTCTTCCCCGCCGAGAAGCCCCAGTACAGCGTGATCTGCATGGTGTATTCCAAACCGACTTCCAAGCAGTTCCAGGGAGGCGGCATCCCCGCCGCCGCCATCCGCACCGTGGTGGACGAACTGTACAACATAGACCCCTGCTTCCGGGATGAACTGAGACGAAGCACTGCATCAAGATGAAACTGAGCGATATCATAAAGAACTGCGGCGTTCTCGCCGTCCAGGGCCGCAAGGATGTGGAGATCACGTCCGTGACCAACGACTCCCGCCGCGTGCAGCCCGGCAGCCTCTTCATCGCCGTCAACGGCTGCGGGAACGACGGCCGCGCCTACCTGCAGAAAGCCATCGACGCCGGCGCCGCCGCTGTCCTGTACGAGGAGACCCCCGATCAAGTCGGGGGTGACGCAACGAAAGTGATTGTCAAGGACAGCAGGCTGGCGGTGGCGATGGCGGCGGACGCGTTCTACGGCCACCCGAGCGGCAAGCTCAAACTCGTGGGCATCACCGGCACGAACGGCAAGACGACGACCGTCACCCTCCTCTACCACATGTTCCGCCATCTCGGCTTCGAATGCGGCCTCCTCTCGACCATCGCCAACTACGTCGGCACGCGCCGCAGCGAGACCGCCAACACCACCTCCGACCCCGTGACGCTCAACGCCCTGCTCGCCGAAATGGTCGAGGCCGGCTGTGAGTACTGCTTCATGGAGGTGAGCTCGATTGGCGTGGAGCAGCAGCGCATCGCGGGCCTGGAGTTCCGCGCGGCGATCTTCTCCAACCTCACCCACGACCACCTCGACTACCACGGCACTTTCGCGGAGTACCTCCGCTGCAAGAAACTCTTCTTCGACGGCCTCTCCGCCCAGGCCACGGCCATCATCAACCTCGACGACAAGCACGGCGAGGTGATGGTCCAGAACACCGCCGCCCACGTGGTCGGCTACTCCTGCCGGAGCGCCGCCGACCACTGCGCCCGCATCCTCGAGCAGAGCCCCGAAGGGATGCTCCTGCGCATCGACGGCAACGAAGTGTGGACGCGTCTGATCGGCGCGCACAACGCCTACAACCTCCTCGCCATCTACACCACTGCCCTCGTGCTGGGCGTCCCGCAGGACGAGGCGCTCGTGGCCCTGTCGCGCCTGGAGCCCGCTCCGGGCCGCCTGGAGACCCTCCGCGGGCCGAAGGAGCTGAGCGTCGTGATCGACTACGCCCACACCCCGGATGCCCTGGAGAACGTCCTGAAGACCCTGCGCGACGTCGCCCCGGACCGCGAGCTCATCTGCGTGTTCGGCTGTGGCGGCGACCGCGACAAGACCAAGCGCCCGGAGATGGGCGCCGTGGCGGGCCGCCTCGCGGACCGCATCTTCATCACCTCCGACAACAGCCGCACCGAGCGCACGGAGGACATCATCGAAGACATCAAGCGCGGGCTGGACCCGACGGCCCTCGCGAAGACGGTCTGCATCGCCGACCGCCGCGAGGCCATCCGCACCGCCCTGCTGCTCGCCCCGAAGGGCGCCACCATCCTGCTGGCCGGCAAAGGCCACGAGACCTACCAGATCCTCGGCACGGAGAAGCACCACTTCGACGAACGTGAAATTGTACTGGAAACCTTCAAAACCCTCGAGTCATGCTGAACCACCTTGTAGAATGGCTCCATAGCCTCGGCCTGCACATCCCCGGCGCAGGTCTGTTCAACTACCTCTCCTTCCGCGCCATGCTCGCGGCCGTGATCAGCATGCTGATCGCCTTCTTCGCCGGCGGCGCCATCATCCGCAAACTGCAGCGCGCGCAGATTGGTGAGGAGATCCGCGACCTCGGCCTGGAGGGGCAGATGCAGAAGAAGGGCACGCCCACGATGGGCGGTGTGATCATCATCGCCGCGCTGCTGGGCTCCGCCCTGCTCGTCTGCCGGCTCGACAGCATCTACACCCTGCTGCTCATCGGCACCACGGTCTGGTGCGGCGCCATCGGCTTCGCCGACGATTACATCAAGGTGTTCAAGCATAATAAAGAAGGCATGAGCGAGAAGGGCAAGCTCGTCCTCCAGTTCGGCCTGGGCCTCCTGGTGGCCCTGACCGCCTGCCTGAGCCCGAGCATCTCCTCCGACCGGCTCATCACCACAATCCCCTTCGTGAAGGCGCACGAATTCGACTACTCCTGGCTCTCCCCCTTCCACGGGCAGCTGGGCGTCTACTGCTCCTGGGGCATCTACGTGGTCATGATCATCCTCGTGGTCCTGGGCTGCTCCAACGGCACCAACCTCACCGACGGCATGGACGGCCTCGCCACGGGCACCTCGGCCATCGTGGGCGTGGCGCTCGGTATCATCGCCTGGCTGAGCGGCGACGCACTCAACGCGCACTACCTCAACATCATGCACATCCCCGGTTCCGGCGAAGTGGCCATCTACATGGCCGCCTTCGTGGGCGCCCTGCTGGGCTTCCTGTGGTACAACACCTTCCCCGCCCAGGTCTTCATGGGCGACACGGGCAGCCTCACCATCGGCGGCGTGATCGGTGTGAGCGCCGTGCTCATCCGCAAGGAGCTGCTGCTGCCCATCCTCTGCGGCATCTTCCTGATGGAGAGCCTCTCGGTCATCATCCAGCGCAGCTACTTCAAGTACACGAAGAAGAAATACGGCGAGGGCCGGCGCGTCTTCCTGATGGCGCCGCTCCACCACCACTACCAGAAGAAGGGCATCCCCGAGCCGCGCATCGTCACGCGCTTCTGGATCATCGGAATCATCCTGGCAGTCAGCACATTGGCATTACTTAAAGTTAGATAGTTAAAAATAGATATGGCAAGAATTGTAGTTTTGGGAGGAGCAGAGAGCGGCGTCGGAGCCGCCGTGCTCGCGAAAGTCAAGGGATTCGACGTTTTCCTGTCCGACAACGGGAAGATCAAGGACGACTACCTCGCGACCCTGAAGGAGTGGGACATCCCCTTCGAGCAGGGCGGGCACACGCCCGAGAAGATCCTCAACGCGGACGAGGTCGTCAAGAGCCCCGGCATCCCGGGCACGGCGCCCATGATCAAGGCCCTGCGCGAGCAGGGAACGCACATCGTCTCCGAGATTGAATTCGCGGCGCGCTACGACAGCGCGAAGAAGATCTGCGTGACCGGCTCGAACGGCAAGACCACCACCACCTCCCTGATCTACCACCTCCTCCGGGAGGCCGGCCTCGACGCGGGCCTGGGCGGCAACATCGGCAAGAGCTACGCCCTGCAGGTCGCGACCGAGAAGCACGACTACTACGTGCTGGAGATCAGCAGCTTCCAGCTGGACGACGCCTACGACTTCCGGCCGGACATCGCCATCATCACCAACATCACCCCCGACCACCTCGACCGCTACGACCACAAGCTGGAGAACTACGCGCGGGCGAAGTTCCGCATCACGCGCAACCTCCGCCCGGACGACTGCTTCATCTTCGACTCCGACGACGCCATCACCATCCGCCAGCTGGAGGAAGTGGTCATCAAGGCCAAGATGCTCCCCTTCTCGCAGGAGAAGGAGGTGGCGCAGGGCGCCTTCCTGCGCGGCGGCGACCGCATCGTCCTGCGCTACGAGCAGGATGAGACCGAGATCCTGCTGCAGGAGCTGTCCCTGGGCGGCAAGCACAACGTCTACAACTCCATGGCCGCGGCCCTGGCCGCCAAGGCCACGGGCATCAGCGACGAGAGCATCCGCGCCAGCCTGAAGACCTTCGCGCCCATCGAGCACCGCCTCGAGCCCGTGCTGAGCGTGCGCGACGTGCTCTACATCAACGACTCCAAGGCCACCAACGTGGACTCCGCCTGGTACGCGCTCGAGTGCCAGACCCGCCCGGTCGTCTGGATCGTCGGCGGCACCGACAAGGGCAACGACTACAGCGTCCTGAACGACCTGGTGCGCAAGCACGTCAAGGCCATCGTCTGCCTGGGCGTGGACAACGCCAAGATCCACGCCGCCTTCGAGGACATCGTCGGCAGCGACAAGATCGTGGACACCCGCTCCGCCGAGGAGGCCGTGAAGGCTTCCGCCGCGTTCGCCCGTCCGGGCGACGTGGTGCTGCTGAGCCCGTGCTGCGCGAGTTTCGATTTGTTCAAGAATTATGAAGACCGCGGCCGCCTGTTCAAGGAGGCGGTCCGGCACCTGTAAAAGCTATGGCGGAAGAGAAGAACAGGAAGACCAGTATCTGGACGTTCGCCGACCACTTTGAAGGAGACAAGGTGGTGTGGATCATCGTGCTCATGCTGTTCCTGTTCTCCATCGTCTGCATGTTCTCCTCCTCGTCGCGCCTGCTGCGCGACGGGATGACCCGCCTGGACCTCGTGAAGAACCAGTTCTTCGTGGTCATGGCCGGCATGGCCGTCATCATCGTCCTCTACAACATCAGGAACATCAAGTTCTTCCGCTGGTGCAGCCAGTGGGGCTTCCTGATCTCCTTCGTGTTACTGGCCCTGCTCGACGCGCACGTCAGCCTGCCCTTCCTCAAGGCGCTGAACATCAACAACGCCTACCGCATCCTGTCGATCGGCGGCTTCCAGGTGCACGTCTTCGAAGTGGTCAAGGTGGCCATGGTCCTCTACCTCGCCTGGGCGATGGACGCCCTCAAGCGGGGCGAGCTCCGCGGCCCGGAAAAGGAACTCTACAAGAAGATCATCTACCTCTATGCGCCGTTCCTGATCATCTTCGTGATGATCATCCCGGGCTCCAACTCCAGCGCCTTGATCATCGGTCTGCTGATGTTCGTGATGATCCTGCTGGGTGGCGGCAACCTGCGCGACATGACCGTGCTCGCCCTGGCGGCCATCCTCATTATCGGCATCATCCTCGGCCTGTATAACCTCAGCAACCACAAGTGGTTCAGCCGTATCGGCACCGGCATCTCCCGCGTGTTCGAGGACGACGACTGGGAGCGGCAGGTCCTCGACAACCCCAAGGGCACGATCGCCTACCAGGAGGCCCTGGACGCCATCCGCCAGCCCTACAGCGCCAAGATCGCCGTCAAGCAGGGCGGCCTGATCGGCAAGGGCCCCGGCCAGAGCACCCAGCGCTACGTGGTCCCGGACATGTCCGAGGACTTCATGTACAGCTTCATCATCGAAGAATACGGCCTGCTGGGCGGTATCTTCGTCATCTTCCTCTATGTGTCCCTGCTCGCACGCGCCTCGATCATCGTGCGCAACTGCGGCAGCGACCACTATGCCAAGCTGACCGTGGCGGGACTGTGCCTGCTCATCGCGGGCCAGGCCTTCCTGCACATGTTCGTGAACGCGGACATCGGCCCGATGACCGGCCAGACCCTGCCGCTCATCAGCCACGGCAACAGCGCCTTCCTCTGCTTCAGCATCGCCTTCGGCATCATCCTGTCGTTCAGCCGCATCGCCACGCGCCGCATCGACAAGGAGACGCGCATGGCGGCGCCGCTGATGGAAATGCACGAGAGCACGGCGGTCCAGCAGCGTCTCGACGACCTGGACGCCTACGAATCCGGACAATTGACAGACGACAGTTATGAATTATAAGAAATTGCGCGTGATCATCAGTGGCGGCGGCACGGGCGGCCACATCTTCCCGGCGATCTCCATCGCCGGCAAGCTCAAGGAGGCGAATCCGGACACGGAGATCCTCTTCGTCGGCGCCGAAGGGCGCATGGAGATGGAGAAGGTCCCGGCCGCGGGCTACGAGATCGTGGGCCTGCCGATGGCCGGTCTCCAACGCAAGTTCAACTGGGAGGGCCTGAAGCACAACTTCCGCGTGCCCGGCAAGCTCCTGCGGAGCATCCGCAAGGCGGGCAGGGTCCTGGACGAGTTCAAGCCCGACATCGCCATCGGCGTGGGCGGCTATGCCAGCGCCCCCCTGCTCTGGCAGGCCGAGCGCAAGAAGATCCCGACCCTGATCCAGGAGCAGAACGGCTTCGCCGGCCTGACCAACAAGATCCTGGGCAAGCGCGCCGGCTGCATCTGCGTGGCCTACGAGGGCATGGAGAAATTCTTCCCCGCCGACAAGATCGTCTTCAGCGGCAACCCCATCCGTCCGGAGATCCACGCCTACACGGCCGCGGACCGCGCCGAGGGGCTGAAATTCTACGGCCTCTCCGAGGACAAGCGCCACCTCTTCATCGTGGGCGGCAGCCTCGGCGCCGGCACGCTGAACCGCGCCATGCGCGCCTGGATCGAAGCCGGCTGCCCCGGCGGCGAGGACGTCGAGGTGCTCTGGCAGTGCGGCAAGTATTACAAGCAAGGCATCGACGAATTCATGGCGGGACGCGAGCTCCCGCAGGTTCACTATACGGATTTCATCGGGCGCATGGACCTGGCCTACGCCTGCGCGGACGTGCTGATCAGCCGCGCCGGGGCCTCCTCCGTGTCCGAGATCTGCGCGGCCGGCAAGGCGGCCGTGTTCGTTCCCTCGCCCAACGTGGCGGAGGACCACCAGACCCACAACGCGATGGCGCTGGTCCGCAAGGACGCGGCGCTGATCGTGCGCGACGCCGAGGCGGCGGAGAAACTGCTCCCCACGGCCCTCGGGCTGCTGCACGACGAAGCGCGCATCCGGCAGATCGAAAGCAACGTGGCGCCGCTCGCCCGCCTCGACGCGGCCCAGACTATCGTAGACGAAGTGTATAAACTGATATGAGCAAGACCTATCATAACGTGTATTTCATCGGGATCGGCGGCATCGGCATGAGCGCCATCGCCCGGTATTATCATTTCAAGGGCTGCGCCGTGTCCGGCTACGACCGGACCCCGTCCGACCTCACGCACGCCCTGGAGGCGGAGGGCATCTCCGTCCACTATGAAGACGACCCCACCCGCATCCCCGCCGACCCGGAGGACACCCTCGTGGTTTACACTCCGGCCATCCCGGCCGAGCTGCAGGAGCTCCGCTACGTGCGCGAGCACGGCTACCGCGTGATCAAGCGCTCGCAGATGCTGGGCGAGATCACGGCCGGCCAGCGCTGCCTCGCCGTCGCGGGCACCCACGGCAAGACCACCACGTCCACGCTCGTGGCCCACATCCTCACGGAGAGCGGCAGCGGCTGCTCCGCCTTCCTGGGCGGCATTTCGAAGAACTACGGCACGAACCTGCTCGTCAGCCACACCCTGACCGTGGTCGCGGAAGCCGACGAGTTCGACCGTTCCTTCCACCAGCTGCATCCGGCGATCGCCGCCATCACGGCGATGGACGCCGACCACCTCGACATCTATGGCGACCTGGAGCACGTCCAGGAGTCCTTCCGCATCTTCGCCTCGCAGGTCAGCGAGACCCTCATCCTCAAGTACGGCCTGCCCATCCAGCCGCGCGACACGCCGGCGAAGATCTTCACCTACCACTTCGACGACGAGCGGGCCGACTTCCACAGCACGCACCTGCGCCTGGACGACACCGGCCACTACACCTACGACCTGGTCTACCCGAACGGCGTCCTGAGCGACATCCGCGTGGGCGCACTGGGCTGGGTGAACGTAGAGAACAGTATCGCCGCCGCGGCCATCTGCCTCTGCTACGGGCAGGACGCGCAGAAGGTCCGCCACGCCATCGGCACCTTCGAGGGCGCCCAGCGCCGCCTCGACGTGCAACTGAACACCCCGTCGCTGACCTACATCGACGACTACGCGCACCATCCGGCCGAGCTGGCCAGCGCGATTTCCTCCATCCGGCAGATCTTCCCGGGCCGCAAGATCACGGGCGTCTTCCAGCCGCACCTGTACACCCGCACGCGCGACTTCGCCCCCGAGTTCGCCCAGGCCCTGAGCGGGCTGGACAAGCTCATCCTGCTGGACATCTACCCCGCCCGCGAGGAGCCCATCCCGGGCGTCACGTCGGAGATCGTCTTCCGCGACGTGACCGCCCCCGAGAAGGTCCTCATCACGCGCGACGAGCTCATGCCCCTGCTGGAGCAGGAGCCGCTCGACGTGCTCGTGACCCTGGGCGCCGGCAACATTGACCGTTTCATTGAACCCATCACCGAAATGCTCCGCAAGCGCCTGTAAATGAAAGCCGCCATCCGATATTCCCTCGCCGCCGTGTTCGCCGTCGCCTTCTGCGTCGGGATGGTCTTCCTCTACCGCACCGTGCGGCAGGAGGCCGCCCGGATCGTCTGCGGGCGGCTGGACGTGCACTTCGTCGACAGCCTCCGCTTCGTCAGCGAGCAGGACATCCGGGACTATCTGGACGGCGACTACGGCGCCTACATCGGCGAGCGCATGGACAGCGTGCAGCTCGCGCGCATCGAGGACATCATCGAGAGCCGCAGCGCCGTAAGCCGCTGCGAGGCGTGGACCACCGACGACGGCGTCCTGCACCTCGACATCACCCAGCGCGCCCCCGTGCTGCGCTTCATGCGCGCCGAGGACGACGGCTTCTACGTGGACGACGGCGGCTACATCTTCCCGCTGCACCCGACCTTCACCGCCCCCGTGCCCGTGGTCGAGGGCGCCATCCCCGTGAACGTCCCCGCGGACTACAAGGGCGAAGCCCAGGACGAGCGGGAGCGCGCGTGGATCGCCGGCGTGCTGGCGATGAACCGCCACATCGCCGCCAACCGCAGCTGGCAGCGCCGTATCGAGCACGTCCGCGTCCGCCCGGGCGGGGAGCTGCTCCTGAGCCTGACCGGCCGCAGCGAGGAGTTCTTCGTGGGCCAGCCGCAAGGCATCCCCGACAAGCTGCAGCGCATCGACCGCTACCTCGGAATCATCGCGCCTTCCAAACCGGAAGGTTACTATCATACAGTCAACGTGAAATACAAACAACAAATCATATGCAGGCAGAAAGATACATAGCAGCAGCCGACCTTGGCTCCTCCAAGATCGCCCTGAGCGTTGCCAAGATCGAGGGAGATGACATCCAGGTCATCTACTACAAAGAGACGCCGTCCGACGGCATCCGCAACAGCTACGTCTTCAACCCGAAGCGCGCAGCCGGTCCCTTACGCGCCGCCATCAAAGAGGCGGAAGAAGAACTGAACATCAAGATTCTCCAGGTGGTCGTGGGCCTGCCGCGCTACGACGTCCGGCAGGAGATCGCCAGCGCCCGCATGGAGCGCAGCGACCCCTCGACCTGCATCACCCGCGACGAGATCAACACCCTCAAGAGCATCGCCATCGACTCCTACCCCATCGCCGACGAAGGCAAGGAGGAGATCTACGGCGCCGTGGCGCAGTCCTTCTCGGCCGACGAGGAGCTGGTCTGCGCCAGCGAGCACGACGTCGTGGGCGTGACCGCCAACGCCATCGAAGGCAACTTCAAGGTCTTCGTGGGTGCCCAGAAGGCGGTCAGTAACATCGACATCATGCTCAACGAGGTGGGCGTCGCGCCCGCCCGCAAGATGTTCCTCCCGAACACCGTGGCCCGCGCGGTCCTCTCCGAAGCGGAGAAGGAGAACGGCGTCGCCCTCGTGGAGATCGGCGCCGGCGTGACCTCGCTGACCATCTACCGCGGCAAGATCCTCCGCCACTACTCCGCCATCCCCTTCGGCGGCCGCAGCATCACCACCGACATCAAGTACGAGTGCGGCTTCAACGAGGAGCTGGCCGAGAACATCAAGCTCGCCTTCGGCGCCTGCATGCCCGAGAAGCTGCAGTCGCTCAGCGAGAAGATCATCCAGATCAACGACGAGGAGAACGGCTCCTACGAGCAGCTCCCGGTCAAATACCTGTCCGAGATCATCACCTGCCGCGCCCGCGAGATCATCGAGGCCGTGCTCTGGCAGATCCAGGACAGCGGCTACGCCGACAAGCTCCGCAACGGCGTCGTGCTCACCGGCGGCGGCGCCAACCTCGTGAACCTCGCCAACCTCCTCAAGGAGATCTCCGGATACACGGTGCGCATCGGCTATCCGCGCAGCCAGGCCTTCAGCGCCATCGGCTGCTCGGGCACGGGCGAGACCGGCGCCGTGGCCTCCATCGGCATGATCCTTGAAGCGAAGCGGGACCCGCGCCTGAACTGCCTCGACGAGGCGCCGCACCCGTCCGCGCAGGCCGGCGAAGGCGCCGCGGAGGAGGGCCAGGAGGCCGCTCCGGTGGCCGAAACCCTCTTCCCGGAGGAACCGGGCGAGGTCATCACGCCGCGCAAGCAGAAAGCCGAGAAGAAGCCCAACAAGTTCGTCTCCTGGATCCGGCAGAAGAGCCACCAGGTCGGCGAGGCGGCGGAAGGCGCCTTCGACAGCACGATGGGCAACCTGTTCGATGAAATGAAATAAAAAAGGATACAGCTATGATAGATGACAGCATGATCGATGCCATCGCCCCGATGAACTGGGCGACATCCGACGAAATCATCAAGGTCCTCGGCGTGGGCGGAGGCGGCTGCAACGCCGTCAACTACATGTACGCCCAGGGGATCAAGGGGTGCAGCTTCGTGGTCTGCAACACCGACGCGCAGGCCCTCAAGGGCAGCCCCGTGCCCGTCAAGATCCAGATGGGCCGCGGCCTCGGCGCCGGCACCAACCCGATCAACGGCCGCAACGCCGCGCTCGAGAGCCAGGACCAGATCGAGAAGATCGTCCTGGACACCCACACCAAGATGCTCTTCATCACCGCCGGCATGGGCGGCGGCACCGGCACGGGCGCCGCGCCCGTCATCGCCAAGATGGCCAAGGACAAGGGCATCCTCACCGTGGCCGTCGTCACGCTCCCCTTCCTCAACGAAGGCAACGAGGCGCTCTCCCGCGCCATCGACGGCATCCACGAGCTTGAGAAGAACGTGGACAGCCTGCTGATGATCAACAACGAGAAGCTCCACGAGTACTTCGGCAACCAGCTGATCCAGGACGCCTTCCCGCAGGCCGATGAGGTCCTCGCCACGGCCGTGCGCGGCATCGTCGAGATCATCAAGAAGCCGGGCTACATCAACGTGGACTTCAAGGACGTGGAGACGATGATGAAGAACAGCGGCATGGCCCTGATGGGCTGCGGCGTGGGCAGCGGCAAGGAGCGCATCGAGGACGCCGTGCGCGCCGCCTTCGAGTCCCCGCTCCTCAACGACTTCGACCTCAAGAGCGCCAAGAAGGTGCTCGTCAACATCACCTGCGGCCACAACGAGCAGGGTCTGACGATGGACGACCTCAACGAGATCAACAAGAAGATCGACGAGTACACCGGCCGGGCCAACAACTTCAAGCGCGGCCTCATCTGGGACGACGATCCCGAGATCGGCGACACCATCCGCATCACCTCCATCGTCACGGGCCTGCGCTTCGCCGACGTGATCGGCCCCGCCCGCGACATGGGCAACTACATCATGATCAACCGCAGCTTCAAGTACGACAAGGCGGACGTCGCCCGCGCCGAGGGCATCTCCCTCTCCGAGGACGCCGGCTCGCAGACGATAGGATTCAACAGCAAAAGCAACGTGCGGAGCTACAAGTTCGACCCGGACGAGAAGCCGGTCCTCATCGTGGCCAGCAACGAGTCCCGCGCCGAGCTGGAGAACATCCCCGCTATCCGGAGGGCACAGATATGAGTAAAACCCGCGTAAGATTCGCCCCGTCTCCGACCGGGCCGCTGCACATGGGTGGCGTGCGCACCGCCCTGTACAACTACCTCTTCGCCAAGCAGCATGGCGGCGACTTCATCCTCCGCATCGAGGACACCGACTCCAACCGCTTCGTGCCCGGCGCGGAGCAGTACATCATCGAGTCCCTGCGCTGGTGCGGCATCTACCCCGACGAGGGCGTGGACGTCGACGGCAAGGTGGTGGAGACCCCCTCCGAGCGGCATCCCCACGCGCCTTACCGCCAGAGCCAGCGGCGCGGCATCTACCGCAAGTACGCCGAGCAGCTCGTCGCCTCCGGCCACGCCTACTACGCCTTCGACACCGCCGAGGAGCTGGAGAAGAAGCGCGCCGAGGCGGAGGCCAAAGGCCAGACCTTCATCTACAACCACCTCACCCGCGGCGCCCTGCGCAATTCGCTGACCCTGCCCGCGGACGAGGTCGAGCGCCTGCTCGCCGAGCGCACGGACTGGACCGTCCGCTTCCTGATGCCCGAAGGGCGCGTCGTGGAGATGGACGACCTGATCCGCGGCCACATCGCCGTCGACTCCGCCACCCTGGACGACAAGGTCCTGTGGAAGCGCGCCGACGAGCTTCCGACCTACCACCTCGCCAACATCGTGGACGACCACCTGATGGAGATCACCGAGGTCATCCGCGGCGAGGAGTGGCTCCCGTCGCTCCCGCTGCACTACCTGCTCTACGAGGCTTTCGGCTGGCAGGATTCGCAGCCGCGCTTCGCACACTTGCCCCTGCTGCTCAAGCCGGTCGGCAACGGCAAGCTCTCCAAGCGCGACGGCGACAAGATGGGCTTCCCCGTCTTCCCGCTGCGCTGGACCTCCCCCACCGGCGAGACCTCCCGCGGCTACCGCGAGGACGGCTATTTCCCGGAGGCTTTCGTGAACCTGCTGGCCATGCTCGGCTGGAACCCCGGCACGGAGCAGGAGATCTTCTCCCTGCCCGAGCTCGTGGCGGCCTTCTCCCTGGACAAGGTGGGCAAGGCCGGCGCCAAGTTCAATCCCGACAAGGCGAAGTGGTTCAACCGCGAGTACCTGCGCATGCACAGCGACGCGGACCTGGCCGCCTGCTGGCTGCCGATGCTCAAAGAGAAGGGCGTCGACGCCGACCCGGCCTACGTCGAGCGCGTCGTGGCGCTGATCAAGGAGCGCGCGACCTTCGTGCAGGACTTCTGGGACATCGCGTCCTACCTCTTCGTGGCGCCGAAGGAGTTCGTCCCGAAGGACGTGGACAAGTTCTACAAGCCGGAATTCTACGACATGGCGCTCGAGGCGCTGACGAATTCGGAAGCGGACACGCTGGAAGAATACGTCCGCGCGCATGAGATGCCGATGGGCAAGGTAATGAACTGCCTGCGGCTCGCGCTGACCGGCTCGGCCAGCGGCCTCGGCATCACCGACATCCTGCATTGCATCGGAAAGGAGGAAGGCCTCGCCCGCCTCAGAAAGATGAAGGAAGTACTTTAGAGTCATTCCGGGCTTGACCCGGAATCTCCAAGCATTCGCAGCACCTCTTCCAGAGAAACGGCGTCTTCAATCCCGAAGCCGCCGTTTTTCGTTCGGCGCAGCGAGCTCAGGAAGGCGCCGCCGCCGAGGGCCTCACCCAGGTCGCGCGCGAGGGCGCGGATATACGTGCCCTTGCTGCACGCCACGCGGATCATCGCCGTGGGCAGCGCTTCGCCGGAGATGTCGGCCACGCGGATGCGCCCGAGCCCGTCGTCCGTGAAGTCCTGCACGGGCGCGTCGTGCCAGGAGAGGAGCTCCAGGTCATAGATGTTGATGCGGCTGGACTGCAGGACCTCGCCGGGGTCGAAGGCGCGGCCCTCGCGCTGCGCAGCCTTGAGCAGGCGCCGCGCCGTCTCGTACGCGCGCACGCCGTCCACGGACTTGGCGCTGAAGAGCGGCGCCACCTGGTCCTGCTCGCCGACAAAGTCCGGCAGGACCGCGCGCAGCGCCGCCTCGCTCACGCCCTCCACCGGGCAGCGGCGGTCGATCTCCTTCTCCAGGTCGTACGAGGGCGTGGTGGCGCCGAAGCTCACCCCCGCCACGTACTCCTTCGGCGAGCGCTGCAGTTCCTCGGCCCGGCGCGTGGCAGGGCCGATGCAGACCAAGAGAATGCCGGTCGCGAGGGGATCGAGCGTCCCCGCGTGACCGACCTTCAGATTCTTCTTCCCGAAATGGCGGATCGCCGCGTACTTGATCTTGCGGATCACATCGGCGGACGTCCAGCGATAGGGCTTGTCCACCGGCAGCACGATCCCCTCCGGGTAATCCTCGATATTACGGCTGAACGATCTTGTCAATCCGGCGCTGGTGTCTGCCGCCCGCGAACTCCGTATTCAGCCATTCGCGCACCATCATCACCACCATGCGGTAGGAGGCGAAGCGGGCCGGCATCACGAGGACGTTGGCGTTGTTGTGTTCTTTGACAAGATGGGCGACCTCCTGGTTCCAGGCCAGGCCGGCGCGAATCCCCTTGTGGTGGTTCAGGGCCAGGGCCATGCCGTTGCCGGTGCCACAGAGGGCGATGCCGGCCTCGATCTCGCCCGACTCCACAGCGTTCGCCATCGGGTGGGCGAAGTCCGCGTAGTCGCAACTGTCCGTGCTGTCCGTGCCGAAATTGACGACCTCATAGCCCTTGCCCAGCAGGTAGGCGATGAGCCGGGTCTTGTAGTCCACGCCTGCGTGGTCGCTGCAGATTCCGATTCTTTTCATGAGACAATGAATAATAGGACAAAAGTAAGCATTTCGGCCCGATTATGAAAGGAGAAAGGCCCTGTTTTTGCAGGAAAGAAGGACGGAAAAACTGTTAATCAAATAGAAAAATTCCAAATTAGAGCACATCTGCGCTCTATTTTACAATAACTGCGAGCTAATTGATTTTCAATGCGTTAATGGCGAAATAATATCCTGCCGTGACGAATTTCCACCATGTCGCAGTTATTAAAAAAGTGAATGATTTTTAAGCGTGTTTGACCCAAAATTTAAAACAACAAAATTTGGGTTTGTCTACTTTTGTTCTGCGCCGAAATTGGCCACACAATACGACACCAACCCACTAACCAAATTATTTACGTATGTTAAAGCAATTAATTGCGAGAGCAGCGATGATCGTATCGGTTGTCGCTGTAGTTCTGTTGGGCTCAGGCTCCGCCTTTGCCCAGAACCAGGCCATCTCCGGTAAGGTGCTTGATACGGGCGGCGAGCCCGTCATCGGCGCGGCCGTGATGGTTCCCGGCACCACCAACGGTGCCACGACCGACCTGAATGGTGCTTTCACCCTTCGCGTCGCGCCCGGGACGACCCTCGAGGTCTCCTGCATCGGTTACACGACCATTCGTGTCGCCGCTGCCAACGGCATGACCATTACGCTGGAGGATGACACCGAGATGCTGGAAGAGACCGTGGTTATCGGTTACGGCGTTCAGAGAAAGAGCGACCTGACCGGTGCTGTGGCTTCCGTCCGTTCGGAAGACCTCGAGAACCGTTCCACGACGGATGCTGCCGCCGCCCTCCAGGGTAAGGCCGCCGGTATCCAGATCATCAACTCCTCCGGCGCTCCGGGTTCCGGTGCCGATATCCGTGTTCGTGGTTACTCCTCGAACTCCGGCAACATCGGACCGCTCCTCATCGTCGATGGTTTGAAAGTCGATAACATCCAGTACCTCGATCCTACTATGATTGAGTCTATGGAGGTCCTGAAGGACGCTGCTTCCGCCGCCATCTACGGTGCGCAGGCTGGTAACGGTGTCGTGCTCATCACCACGAAGCAGGGCCAGGATGGCCACGCCTCCGTGTCCTACAACGGCCGCTTCACCCTCCAGATGCTCGGCAAGAAGGCTGACATCTTCCACGCACAGGAATATATTGACTATCAGACCGCCATCGGTAACATCACCACTGACCTTCTCAACAAGAACGGCTACAATGGTCAGGATACCGACTGGTATGATGCTTCCTTCGAGCCCAGCTGGAGCCAGCAGCACGGTATCACCTTCCAGGGTGGTAATCGCAACGGTCACTTCTTCACCTCCCTCAACTATGTCGACCAGGATGGTATCTTCGTCGGCAAGAAGGATGTGTACAACCGTCTGACCGCTCAGATCAACGCTGACTATCAGCTGTTCAAGTGGCTCAACGTCTCCACCAACAACTCGATCGAGAAGTGGAGCCGCAAGTCCGTCTCCAATGGTTATGGTTCCGTGCTGAACTCCGTGGTCTCCATCGACCCGCTCACCCCGGCCTACATTTCCCGCATCGAGGACACCCCGGGCGGTATGCAGGAGCACTATGCTACCAATCCTGAGCTGATCCCGAGAGATCCGACCCACAACAAC
>JAGCDF010000047.1 GCA_017651225.1 Bacteroidales bacterium
ACATTTCCGCGAGCGGCCACTGGCCGGGCGCGGTGGCTTCTTCCGCCGTGAGGGCGGCGAAGGAGAAAGGCGCCCCGCGGCGCAGGCACTGCAGGCGCGTGTCGCGGCCGGCGTCGCCCATGCCGAAGGCCACGAGCCGCCCCTGGAGCGAGTCCACGCCCTCCAGCACGAGGCTGTAGAGGGACTCGATTCGCGCGGCGTCCTCCGCCGTGTGGCAGGTGGTCACGACCTTGGCGATGTCGGCGCCGTAGCGGAAGCAGCGCGCCAGGGCCATCTGCAGGACCTCCATGTCCGGCGTGCCCTCGAAGTCGTGGAAGGAACGGATGATTTCCGTGCCGCTCTTGCGGCAGAGCTGCTGGAAGTGCTTGCTCATCTGGGCCGGGGCCTCGATCTCGAGGTCGGCGAAGCGGGCGCCCGCCTCGATGGCCACGCGCAGCCGGCGTTCCGCCTCCTCGGGAGAGGGGCAGCCGTCGATGCGGCAGGTGGCGATGAGCGGGGTGTCGGACTCGCTGAAGAGCTCTTCAATCTGGTCGTCCGTGAGGTCGCAGCGGTCGAGGCGGATCTCCGCCATTTCGACCGCGGGGTCTTCGAGGATCGTGAGGATCTGCTCGAAGGTTTTATGCTGCAGGCTGGTGCAAATCATCCAGGTCTTTGATTATCACCTTGCCGATCTTCTTGATCAGGACAAAGTGGATGATGCCTTTTTCGGCTTTCTTGTCTTTCCACAGGGCGGCTTCCAGCTCGGCCTCCGGGCAGGGGAGCTCCGTCGGGAGCCCGCAGGCCTGCAGGTCTTTGCGGAGCTTCTCCGCGAGGCCGGCCTTGCACAGGCCCAGGCGCTCGGACAGGAGCGCGGCCTGCACCATGCCCACGGCGACGGCTTCGCCGTGCGTCATCGGGTCTGCCGTCGGGTGGGTGTGCTGGTACCACTCGATGGCGTGGGCGTAGGTATGGCCCAGGTTGAGGCAGCGGCGCAGGTTCTCCTCGTAGGGATCCTGCTCCACGATCTTGCGCTTGACGGCCGCGGCCGCCTCGATGAGCGGCGCGAGCGCGGCAAAGTCGATCTTCGGCTCGGAGAGCACTTTGACCGCCTTTTCGTAGCGGTCGCCCTTGTTGTCGATGATGAAGGTCTTGAGCATTTCGGCGGCGCCGGAGCGCAGCTCCCGGGCCGGCAGGGTCGCGAGGACCTCCGGCAGGATGCGGGTGTAGATGGGGAATTTCGTGACCCCGATCATGTTCTTGTAGCTGTCCAGGTTCACGCCGGTCTTGCCGCCCACGCCCGCGTCCACCTGGCTGAGCAGGGTGGTGGGGTAGTTGGCGTAGCGCACGCCGCGCTTGTAGATGCTGGCGGCGAAGCCCACCAGATCGGTGGTCACGCCGCCGCCCACGGCCCAGACGATGGCGTCGCGGTTCGCGCCCTGCGCGAGCAGCCAGCGGCAGATGTCCAGCACGGTGTCCATCGTCTTGTGCGCCTCGTCGGCGGTGATGGCCAGCGCCGGGCGTCCCTCGGCCAGTTTCAGCGCGAAAGACTCGACGTTGCGGTCGTAGATGACGTAGATGCTCTTGTTCTCCATACGGAAAGCGAAGATACGGCAAAAATTTGATAAATCGCGTTTTTTAAATACCTTTGCAGTCCCTACCAGCCCTGATGGCGGAATTGGTAGACGCGCTGGACTCAAAATCCAGTGGCCTTTAAAGCCGTGCGGGTTCGATTCCCGCTTGGGGCACGAGAAAGGGAGCGCAACCGCGCTCCCTTTCTTCGTCCTTCGCAAAATTATATTGTCGAAAAGTACACTCTTTCAAATATTTGTATATATTTGTATCCGGTGAAAGTTGGCATTGTGCCAGCTTCAAAGCTAGTGTATTATGAAAAAGAGTTTATTCCTCACCCTTATTGTTGGTCTCTGCGCTTTCGCAGCTTGCTCTGGACCGAAACTGGAAACCTCTGGAGATCAGGCGTTTAAGCCGGTTGCAAATGCCGATTTCGTGATTTCTTCCGGTACCACTACTTTCGTCAACACCCTTGGCACCAAGGCTGTTACCACGCTGGACCCCGTCGTGACGCAGGGCAGCGTGGAAGCGAATCTGTCGGTCTGCGAGGTTGAAAACAAACAGTACGTCGCCTCCAAAACGTCCTTGCATATCCGCATGGGCAACGACGTGACGGTCTTCCTTCCTGTCGCCGCCAGCGCATTTTCCGCCAACGACAAGTCGGCCGTGATGGTGTATAAAGAGACCCATGACCGGTCCGGTGGCTGGGGAGAGAACTCTGCATACTTTGAGATTAACGCATACGGCAACGTAAAGAAGGTTGAGGCTAAGGTTGAGTATATCACCGAAGGCACCGAGCCGGGTATCAAGATTACCGTGACCGGTGTCGATGATGAGCTTGCCGCGTATCTGTGGGAGGGCTATCAGGACGGCCTTACCGTGGAGGTGTGGAACTACTACAAAGATGTCACCCTCGCTGCCCTCAAGGCTGGTTTCGATGCCGGCGCCACCATTGCTTTCTCCGTGGAGCCGAACAGCTATGTGAACGCTTTTGCCAAGATTCCCGACTATGTCGACGATCTGGAGGATGCGACCCTCACTTCCGAGGAAAGGGAGATCGCTGAGAAAAAGTACTTGTTCCCTGTCTTGACCACCGGTGGTGATCTGGCTACCGACTACTGGGTCCGCCCGGCCGACAATTACGGCACCGAGACGGATCCTGTCATCGCGCCTTCCTACTACTATCTTCTCAGGGGCCACGTGAATCCTTATGACTGTGAGTTGAAGCCTGCTGACCTCAGCATCTTCTCCGACACGAAAGTTCATGATGCCTCTATTCCCGACGATGTCGAGACCGTGCTCCACGTAATCCCGAACGACTACGACGTCATCTACACCAAGTAACTGACTCAAACAGACTTACCATAAAGGCCGGTGTCGCTTTCCGACATCGGCCTTTTTCGTCCTTCACTATACCCTTAACGTCATTCGCCGGCCCCGACCGGCGAATATCCTATTCCGTGCGCAAAACAGGCCGTTTTTGTGCACGGCCCTTTCTATTTTCCAAGATGTATCCTCAAAATGAGGCTAAAATGAGGACGAAAGTCTTTTTTTCTGCCACTTGTCCTCAAAACAAGCTCTTTTTGAGGACAGCCTACCCCTTTTCCGCCGGGAGCAAGCAGGGACCTGGCTCCGGAGGAAAGTTATTGTTTCTTCTTGATGCGAAGGTCAATAAAAAACAGGATGCCTTGAAAGAGGCTGGAAGCGCTGGCAATGCACAGGCCGATGAAGGCATAATGGAGAATAGATTCCTTGTCGCCGCCTCTCAGCCAGACGACAAGCGGAAGGAGGCCGCCGACAATCAGGCTGACAATAATCTTTACAATCAGGAGGGTCCGCTGGTTTTTATCCAATTCCATTTAGGTTAGATTAGGGCGTGAAGGCGGAAGGAATAATACCCTTTGCCGTCCAGGTAGGCCAGGGCGTCGGCGAGGAGGGCGGACTTGACGGACTCGTCCAAGTCGGAGTGGAAAAGGATCTCGATGAAAGTCTCCAGCGCGGAGTCGGAGAGCTTCGCGGTCTGGGTCAGGTACCAGACGGGGTTCTCCTGCTGCAGGATGGTGTCCAAATCGAAAGGCAAGCCGGACTTGCCGACTTCGTCCTTAACATCGTCCAGGGTATAATTGGGGCTGCTGCCATCCAGCAGCCCCAGCTTCCGGGCGATCATCCGCAGCATCTCGCCCAGCTTGTCAATCTCTTTGAGGATAAAATCTTCCATCTTACTCCTGGAAGAGCATCGGGGCGAACATGTGCAGCGAGCGGCGCCAGGTGAGCCATTCGTGGCCCGTGCCCGGGGACTCGTAGTAAACGTGGTTCACGCCGAGGCTGTCGAGGGCGCAGTGCAGGTCGTAGATGCCCTGGTACATGCCGTTGGGCTCGTCGGTACCGATGCTGATGTAGAGCAGGTGGTACTGGTCGTTGATCGAGGTCGGGTACATCTCGCTGTCGCGGCGGTCGCCGGGGCCGCGGCCGGAGCCGCTGAAACCGCCGATCCAGCCGAAGAGCTCCGGATGGTCGAGGCCGATGGTGTAGGACTGGAAGCCGCCGAGTGAGAGGCCGCAGATGGCGCGGTGGTCGCGGTCGGTGAGCGTGCGGTAGGTCGCGTCGATATACGGCACGGTCTCCTCGACCACCACCTTCTCGAAGGCGTCGAAGTTGAAGAGGTTGAAGCGGCCGCCCTGCTCCTCGCCGGCGAGCGTCGCCACGGCGTGCTCGCAGACGATGATCATCGGGACGCATTCGCCCGCGGCGATCAGGTTGTCCATGATGTTACCCATCATGCCCTGGACGGCCCAGCCGGTCTCATCCTCGCCGGCGCCGTGATTCAGGTAGAGCACCGGGAAGCGGCGCTCCGGTTCGGAGGCGTACTGCGGCGGGAGGTAGATATAGTACGGGCGGTCTGCGCCGGTCAGCTCGGAATGGAATTTCTCGATGCGGATCTCGCCGTGCGGGACCTTCTTCTCCAGATAGTAGTCCACGCCGGCCTCGGGGATCTCGATGCCGCTGCCCCAGTAGAAGGAGCCGAAGAACTGTTGGGTGTTGGGGTCGGCCACGCGCTGGCCGTCCACGTTCAGCATGTAGTAGTGGAAGCCCGGTACGAGCGGCTCGGATGTGACCTCCCAGATGCCGTCCTCACCCTTGACGAAGTCGTAGTTCTTGCCGCCCACGTTCACGGCGACGGTCTTCGCCTCGGGGAAGTCGACGCGGAAGACGACGCTAAGGTCGGGATTGACCATCGGATAGTCATGGCCGGGAAGGTTGGTGGTGGCGGGGGTGGGCTTGGTGAGCACACCCACCTGGGTGTTCCCCGCGCAGGAGGCGAGGAGCGCGGCTGCCAGCAGCAGCGACAGAGAGAAAAGCTTTTTCATATCCATAAAGAAGAATGATTTCATTTCGTCCAACGAAATTACGTTGAAACAACCAATTAACAAAACAACTTCTTGTCAAAATGTTTTAAAAAATCTACCTTTGAATAAATGAAACACTCGAAATGACCATGTATATCCGCATCCTGACCTGCTGCCTGGCCGCTTTGCTGGGCCTTACCCTGAGCGCCCAGACCTACGAAGACGGCCTGCAGCGCAGCACCCCTGAAGCGGAGGGCATCCGCTCCGAAACCATCGCCGATTTCGTCCGCGCCCTGGATGAGGGCGGCTACGAAGTCCACGGCCTGATGATTCTCCGGCACGACAAGGTCGTGGCCGAGCACTGGTGGCGCCCCTACGGGCCCCAGTACCCGCACGCCATGTACTCCGCCACCAAGTCTTTCACGGGCGCCGCGGTGGGCTTCGCCGTGCAGGAGGGCCTGCTGAAGGTCAGCGACCGCGTCAAAGATTTCTTCCCGGACCTGATGCCGGCGAAGACGGCCCCGGAGCTGGAGCGCCTCACGGTGGAGCACCTGCTCACCATGTCCGCCGGCCACGCCCGCACGCAGTATCCGGGCTCCGGCGACGACCAGGTGCGCTCCTTCCTCGCGATGGACTACGCCCATGAGCCGGGCACCTCGTTCGCCTATAATATCACCTGCTCCCACATGCTCTCGCAGATCATCACCCGCGTGACGGGGCTCACCCTCTACGAATACCTGAAGCCGCGCCTGCTGGACCCGCTGGGCATCCGCGACGTGGTGTGGGAGATGGACCTGGACGGGCGCAACATGGGCAACGGCGGTATGCACAGCAAGACTTCCGACCTCGCCAAGTTCGGCATCTTCCTGAAGAATAAAGGCGCCTGGCAGGGCAAACAGCTGCTGAACCGCGAATGGGTGGAGGCGATGACCACGCCGCACATCTTCCAGCGCCCCGAGCTCTCCGAAGAGGAAAACAACAAGGACGACGGCGGCCAGGGCTACGGCTACCAGGTCTGGATGGGCCGCCACAACTCCTACCGCGCCATCGGCGGGCAGAACCAGCTGATCATGGTGATCCCGGAATACGACCTGGTGGTCGCCTCGAACGGCCAGATCGGCGATGAGGCAGGCTTCAACCAGCTCATCTACAACATGCTGGACGGCATGAGCCCGAAGAAGCTCAAGCCCAACAAGGGCTTCGACCTGCAGGCCGCGCTCGCCGGCTACGAGCTCGCGCACCCCTTCCCGGAGGCCTCGCAGGCCCCGGGCGAGCGTTCCCGCACCCTGCGCTACCGCATGCACCAGAACGCCTACGGCCTGACGGGCATCGCGTTCCGCTTCGACGCGCAGGGCAACATGACCCTGACGCTCGAGACGGGCGAAGCAATCCACAACATCCCCTTCGGGCTGGACGACTGGCGCATGGGCAGCACCGACCGCACCCTGCTCTTCGGTGGGACGGTCTACGCGAATTCAATGAATACCACGCCGATGACCACGGCCGGCTGGTGCAGCTGGACCGCGCCGGACGAGCTGGGCGCCTATTACCTGTCGCTCTTCAACAACGGCTGCCAGGAGCGCTTCCGCTTCAGCTTCTCGCCCGACCGCGACGAACTGACCGTCACGGTCGTCGCGCCGCAGCCGCGCCGCTTCCAGGGCAACCCTGCTCCGGCGCCCGCCACGCGCGACATCACGCTGACCGCTTCGCGGATCAAGAGTACTTACTAGTTATATCTGCCGTCAGGAACGACGGTGTACATGGTGTGGCCGTCCGGGGTGCATTTCAGCTTCTTGAAGAGCTCTGAGACGGTCACGAAGACGTATCCCTGCTCTTTCAGCACCGGGATAGCCTCGTCGAGGGCCTCGACGGTGGCCTCGTTGCCCTCAAAGTCATGCAGGAGGTAGATGGCTCCGGGCTCCGCGTTGGCGATGATTCCCTCGCGACGGAACTCTTTGCCGACCGTAGCCTCCCAGTCCTGGCAGCCCTTGCCGCAGATGAAGGTGAGGTCGATCCAGTCGTACATCTCCGGCTTGACGTTGATGTACGGCGGGCGGAAGAGCGTCGGGCGTTTCCCGGTGATTTTCTCGATCAGGGCGGAGGTGGACTCGATTTCCTCCTTGACCTGGGCCTCGTCCATCGTGGTCATCATCGGGTGGGTAAAGGAGTGGTTGCCAATCTCGCAGCCCTGCTTGATGGCGCGCTTCATGTTCTCGGCGCTCTCGTCGGTAATGTTCTTGCCGATGACGAAGAAGGTGGCGGGCACCTTGTGCTTGGCCAGGACGTCGAGCATCTTGGACTCGGTGGTCAGGTTGGGGCCGTCGTCAAAGGACAGGGCGAGGTACTTGACCGGCTCCTTGGGAGCGCAGGCCATGGCGAGTGCGGAAAGGCAGATCATCAGGGTGAGTTTGAGGGTTCTTTTCATAACGATTGGCTATTGTCTCCTCAAAGATAAGCAAAAAAGGGTTATCTTTGTCTGGATATGAAGAATGCCTTCCTAAAGAATTACGGTGCGACGCTTCTCCTGCTGCTTGGCCTGGTGGTCGGCGGCGTGCTGGGCGCGGTCCTGGGCGAGGACGCCCGGGCCCTGCGCGTGCCGGGCACGCTGTTCCTGAACCTGGTCTTCATGCTGGTTGTGCCGCTGGTATTCTTCTCCGTGGCGCACTCCATCTCCGTTATGCAGCGGAACGGGGTGATCGGCCGGGTCCTCGTGACGTCCCTGGGCGTCTTCCTGGCGATGTCGCTCATCGCGGGCATCTTCGGCTACGCCTTCATGTCCGTCTGGAATCCCTTCGCCCGGGTCCTGGGCGAGGGCGGCACTGCCGCGGGCGGCGCGATGGGTGAGGGCGTGAGCGTGGGCGACGCCATCGTGTCGGCCTTGACCGTCAACGACTTCCCCCTGCTGCTCTCCCGCGAGCACCTGCTGCCGCTCATCCTCTTCTCTGCGCTCTTCGGGCTGTCCGTCGCGCTGCTGGGCCAGAAGGCCGCGAGTGTAGACCGCTTCATCGCCGAAGGCGAGGCAGTGATCATCAAGATGATGGACGTGGTGATGAAGCTCGCGCCCATCGGCATCGGTTGCTATTTCGCCGACACGGTCGGTTCGCTGGGCAGCCAGATTGTAGGGGATTACTTCGAGATTTTCCTGGTGGTCAGCGCCGCCACGGCGGTGTGCTACCTGGTCTTCCTGTCGCTGTATGCGCTGTTCTGCCGCGTGCCGCTCGGGCGCTTCTGGAAAGAGATGATTCCGCCCTCCGCGACGGCCGTCGGCACCTGCTCCTCGGCCGCCTGCATGCCCGTCAACATGGCCGCTGCGCGCCGGTTGGGCGTGAGCGACAAGCTGGTCGACGGCATCGTCCCGCTGGGCACCCACCTGCACAAGGACGGTTCCGTAATCACGTCGGTGGCCAAGGTGCTCTTCGCGCTCTACTTCTTCGGCGTTGCGCCGGAGGGCTTCCAAGGCGCCGCACTGGTCATCCTCGTGGCACTGCTGGAGAGCGTCGTCGTGGGCGCCATCCCCGTGGGCGGCATGACGGGCGAGCTGCTCATCTGCGCGGTGCTGGGCCTGGATCCCTCCTTCGCGGCCGCGCTGCTGATCATCGGCACCATCTGCGACATCCCCGCCACGCTGCTCAACGTGGCCGGCAACCTTGCCGCCCCGCTCCTCGTCCAGCGGCTGACCCCGCTTAAATAGCCGCGGTCTTTTCCCGCAGCCAGTCGGCGATCTCGCTGGGAAGGTGCGGGGAGAGAGTGCGGTAGACGCGCTCCTGGTAAGCGTTGAGCCAGTCAATTTCGCTGCGGTCCAGCAGCGAGAGGTCCAGACCGTCGGTTTCGAAATGACAGAGAGTCAGCGTCTCGAAAGCGAGCCAGCTGCCAAACTCATTCTGCCCGGCGGGGACAACCAGCATCAGGCTCTCATGGCGTACGCCATGCTTCCCTTCCCGGTAAATGCCGGGCTCGTCGGAGAGGATCATGCCTGGCATGAGGGGCGTCGGGTTGAGGTCTTGCCGCAGGTCGATCGGCGGCTCGTGCACGCCGAGGAACCAGCCGACGCCGTGGCCCGTGCCGTGGCCGAAGTTGCGCTTCGAGCGCCAGAGCGGCTCGCGGGCGAGGGCGTCCAGGCGGCAGCCGGGGGTCCCTTCCGGGAAAACGGCCATCGCCAGGTCGATGTGCCCCTTCAGCACCAGCGTGTAGTCCTCGCGCTCCAGGGCGCTGATGCGCCCGAAGGGGACGGTGCGGGTGATGTCCGTCGTGCCGTTGTCGTATTGCCCGCCGCTGTCGCAGAGGTAGAGTCCGCCTTCGCGGATCACGGGAGCGTGGGTGTGCGGGGTGATGTAGTGCGGCAGGGCGGCGCCGGGGCCGTAGGCGGAGATGGTTTCGAAGCTGTCGCCGTGGTAGCCGGGAATGTCGGCGCGCAGCTGGCCCAGTTTGACGGCGGCGTCCCACTCCGTGACCTCGCGCCCGGCGTCCACCGAACGCTCCAGCCAGTACAGGTAGCGCTCCATCGCGAGCCCGTCCTGCAGGTGCGCCTCGCGCATCCCGGCGATCTCGGTGGCGTTTTTGACGGCCTTGCGCAGGCCTATGGGGCTCGTGCTGACCTCGAGCGGCACCTTGGCGGCGGTCAGGCTCGAGAAAAGCTGGTAGTTGAGGGTGGCGGCGTCTACGAAGAGCCGCCCCTGAAACTCGGAGGAGAGGAAGTCAATGTCGGCGTAGGGCAGCGCTCGCACGCCGTCGGCCTCCAGGATGCTGAAGGTGGCCGCGGAGTCGGGGTCTTCGACCGCGTCCTTGAGCACGTACCAGCAGACGTCGTCTTGCGAGACGAGCAGATAGCTGATCACGAACGGGTTGTATTCGATGTCGGAGGCGCGGACGTTGAGCAGCCAGGCGATCTGGTCCAGCGCCGTCAACAGGATCCCGTCGCACTCGTGCTCCTGCAGGAAGCCGCGGATCCAGGTCAGCTTTTCCCGGCGGCTCTCGCCGGGATTCACGGTGAAGATCGGCGTCTGCGGGATGGCGGGCCGGTCGGTCCAGAAGGGGTTCAGCAGGTCCGGGACGCTGATCACGGTGCCGGGCAGCGACTGCGCGAAATCGGTCCCCACGCACAGGCCGTCCACGGCGATGAGCCCCTCGCTGCCGAACTGGCGCTCCAGCCACTCGGGAATCAGGACCTGCTCCGGCACGCGCGTCTTGTGGAGCGCGATGCCGGTGCCGGCGAGCTGCTGCTCCGCCTGGATAAAGTAGCGCGTGTCTGTCCAGAGGCCGGCGTGGTCCAGGGTGACCACCAGGTCGCCCGCCTCGCCGGTGAAGCCGGACAGCCACTCCACCTGCTTCCAACGCTCGGCGGGGTATTCGCTGCAATGGGGATCCGAGCCGGTCACGACCACCGCGTCCCAGCCCCGGGCGCGCATCAATGTGCGCAGTGTCTCGATTCTGTCTGCCATACTTTTTTGTTCGCCGCTTTGAGCGGTGAATCAGTGCAAAGATAGGCAATTCCGAATAGAAATCTACCCGATTTCCATCAAGTCAAAATACATCAAGACGGTTTCGTCTTCAGTTTCGGGGATGATAAGGGGCTTGAACTTGGATTTGGCATAAAACTCTTCGGCATCCAGATATGCGTCAACGGTCAAGTATCTGCAGCCCGCCCGCGCTCCGGTAAAGAACCAGGCTTTAATGAAAGTAAGAATTGTATTACCCAATCCGAGGCCTTGCGCCTTTTTGCTGACAGCGAGCCGACCAATCTTCAACGAAGGGTAGGAAGACCGCCGTTTTGCATTGGGAATGGTCCTGGACAGGCGATTCCAGATGCTCGGGTTAGAAACAGCCCTTTCAATCTTATCGAATAACAGGCTGAAATAAGCCAGAATGTCTCCGCTATCACTATCCTCCACGATATATGTTTTCGCTAAATGCTCCCGTTCGTATGTGGTAGCATTGGGGGATTCGGAGTTGATTTCAAGCAAAAACCCGTTCAAATCCTCTTTCCCGCAGTCGAACGGTTTCAAGACATCCGTTTCCGGATGGAACGGACGAAATCTGTAACTCATAACGGGAAGGTGCAGTGCTTCTTGACTTCCTCGTAGACACGCATGATTTCCTCGACCTCTTTCTGAGGTAGAGGTTTGACATTGTGTGCCGCCATCTCGAAGCGGTATGCATCCTCGTCGTAGAGAATAGGGGTTTCTTTAATTGGCTTTGCCATAATTGTGTTTTTTAAAGTTTATAAGTTTAGCTGGATCTGCATAATAGATGCATGTCTCTGTGCAAATGTAAGCCTTTTTCGGGAAATCAAAAACTTTTTCGTAGATTTGCTACTGCAATAACACCAACAGGATATTGTAGACATATTTTTTAATAGCACAAGCTATTTATTCGGTTACCTGAAACGTAGGAAATTTCAAGAAGCCACCGGATAAGTCAGTGAGTGCCTGCGCTTTGGCGTGGGTGTGACTTATTCAGGCAAGGGCTTCCTACGGCCTCAGGTATGGATAATAATCATCCATGCCTTTTTTTGTGCCCGGGAAGCCCGTCGAATAAGTCAGCCTGTGCGCATAAAAGCGCAGAATGGACACCCAAATCAAGTCCAGGGACAGGGTGGCCGCTCACGGGGAGGTATTTACCAATCCTCGGGAGGTGAATGCCATGCTGGACCTTGTAAAACCGGAAACGGAACGCTTGGATTCCCGTTTCTTGGAACCTGCATGCGGAGACGGTAACTTCCTCATAGAGATTCTACGGCGCAAACTCGCAATCTGCGAGACCCGCGTCAAAGCAAAGCAATATACTCAGCTCCAGTAATGAGATGCCCGATCAGGTCGGGCATGACGAAAGGGAACTTTGGGAACGTCTGCAGGTTGGCGATACCGTCATCCACAAGAGCCTTGGCCCTGGCGAGGTCATGGCCCTGGACGATAAATACCTCATCGTCAAATTCTCGGATCGAGAATCCAAGTTCCTCTATCCGGCTGCTTTCGAGAAAGGATATTTGACGGTCTAAGAAGACCCGTCGGGACTACACTTCCGTAATAAACTCCGTAAAGATCGTCCGTTCCTCTTCCGTCAGGAAGTCCGCGGAGATCGGGACTTTGAACAGGCGCTCCATGAGCGCCTGTGGCATTCCTGCGCAGTCCAGCAGCCGCTGGGCGTCCTTCTCCGTCGTGATGACGGCGGCCGTGGACTGTTTGTTCGCGGCATCCTGGATGCGCGTAATGTCCTTCCACGCGAAGCGGTGGTGGTCCGGGAAGCGGAAATGCTCGCAAATCTGATAGGTGTCGCTCAGGTAGGAGCGAAGCGGCTTGTCCGACGCGATGCCCGTCACGAGGATGGCTTTCTTGGAGTAGGTGTAGCGCGGCTCGGGCGTCGGGTAAACACCCTCCGCCGGCGCGTAATATACAGTGGTGAAGAAGATCAGCTGGCGACGCCCCTTGGGATTGGTGGCCTCGCAGGCGGACGGGAGATAGTCCGTAAAGCCCAGGTCGCGGACGAAGGCGGCGCGCGCGGTGTCGTCCAGCCCGGCCGGGCACTTGGACACGATGAGCGCGTCGGCGTCGTAGATGCGCTCCGGCAGGTCGCGCAGGCGGCCCAGCGGCAGCAGCATATCCTTCTGGACGGGGCGGTTGTAGTCCACCAGCACCACGCTCTTGTGCGTCTTGAGGCGGCGGTACTGGAAGGCGTCGTCCAGCACGATATAGTCAGCGGGGTTGAATTCGCGGTTCCAGCAACGCTTCTCCCAGCGGCGTCCCTTCAGCTTCTCGGGGTGCACCAGCAGGTCGCAGCCCTGCTCGCGCTTCTTGTCCACGGCCACGACCACGTCCGGGAACTTCTTCTTGATCTGCATCGGCTCGTCGCCGTACAGGACCGCGCTCCCCTCGGCCGTCACCTGCTGGAAGCCCTTGCTGTCGCGCTTGTAGCCGCGCGAGAGCACGGCCAGCTGCTTGTCGCACCAGTCCGGGTGCTGCTGCAGCAGGCGCAGGACCAGCTCCACGTGCGGGGTTTTCCCCGTGCCGCCGACGGTCACGTTGCCGATGCAGAGCGTCGGCACTTCGGCATAGCTGAACTTGCGGCCGGGACGGCTCCAGCGGCGGTTGCGGGCTTTCAGGACCCAATAATACGGGAAGAGGAGGAACTTGTCAATCATATCGCTGTTCAATGGTATCCAGAATGTCGTGCAGCTCGGCCACGTCCAGGGTCGTGACCATGCGCATGCGGGTCTCCTTGAAGTCGGGCAGGCCCTTGAAGTAGCAGGACAGGTGGCGGCGCATCTCGTAGATGCCGCGCGGCTCGCCCTTGTACTGCAGCGACAGGGCCAGGTGGCGACGCGCCAGAGCCACCTTCTCCGCCACCGTCAGGGCGGGCATGGGCTCGCCGTGCTCGAGGTAGTGGCGGATCTCCCGGAAGATCCAGGGATGCCCGAAGGTCGCGCGCCCAATCATGATGCCGTCCACGCCGTAGCGCTCGAAGGCCTGCTTCGCGGAAGGGCCGTCGGTGATGTCGCCGTTGCCGATGATGGGAATGTGCATGCGGGGGTTGGCCTTGACGGCGCCGATCAGCGTCCAGTCGGCCTCGCCCTTGTAGAGCTGGCAGCGGGTGCGGCCGTGGATGGTCAGGGCGGCGATGCCCACGTCCTGCAGGCGCTCGGCGAGTTCGACGATGATCTTGGAATTGTCGTCCCAGCCCAGGCGCGTCTTGACGGTCACGGGCTTGCCGACCGCCTCTACGACGGCCTTGGTGATGGCCACCATCTTGTCCGGCTCGCGCATCATGCCGGAGCCGGCGCCGCGGCCCGCGATCTTGCTCACGGGGCAGCCGAAGTTGATGTCGATGAGATCGGCCCCGTGGCCGCCGGTCAGCTCCGCCGCGCGCTCGGCCATCCGGGCCGCGTCCACCATCGCGTCGGGGTGCTGCCCGTAGATCTGGACGCCCACGGGGGCCTCCTCTTCGAGCGTGTGCATCTTGGCGATGGTCTTGGGAACGTCGCGGACCAGCCCGTCGGAGTTGACGAACTCCGTGTAGACCATCGCGGCGCCCTGCTCGCGGCAGAGCACGCGGAAGGAGACGTCCGTGACATCTTCCATCGGCGCGAGCAGCAGCGGGCGCTCGCCCAGGTCCAGGGGTCCGATCTTCATAATGAAGATCTTAGACCGTCATGATCTCTTTCTCCTTGGCGGCGACGATGTCGTCGACCTTCTTGACGTTCTTGTCGGTGATCTTCTGCACCTCGGCTTCGGCCTCTTTCTCGGTGTCCTCGGACATGCCCTCGTTCTTCTGGGCCTTCTTGAGGAGCTCGATGCCGTCGCGACGGGCGTTGCGGACCACGACCTTGGCGTTCTCGCCGGTGGTCTTGGCCTTCTTGATGAGGTCCTTGCGGCGATCCTCGGTCAGGGCCGGGACGGTGCAGCGGATGACCTCGCCGTTGTTCTGCGGGGTCAGACCGAGGTTGGCGTCGATGATGGCCTTCTCGATCTTGCTGATGAGGTTCTTCTCCCAGGGCTGCAGCGCGAGGGTCTTGGCGTCCGGCGCGGAGATGGAAGCCACCTGGTGAAGGGCGGTGGGGGTGCCGTAATAGTCGATGGTCACGCCGTTGAAGATGGCCGGGTTGGCCTTGCCGACGCGGTAGGACTTCAGGTCTTCCTCCAGGAAGTTGATCGCCTCCTGCATTTTGCCTTCAGTCTGCTCGATGATTTCTTTTGCTCTGTCAGTTAACATATCTTTTTCCTATTTTATTATATACCAGTAATTTATTTAGTCATTCCGGGCTTGACCCGGAATCTCTAAGCATGAACGACCGTTCCGATTTTTTCGCCGTTCAGCAGGCGGGTCAGGTTGCCGTCCTGCTCGACGTTGAAGACGATGATGGGGATGGGCCCCTGCTCGCAGAGGGCGAAAGCGGTGATGTCCATCACCTTGAGCTTGTCGGAGATGGCCTTCGAGAAGGTGAGCTCCTCGTAGCGCGTGGCGGTCGGGTCCTTCTCGGGGTCGGCGGTGTACACGCCGTCCACGCGGGTGCCCTTCAGCAGGGCGTCCGCCTCGATCTCGAGGGCGCGCAGCGCGGCGCCGGAGTCGGTGGTGAAGAAGGGATTGCCGGTGCCGCCGGCGATGAGGGCCACGCCGCCGCGGTTCAGCACGGCGAGGGCGTCCTCCTTCCTATAATAATGCGCGACGGGATTCATCGGGGTGGCGGTGAAGACTTCCGCCTCCACGCCCAGGCTGCGGATGGCGCCGGCAATCGCAAGCGCGTTCATCACCGTGGCGAGCATGCCCATGCGGTCGCCCGTGATGCGGTCGAAACCCTTGCCCATGCCCTGCAGGCCGCGGAAGAAATTTCCGCCGCCGTTGACGATGGCCACCTGGTGGCCGGCCTTGACGGCGTCCACGATCTCGCGGGCGTAACGCATGAGGTATTTCTCATCGATTCCTTTTCCTGCGGGGCCGCCCAGGGACTCTCCGCTCAGCTTCAGCAAAACTCTCATAGTTTCAATACGCTATCGACATTCCGGACGCGGTCCGGAATCTCCTTTATGGATAACAAATTTATTGGAAAATTATGAAACTTGCAAGATTCGGGTTATATTTGCAGTCTAGACTAGCTTTAATCCAAACACGATGTTTATATTCAACTCCTCTATCGGCAAGAAATTCATCCAGGCGGTGAGTGGAGCCTTCCTGATTGTTTTCCTCATCCTTCACGGGGTCATCAACTTCTTCTCCGTCATCGATTCCTTCACGGGCAAGTTCGGTGCCGTTGCGAACGACGAGGCGATCTTCAGCAAGGGTGACGGCCTTTTCAAACTCGGCTGCGACTTCATGTCCACGCCGGTCATTGACATCATGGTCCCGATCCTCGCGCTGGGCTTTGTGGTCCACATCTGCTATGGTTGCTGGCTGACCTGGCAGAACATCCGCGCCCGCGGCGGCGTGAAGCGTTATGAGGTGGCCAGCAAGGCCGCCGTCGATTCCTGGTCCGCCAAGAACATGCTCGTGCTTGGTATCATGATCCTCGGTTTCCTGGGCTTCCACCTGACGCACTTCTGGGCCAAGATGCAGCTGCCGGAGATGTTCGGCATCGGCAATTTCGAGAATAATCCTTATCTCCTGCTGACGACCACGTTCGGTCACTGGTGGGTCGTGGCGCTCTACATTGTGTGGTTCGTCGCCATCTGGTTCCACCTCGTGCACGGCTTCTGGAGCATGTTCCAGACCGTGGGCTGGAACGGCAGCACCTGGTTCAAGCGCCTGAAGGTCATCGGTGTTATCGTCGCTACGCTGATCGTCCTCCTCTTCGTCGCCACCGCGATCAACGCATTTGTCCAGGCAAACTTCATCGCCTAAGGCATATTTGTTTTTTCAGAATAAATGACTACCTTTGCGGTCCCTATTTTGTGTAGGGATCGCAAATTTTATTAACTATTTAAAGATCAAGACAGTGGACACACAAAGCTACAAAACTGTTTCGCTTAACAAAGCGACGGTTGACAAAAAGTGGGTTGTCATTGACGCGACTGATCTCGCTCTTGGTCGTCTTGCTGCCCGCGTGGTGCTTGTCCTTCGTGGCAAGACCAAGCCGGGATATACGCCCCACGTGGACTGCGGTGACAACGTCATCGTCGTCAACGCGGAGAAGGTTGCCCTCAGCGGCAAGAAGATGACCGACCGGGTTTACACCCGCTACACCGGCTATCCCGGTGGACAGCGGTTCACGACCCCTCGTGAGATTCTCGCCAAGCGGCCTACGGAACTTGTCCGGAGAGCAGTCAAGGGTATGCTCCCGAAGACCCGTCTTGGTGCCGACCTCCTCAACAACCTGTTCATCTATGCAGGTCCGGAGCACCCGCACCAGGCCCAGAACCCGAAAGAAATCAAGTTGGACGAAATTTAAACAGAGCAAATGGAACAGACACACGCCCTTGGAAGACGTAAAGCAGCTGTCGCTCGCGTTTATCTCACTCCCGGCGCCGGCAATGTCACGGTCAACGGTCGCGCTCTCGAGACGTATTTTGCGCTCGACTCCCTCCGCTACATCGTGAACCAGCCGTTCGAAGTTACCTCGACGCTCGGCCAGTTTGACGTGAAGGTCACCGTTATCGGCGGTGGTATCAAAGGTCAGGCTGAAGCCATCCGTCTGGGTATCGCCCGCGCCCTCAGCGAGCTGGACCGTGAAGCTTACCGTTCTGCACTGAAGGCCGCCGGTTTCCTCACCCGCGATGCACGCGAGGTCGAGCGCAAGAAGCCGGGTCAGCCGGGTGCACGCCGCCGCTTCCAGTTCAGTAAACGTTAGTTACTGCCCGTTTTACGGCACAGCCGCGGTTCTAAACTTCCGGTGTCCGTGAGGACCGAGATGGGAAGTTGCCGCGCTGCGGAAAAGGTTGGAGACCGGACAAGGCTCCGCTACTCCGCCTTGAAGAAAAGAGGCCCCGACACCGGGGACAGTTTAAAAAAGAACAAAAACAAACAACGACACACACAATGTCACGTACAAATTTCCAGGAATTGCTTGATGCAGGTGTTCACTTCGGCCACCTGGCCCGTAAGTGGAACCCTAAGATGGCTCCCTATATCTTCGATCAGAAGAACGGAATCCACATCATCGACCTGCACAAGACCATCGGCAAGATCGATGAGGCTGCCGACGAGATGAAGCAGCTGGCCAAGAGCGGCCGCAAGATTCTCTTCGTCGCCACCAAGAAGCAGGCCAAGGATCTCGTCAAGGAGA
>JAGCDF010000048.1 GCA_017651225.1 Bacteroidales bacterium
CCATGCTCATGCCGGTGCTCCAGCCTTGCTGGGAGTAGTTGCGGCCCATCGCCATCACGGTGGCGCTCAGCTGGAAGCCGGCGGGCAGCGTCTGCTGGAAGCCCAGCATGGCGTTGTAGCTCAGTCCGCTGTTGCTCTGCTCGAGGACCTTGCTGCTGAAGTCGCTGTAGTTCAGTCCGCCGTTGAGGAAGATGCGGGTGTTGGGACTTGCGTTCCAGTTGGCGAAGACGTTGAGACCGGTCACGGAGGAGCGGATGATGTTGCCGTAGGTCGTGTTGAGGATCTTGTCGGCATCATAGAAGCTGTAGGATGCGATTCCATTGGCAACCAGCGACTCACGCAGGGTTAAGTTGAGGATCCATTTAGGTGAGTAGAGGTTGTAGACGAGGCTGATGTTGTGGCCGCGCTCGACTTCCAGGTCACCATTGCCGTAGCTGCGGGCCGTCGGGTCGGAGATGTCCACGTAGGGGTTGAGGTAGCTGATGCCCGGGCGGCTGATGCGCATGTTGTAGGACAGGCCGATGTTGGAGGTCATCCCCAGGTTCCACTGGATGCTGGCCGTCGGCACGAGGCTGCCGTACTGCGTCTTGAAATCGCTGCCCTGCCCGGAAGCGTAGGTCACTTCCTGCCAGGTGTGCTCGTAGCGGGCGCCGGCCAACATGCTGACGGCGCCGGCCGTGAGCTTGAATTCCGTATACACGGCGCCGATGCGGTTGTAGAAGTTGTAGTCGAGGCTGCCGTAGGGGTTGAGGGCCCAGTCGTTGCCGTCCCAGAGGTAATTGAGCTGATAGGAACTGTTGTGGCGGGAGATGAACTTGGCGCCGGTGCTCAGGGTGCTCAGCTGGCCGAGCGGGGTGATGAAGTCCATCTGCACGGTGTGGTCGGTCGCGCCCTGCTTGCCATCCGTGCGGCGGTCGGTGAGGTCCAGTGCTGCGAGGGTCGTGCTGTTGAACGTATTCTCGGAGACCGTCGTGGACGGGGACCCGGAGAACTGGTACGAGAGCACGAAGTTGCGGTTGGGATTGTCCGGCCAGAGGTGCTGGTAGTCGATGCCGGCGGTGATGGAGTTGGAGCCCATCTTCGTATAGGTGGTGCCGTCGTAGCTGAAACCGGTGCCGTAGAAGCCGCCGCTCATCGAGGTGGAAGTCAGGCCGTCCATCGTGGAGCCGAAGTGCATCAGGCCGGCGGTCACGGAGACGAGGTTGCGGCTGTCGATCTCGTAGCTGGCGCTCAGGTTACCCATGCCCATCGGCAGGGTCATCGCCGACTCGCTGTGGGTCAGGGTGGTGCCGGAAGCCGGGGCCAGCATCTCGCGGGTCATGTCGCTGGTGGTGCCGGGCATCTTCATGTACATGCCGTTGGCATTGAGGCTCACGGCGAACTTGCCCTTCTGCTGGCTGACGAACAGGCCGCCGCCCCCGCCGCGGGTGCTGCCCATCAGGCGGAGCGAGCCGTAGTAGCCGTCGGCGAGGCTCTGGCCGCCGGTCGCCTCGCGGTTGGTCACGAGGTTGAGCACGCCGCCCACGCCTTCCGCGTCATAGCGGACGCCCGGATTCGTGATGACCTGGATGTCCTTGATGCTGCTGGCGGGCATCATCTTGAAGATCTGGGAAGGGTTGCCCGAGAACATCTGGCTGGGCTTGCCGTCCACCGTCACCTGGAAGCTCGAGGAGCCGTTGACGGTGATGTTGTCCTGGCCGTCCACGGTCACCATGGGGACCTTGCGGAGCATCTCCAGGACCGTGCTGGTCTTGGAATCCACGTCGTCGGCTACGTTGTAGCTCATGCGGTCGACCTCCATCTTGACCAGCGGACGCTGGGCCGTCACGGAGGCGCCCTTCAGGGCCTGCACGTCATCCTGGATCAGGATGTCACCCAGGTTGATGCTTTCCTCCTCCCCGATGGAGAAGGCCACCCGGCGGTCCTGCCGGCCCACGCCGGTGAACAGGAGCGTGTATTCGCCCCGGCCGGGGAGCAGCTGGCAGAAGCGCCCGTCCGTGTCGGTGGTCGTGAAGGCGAGAGGCTTGTCGGCGTCCGGGGCCTTGAAGAACTGGACCACGGCGGCCGGCTCGCCCTGCCGGGACAGGGAGTCGAGGATGGCGCCGCAGACGACGGTTTCCTGCTGGGCGGAAAGGGCCGTGCCGGTCAGGACGGCGGTGATCAGGATGAGGATGAATCGTTTCATATCGCGTTCGTTTTTGTTTCTGCTGCGAAAATACACCGCCGACCGGCCCGCGTCAATGAACTTTCGACAAACGCCCCATCCCTTTCGACGAAAAAATCCGCCCTTCGACGAATGGCTTTTTCCTTTCGACGAAATGTCCGCCCACGCTGCGGGTTTGCTTTTCCGGCGGGAAATGTGTATTTTTGTTGCTTACACGCGCGCGAAAGCATGGAAGAACAAGCGGCCAAGATACGGATTGACGAGCTCCGGGAGATCCTCCGGGAGAACAGCCGGCGTTATTATGTGGATAATGCACCGACGATGTCGGACTATGAGTTCGACACGCTCATGCACGAGCTGGAGCGCCTGGAGGCCGATTTCCCGCAGTTCGACAGCCCCGACTCCCCCACCCGGCGGGTCGGCTCCGACCTGGACGCCCCGGTGGGCGCCAACGCCGAGGCCGGCACGCGCCAGGGCTTCATCCAGCGCCCGCACCGCTACCCGATGCTTTCGCTGGGCAACACCTATTCGATCAGTGAGATCGAGGATTTCGCCGCCCGGGCGGACAAGGCCCTCGACGGGACTTCGTTCAGCTACAGCTGCGAATTGAAGTTCGACGGCACGGCCATCTGCCTGAACTACCGCGACGGCAAGCTCGTGCAGGCCCTCACCCGCGGGGACGGCGTGCAGGGCGACGACGTGACGGACAATGTCCGCCGCATCGCGGGCATCCCGCAGCAGCTGCACGGGGACTACCCCGCCGACTTCGAGATCCGCGGCGAGATCCTGATGCCCTACGCCTCTTTCGACGCCCTTAACCGCGAGCGCGAGGCGCAGGAGGAGGCTCCCTTCGCGAACCCGCGCAACGCCGCCTCCGGCTCCCTCAAGCTGATCGACCCGGAAGAGGTCGCCCGCCGCGGACTGATCTGCACCCTCTACCACATCCCCGCCGAGTCCGTGACCTTCGAGTCCCACAGCCAGGCCCTCGACGCCGCGGCGAGCTGGGGCCTGCCCGTTTCCGACGAACGCCGCATCTGCCACGACATCGACGGGATCAAGGACTACATCGACCATTGGGACAGCGCCCGCAAGTTCCTTCCCTACGCGACGGACGGCATCGTAATCAAGATCAACGAGCTCGCCTGCCAGCGCGCCCTGGGCTACACGGCCAAGTCCCCCCGCTGGGCGGTCGCCTACAAGTTCAAGGCCGAGCAGGCCTGCACGGAGCTGCTCAGCATCGACTACCAGGTGGGCCGCACCGGCGCCGTCACGCCCGTCGCCAACCTCGCCCCCGTCCAGCTCAGCGGGACCGTGGTCAAGCGCGCCACCCTCAACAACGCCGACCAGATGGCCCTGCTGGACATCCGCGTGGGCGACTGGGTGTTCGTGGAGAAGGGCGGCGAGATCATCCCCAAGATCACCGGCATCGATCCCGCCCACCGCGCCAAGGACGCGCAGCCGCCCGTCTTCCCGAGCGTCTGCCCCGACTGCGGCACGCCCCTCGTCAAGGCCGAGGCCGAAGCCAAATGGTTCTGCCCGAACCAGGACGGCTGCCCCATGCAGATCAAGGGCCGCCTGCTGCACTTCGTCAGCCGCAAGGCCATGGACATCCTGGCCGGCGACATGACCGTCGAGCAGTTCTACGCCGCCGGCCTGGCCCGCACCCCCGCGGACCTGTACGATATCAGCAAATACCAGCTGCTCAGCCTCGAAGGCTGGCAGGACAAGGCCGCCGAGCGATTCCTCGCGAGCCTGGAGGCGTCGAAGCAGGTCCCCTTCGAGCGGGTCCTCTTCGCGCTCGGCATCCGCTACGTCGGCGAGACGACCGCCAAGGGCATCGCCCGCCACTTCGGCGACATCGACACCCTCGCCGCCGCCACGCAGGAGCAGCTCCTCGAAATCGACGACGTGGGCGAAGTCATCGCCCGCAGCGTCGTCGACTTCTTCGCCAAACCCGAGCACCTGGAGATGGTCGCGCGGCTGCGCGCCGCCGGCCTGCGCTTCGACGGCGCCGGCCAGGAATCCGCCCTCTCCGACGCCCTGGCGGGCAAGACGATCGTCATCTCCGGCAACTTCAGCATCAGCCGCGAGCGCATGAAAGAGCTCATCACCGCCCACGGCGGCAAGGCCGGCTCCTCCGTCAGCGGCAGCACCGCCTTCCTGCTGGCCGGTTCCAAGCCCGGCCCGGAGAAGCTGAAGAAGTGCGAGAAGCTGGGGATCCCCGTCGTCAGCGAGGAGGAGTTCCGCGCGATGCTGCCGGAGGAGATCCCCGATCAGGTCGGGGATGACAAACAGGAAACCGGCGGAGCCCCCGCCATTGAAGAATTGACTTTGTTTTAACAGAACATGAAGATAACCAGCAAAATAACGGACCTTTTCAGCGACAGGATCTGGACCCTCGACACCAGCGGGAGTTCCAAGTTCTACGCCTGGCTGGTCCGCACCTGGAAGATCATCCGCATCACCTTCAAGACCTTCACGGAGAACCGGATGGGCTTCCAGTGCGTGTCGCTGAGCTACTTCATCACCCTCGCCCTCGTCCCCATGCTCGCCTTCGCCTTCGCGGTCACGGGCGGCCTGGGCCTGGACAGCAAGATCACCGAAGGCCTGCAGATGCTCATCCCCTCCCACCCCGAGATCGTCACGATGCTCTCCGAGAAGGCCGGCAACATCCTCGCCGGCGCCCAGGGCGGCGGACTGGGACTCATCTCCGCGCTGATGTTCCTCTGGGCCATTCTCTGGATGATGTTCCAGGTGGAGCGCGTTTTCAACAACGTCTGGGGCATCCTCAAGATCCCCCGCAAGCTCTACAAGCGCTTCGGCTTCTACTTCCTCGTGCTGATCCTGGCCCCCTTCATCATGATCATCTTCGGTACCGGCATCATCTACGCCACCAACATGACGGACCTCTTCGGCCTGGACCTGAAGGAGGTCCGCGGCCTCTTCAAATGGCTGGGCAACTTCATCTTCTACGCCATCCTCGTGGGCACGCTCACGGTCATGTACAAATACATTCCCGCCACCTTCGTCCGGGCCAAGTACGCCTTCTGGGCCGCCCTGATCGCCGGTGCGATCTTCATGCTCTTCCAGCACCTCTACCTGCACACGCAGATGTTCGTGGGGCGGCTCAACCAGGCCTACGGCCTCCTCGCCGCCGTCCCGCTCTTCCTGATCTGGCTGAACTTCAGCTGGCAGATCATCATCTACGGGGCGCAGCTGACCTATAGTTTCCAGAATGTCGACCAATATAATGTCTCCGCGTGGGACACTGAAAACAAATAATGAGTTTCTCCCAGTTCACACCCGATGATTTCCGCCGCATCGACGAGGCCTTCGCCTCGCTGATGGAGGTCGCCGCCAAGCGCTGCAAGGACGAGGAGGAGATCGAGAGCGTCCGGAAAGCCTTCCAGTTCGCCAACCAGGCCCACAAGGACGTCCGCCGCCGCTCGGGCGAGCCGTACATGCTCCACCCGATCGCCGTCGCCCAGATCGTCGTCACGGAGATCGGCCTGGGCTGCAAGTCCATCTGCGCCGCCCTGCTGCACGACGTCGTCGAGGACACCGCCTACACGGTGGACGACATCCGCAACCTCTTCGGCGACAAGATCGCGACCCTAGTGGACGGCCTGACCAAGATCAAGACCGTCCTCGACAACGAGGACCGCAAGGGCGAGGCGGCCAGCACGGAAAGCCTCCAGGCGGAGAACTTCAAGCGCATCCTGCTGACCCTCAACGACGACGTCCGCGTGGTGCTGATCAAGCTGGCGGACCGGCTGCACAACTGCCGCACCATCGAATACATGCCCGAGCACAAGCGGGACAAGATCCTCTCCGAGACCATGTTCATCTTCATCCCGCTGGCGCACCGGCTCGGCCTCTACAGCGTCAAGTCCGAGATGGAGAACATCTGGCTCCGCTACAAGGAGCCCGAGGACTACCGCCGCATCACGGAGCGCATCAAGGGCAACGTCGCCCAGCGCGACAAGGACATCGACACCTTCATCGCGCCCATCGAGGAGGCGCTCAAGGAGGCCGGCTACAAGTTCACCATCAAGAAGCGCATCAAGACCCCGTACTCCATCTGGTACAAAATGCGCACGAAGCAGGTCCCCTTCGAGCAGATCTACGACCTCTACGCCGTCCGCATCATCTTCGACCCGGCCGACAGCAACGTCCAGACCGAGCGCGGCCAGGCCTACCTCATCTTCTCGACCGTCACGCACCTCTACCGCGAGAACCTCTCACGGCGCCGCGACTGGATCTCCCAGCCCAAGAGCAACGGCTACGAAGCCCTGCACTGCACACTGATGAGCCGTTCCGGCTTCTGGGTGGAGGTGCAGATCCGCTCCCGCCGCATGGACGACATCGCCGAGAAGGGCATCGCCGCCCACTGGGCCTACAAGAACGACGGTTACATCTCCGAGAACGACTCCGAGATGGACAAGTGGCTCGCCGAGGTCCAGGACATCCTCCTGAGCGACGACGTGAGCGCCCTGGAGCTGCTGGACATCATCCACAAGGACCTCGTCAGCAGCGAGATCGTGGTCTTCACGCCCAAGGGCGAGCAGCGCGCGATCCGCGGCGGCGCCACGGCCCTCGACTTCGCCTACCAGATCCACACGGAGATCGGTAACAAGGCCATCGCCGCCAAGGTGAACATGAAGCTCGTTCCCCTCTCGCACAGCCTCAAGGCCGGCGACCAGGTGGAAATCATCACCGCGGAGAACGCCCGGCCCAAGATGGAATGGGTGTCCTTCCTGCACACGCGCTACGCGCGCAACCGCGTCATCGAATACTTCCGCCGCGACTTCGACGCCATCGCCCGCGAGGGCGAGCGCATCTTCGAGGAACGCGTCCGCCTGATGGGCCTCCAGAGCTCCCGTGAGCTGGTCCGCAAGTTCCAGGACTACACCCAGCTCAACGACGAGGACGAACTCTTCTTCCGCATCGGCCTGGGCCTGCTCGGCCCCGAGGAGTTCAAGGCCATCATCAACGAAAAAGACCTCTCCACGGGCCAGAAACGCAAGTTCTCCCTCCACGAGGACAACTCGCACCCGATCGAATACAAGATCGCCGAATGCTGCCACCCGATCCCCGGCGACCCGGTGATCGGCTTCTCGATGAGCGACAACCTCGTCATCGTCCACAAGAAGTCCTGCCCCGTCGCGGAGAGCCTCGCCAGCAAGTACGGCAACCGCATGGTCGTCCCCCAGTGGGGCGCCGTCCAGCAGGAGTACCCGATCCGCATCTCGCTCCGCGGCATCGACCGCGTCGGCATGCTGAGCGACATCTCCAGCTTCATCTCCCAGACCTTCGGGATCAACATCCGCAAGCTCCAGCTCTCCACGGAGGCCGGTCTCTTCGAAGGATTCATCGAACTGCTCGTCCGCGACAAGAAGAACCTGGAGCGCATGGTGGACGGCCTGACCAAGATCGACGGCGTCCAGGACGTCATCCGCACAGACATCTGACGCCATGAAGAGATTCCTGCCCCTGCTGATCGCCGTCGGCGCCTGCCTGCTGCCGCTCTTCTTCCCCTCCTGCGCCAACACGACGCAGGCTCCCTCCGGCGGCAAGAAGGACACCATCCCCCCTCTCATCATCGACATCAAGCCCCTGCCGGGCGCCGTCAACGTCCCCGTGGAAGGCGCCAGCTTCGACTTCGTCTTCAACGAATACGTGACCATCAAGACGCCGTCCAACATCGTCCTGTCGCCGCCCCAGGCGCGCCAGCCGAAGTCCCGCCTGCGCGGCCGCACCCTGCACGTCTCCTTCGAGGAGCCGCTGCAGCCCGCGACCACCTACACGATCACGTTCACGAACGCCATCGCCGACGCCAACGAGGGCAATATGTTCCCGGGCTACACCTACGTCTTCTCGACCGGTCCGAAGATCGACTCGATGATGGTCACGGGCACCGTCGTGGACTGCCAGACCCTCGCGCCCGTCAAGGACGCGACCGTGCTCCTGCACCGCGACCTCGCAGACTCCGCCGCTCTGCTGCACCGCCCCTACGCCGCGGGCAAGACCGACGACTGGGGCTTCTTCGCCCTGCCCTTCATCCAGGACACCGTGTACCGGATCTACGCCATCAAGGACGCGAACAACAACTACATCTACGACCCCGGCTCCGAGAACGTGGCCTTCATCGACTCGCTCATCCGTCCGGTGATGATCGCCCACGACACCGTCCCGGAGATGCTCAAATACGACATGCTCGACACGCTGCGCTGCCTCGCGCGCCGCAGCGAGTACGAGCTGAAGCTCTTCCGCGAGAAGCCCAGCCGGCAGTTCATCGTGAACAAGGAACGTACGGCCGAGCGCTCCGCCTACATCACCTTCCAGGCGCCGGGCGCGTGGATCGACTCGCTGTGGATCCGCGGCTACCGCGCCGACCAGGTCATCAGCCAGTTCAACATCCTGCAGGACAGCCTCGAGCTCTGGATCAACAGCCGCCGGGCCGCGCCGGACACGATGCAGGTCTACGTCAACTACCGCAAGACGGACTCCCTGGGCCGGCTCGCGCCCACCCAGGAAATCGTCCGCCTCCCCCTGGCGCAGAACAAGCGCACCTACTCCAAGACCTCCCGCCGTGATCTCAAGCGCGGCGACACCACCTGCGTCTACACCTTCCAGGTTTCGCCCGAGACGGTGGAGCAGGACGGTTTCGAACTCGAGTTCAAATACCCGATCATCACCGAGCATTTCGACTCCGTGAAGTTCTACTCGATCAACACGCGCCAGCGGCAGAGCCGCGCCGAGTTCACCGTCGAGCGCGACAGCCTCAACCTGCGGCGCTACATCCTGCGTCCGAAGGACCGCCTGATGCCGGGCTTCGAGTACCAGATGAAACTCCCCTACCGGGCCTTCCGCGACATCAACGGCTTCTGGTCCGACAGCACGGTCGTCAAGGTGAGCCTCCCCTCCGACGAGACCCTGAGCTCGCTGGACCTGGAGCTCTCCGGCGTGGACCGCAAGCTCATCGTGGACCTGCTGGGCGAGAAGCGCGACAAGGTCCTGCGCACGTTCATCACGGAGCGCGACGGCACGCTGCATTTCCCCTACATCAAGGCCGGCCGCTACAGCATCCGCATCACGGAGGACCGCAACCGCAACGCCATCAACGACACCGGTTCGCTCCTGGAGCACCGCCAGCCCGAGCTGGTCGTCTTCCTGGACTTCTCCGGCAGCACCTACCTTAACATCCCCGCCAGCGTCGAGCTCACGCAGAGCGTCGACGTGGGCGCCCTGTTCCATTGACGCCATGCGTAGAATCCTGCTCACCCTCCTGCTGACCGTCCTGGCCGCCGCCGGCGCCCGGGCGCAAGAAGTCACCTACGACGTCGACTCGCTCGTCGCCGTGGCGCCGGGCAAGAAAGCGCTCATCAACGACTACGTGATGATCGGCGTCAACTACGGCGTCTCCTTCTCCAACATGTACTATTCCCCGGCCCGCCACAACCGGGCCTGGCAGTTCATGCCCAACTACGTCAGCGTCACCTTCACGAAGTACAGCAAGATGTTCGACAACATCCCGATGTTCGGCCTCGTGCTGGGCGTGGCGCACGGCTACGAGGGCTTCGGCTTCAAGCGCGATCCCGATACCGGGCGCACGCAGGAGCTGGACGGCGCCGAGCAGGGCACGATCGAGGTCTTCGAGATCCCCGCGCTGGCGCAGATCCACATCGACTTCCACCCCGGCAAGATCATGGCCAACGTGGGTGTGTACGGCGGCTGGCGCAACAGCATCTCGCGCAGCGGCCCCAACCTGGAGCCGGAGTACGCCAACGCCTTCCGTCCCTACGAGAACCGCTGGGAGTACGGCCTGCAGGGCGGCGCGGGCTTCGCGCTGATGTTCGACCCGGTGGAGATCCACTTCAACGCCCTTCTCCGCTGGTCCTGGTCCTCGCTCTACGCGCCGGACTACGCCAGCAAGTATTATTACCGCTACGCTTACCCGCTCGACATCATCGCCACGGTGGGCGTGCATTTCCAGTTGACCAAGCGCTCCGGCAAGACCACCTCGGCCCTCCGCCGGCAGGCGAAAGAACTCGTATATGGCTCGCATCCAGACGCTTCCGGTTCGGGTCGGTGACGCGCTCGTCATCGGCGCCGGCCACCCCATCGTCGTCCAGACGATGTGCAACACCCATACGTCCGACGTGGACGCCACCGTGGCCCAGGCCCTCGCGCTCGCCGCGGCGGGCGCGCAGCTGGTCCGCATCACGGTGCCCGGCCGCCAGGACGTCCCGCACGTCGCGGAGATCAAGCGCCGGCTGCGCGCCGCGGGCTGCAACGTGCCGCTGGTGGCGGACATCCATTTCTCGTCGGAGACGGCCATCGAGGTGGCCCCCGTCGTGGAGAAGGTCCGCATCAATCCCGGCAACTTCCACCCCGACCACGAGCAGGCGCGCGCGCAGTTCGCCCGCTTCCTGCAAGTCTGCAAGGAGCACGGCACCGCCGTGCGCGTGGGCCTGAACCACGGCTCGCTCGGCCGCTACATCACCGACCGCTACGGCAACACGCCGCACGCGATGGCGATGGCCGCGATGGAGTGGCTGGAGATGTGTATCGAGGCGGATTTCCTGAACGTCGTGGTCTCGCTGAAGGCGAGCAATACGGTCGTGATGGTCGAGGCTTACCGCGAGCTGGCGCAGCGGATGCAGGAACGCGGCGTCGTGTTCCCGATGCACCTGGGCGTCACGGAGGCCGGCGGCGGCGACAGCGGCCGCATCAAGTCCTGCGTCGGCATCGCCTCGCTGCTTCAGGAAGGCATCGGCGACACCATCCGCGTCTCCCTCACCGAACCGCCCGTCAACGAACTCCCTGTAGCCCAATACCTCGCGCTGCATGCTGCGGAGTCGGCGTGGCCTGCGTCTCGGCTTCCATCCTCGCTTTCCGCTGACGCGGAAACCGGATTCGGCGGAACGAATCCTGCTGCGGCTGAGCCTTCGCCGTCAGGCCAGACCGACTCCGACAGGGGTATGCTTGCAGCTGCGAGTTATTGGGGTCCGAAACTGCTGAAGCGGGAGATCGATGAGATTCCGGCGGAGGCCGGTCTGAGCGAGTACCTCGTCGACGAGATCATGCAGGCCGCCCGGCGACGCTTCTACAAGCCCGAATACATCGCCTGCCCCGGCTGCGGCCGCACCATGTATAACCTCCAGGAGACCTTCGAGGAGGTCCAGCGCCGCACGGCGCACCTCAAAGGCATGGTCATCGCCGTGATGGGCTGCATCGTCAACGGCCCCGGCGAGATGGCCGACGCCGACTGGGGCTACGTGGGCGAAGGCGGCGGCAAGGTCACGATCTACCACCGCGGTGAGCCCGTCCTGCGCCACATCCCCGACAGCGAAGCCATCGACGAGCTCCTCCGGCTCATCGGGGAACATCAGGCATAGGCCTGCTACAGACTGAACTTAAGTCCGAAAACGATACGGCGCGTGGAAGGGTAAGCCCCCAGATCCATGCCGGCGTCGCCCCGGGTCAGCGTGTACTCCGGATCACTGCCGGGATAGGACGTGAACAGGAAGAAATTCTCCAGCGAGGCGAAGACATCTACACTCCCGCGAATGCGTCTGACCGGCAGGGAGTAGCCCAGCCGAACCATGTCGATCCGGAAGAATGATCCATCCTGCAAAGCAGCCGTAGACCGCATAAAACTGTAATCCTGTCCACCGGCGAATTGGGGATACATCGCACTCGGGGCCTCCGGCAGCCAACTGTTCACCAGATAGTGCCGGATCAGCGTGCCGGTCATCGTGTCAGCAAGGTAAACGGACTGGCCGAAGTTGCCGTGCGCCGTGGCCGACAGGCTCCAGCGCCGCCACCCCAGGTCCAGCCGGAGTCCGAGCGTCGCCGTCGGGAAGACACCGTTCCCGAAAGCAGTTCTGGAATTGTCCTCCGCATAGCCGGAGGGCGTATCGTAGCGGGCCAGACCATATTCATTCACCCCGGCATACGGATAAGCCCATGCGACGCCGAGCGGCTGTCCCGCAAGGATATAGGCGGCATTTCCGTACATAATGTTATAGGGGTAAGCATAAAACCCGTCCGGGAGCTCCAAGCAGCGGTTTCTGTATAGCGTCAGCGACGCCCCGGCCGCATACCGGAAATCCCCGGCCTGTCCGCTCCATTCCGTATCGAACAGCCAGCCCCGGTTCCGCACGCGCAAAGGCGATGTCGAGTTCACCTGCGTATTGGCATCCTGGTCGGAGAACCATCCTGCCGAGAGAGTCCATTGGCTGCCTTCGAAAGTGAAGACCAGATTCGTTCCGATGTCGAACCGGGACGACTCACCCCTGGCTATCAGCAATCTCGGTATTTCATACGGCATCGCCGGATAGCCCATCTCGTAAGGATTCGTCTTCGACCAGGAGGCCTTCCAGTCCCAGGTCTTCCACCATTCGGGCAATGCGCGGCGCAGGAACGGCAAATCCGCCAAGCTCAGCCCCAGATGCACATAAGGCACGGTATAACTGTAAGCGACGGACTCCGTGCGATATTTCAGCAGATAAAAACCGCCCCCCAGCGAGAGAACATGATTCCAATCGTAAGCGGCGCGGACATTTCCATCCCCCCAGCGAACCGCTTTCCCATTCAGGACGGGCAAGCTTTCCGATTGGCCGCGGAGCAGGAGGCCCAACTGGATGGAATGCGCCCCGAACGATTTTCTGTAGGAGGACTCCAGGCTATACTGCAAGAACTTCCAATCGGAAGAATTGCCATTCACGACAGAATTCCGACTGGTATGATATCCCAGATCCGCCCGGACCGACAGGCCCGGAAGCGGGAAAAACTCCAGCATGGCGCGTCCCGTGAGCGCGCTCCGCTCGGAGCGTTCCACAGCGGAGACCAGCGGATCATAGGGAGAGGCCGTGATTTCGACCGGAACATTCACCAGAATCCCGGCCATGTCCGGGAAAGTGGAAACATTGGATTTCCCGGCCGAAAAAGACAAGGCAGCATGAAGCCAGTCCAACGGACGGTAATCCAGGTTCAGGGTTCCGGAGAATCGCCGGTGTGTGTCCACCCTCCCTGCGAACGGCCCGTCGTTGTCCAGGAAGTCCGCCGTCGCCGCAGCGCGGAAGCGCTCCGCGCCATACTGCAGGTCGAGGTGGTGGGTCTGGGAGAAGGACGATCCGATACGGCTCTGGAATTTGTACGGGCTCTGCTGATAGCGCGTAGGGTCAGTGTAACGCGTATCGTAGTTTGCCCACTCCCGGAAACTGATCTGTGCAGGCTCCCAGGCCAATTGCTGCACGGCTCCGGTAAAACTGTATGAAGCATGGAAGCCGTCCCGAGAGGCGCGTCGCGTGGTGACAACCAGCGCACCGTTCGCGGCAGAAGGGCCATAAAGGATCATGGCTTCCGCGCCGCTCAGCACCTGAATGGCCTCGATGGATTCCGGCGCCAGCGCACCCAGGTCCTGCACCCGGACACCGTCAACGACGTAGACCGGCACCTGCCCGTCATACTGGAGGCCATGGATGAACACCGACGGCGTCATCCCGGGCGCCCCGACAGAGGAAGTGACCACCACGCCGGGCGTCTGCCCGACCAGCCATTCCCGCACATCCGTCTTATACGGCGACTGCTTCTTCAACGTGTCCACCTGCCCGAAAGCAGGCACACACGTCATCGTAAACCATACGGTCAAACTCAAAAAGACAAAACGGAAAATACCCCGATTATTCATAATTATGAAGTATTGTAAATCTATGTTGCCTCAAAGTTAATTATTACTTCTGGATTTATTGCATTTTTCGAGCAACGAAAATCTTACAAACGGCTATCGTAATTGTCAAATAGTCAGCCGCTTACAAAAATGTAAGAATCGAAAATCTTACACCCCTCGCTTTATAAAAAAATCAAACCTGACTTTCGACAGGATTTGTAAGCTTTTTCTTCAAAAGCAGAGCATATTCCGCCTTGTCCAGCGCCCGGATACGGCCTTCCAGACGATGAGACTTAACGTATACATTATCGATAGAGAGGCTTAACAACTCTGCTATCATGTCTGCCCTTAGGTCAATCAACCAATAACACAGGAAACGTTCTTCCTTGGAGTTCTTCTGAATGTCCAAATCTTCTTTTAGGTGAGCGACTATGTCGTTTAACTCACTGTTGAGCCTGCGCTCCAGGGCACGCGTATCCTTCTCCATCGCACAGACTTCATGCATATCCTTCCGCAGCATCCTGACAACGTCGGCATTGGAAGAACGGCCGTTCTCCTCCATCCAGACCATATACCCGAATCGACCGCGTTTGCGGAAGCGCTCCAGGCGCTCCTGCCGAAGTTGGAAACGCAGTTGTTCCAGGCGGGAGGCATCTTCTGAAAGCGTCGCAACGAGTGTTTCCTGCGAGAGCAGCTCTTGCTCCAACTCCACACGAATGGACAGCAGCCGGTCTCGTTCCGCACGGATTCTTCGTTCCCGAAACAGAAGCAACATGGCAAGCAGCAATAGAGCGATTACTGCAGAAAGGGCATACAGGCCCCAACGCAGGCGGCGTTCCCGTTCACGCTGTGCTGACTGTTCATAGTATTCCCGCAGGGCTTGCGCCACAGAATCTTCCAAACTCTCGACCACGACAGATTCTTCTTCCGCAAGAGCCTCTGCCTGATAGGAATACGCCAACTGGTAATCCCCACGGTACACCGCCATTCGCCTCAACCATGGCAGCACGTCGAACCTTTCCCGGCCCTTCAGGGAATCCAAACGCAACCGCAAAGATTCTGAAGCGGCTGTCTGTCCAGTCAAGGCCAGCGCGTATGCGTATGCACCTGCCTCTTTGTATGCCAGTCCCCCGGACAAACTCTGCTTACGGTTTAATAACGCTATCGTCCCTTCCGGATCCATCTCCGGCTGTTGGACTTTCATCCGGGCATAATTGGACAGATATAGATTCAGCGCATGAGGATAAGCATCAGAATGAGCGATGGCGACTTCATACAATGAATCAGCCCTATGCCACTCCCCCTTCTCCTGATATACATGAGCCAGATCTCCTTGGACAGATTCATAAATCGGATCTTTTGCCTCCTGAAAGACATGCAGAGCCTTTTCAACATATTCCCTCTCCTTTTCCACATTGAACTTCCCTTCATACAGTGCTGATTCGGCCAAATAGAGCAGCCCGAGGGCATGCTTATCCTGTACGCGCTCCGAGAAAGCCTCCGCACGGGAGTAACATACAGCCGCATCGCTTGAATTCTTATTCGCTTGCGCAATCCTCCCCTCATAGTACAAGGTTTTCATCTTCTCGTCGGCCGAGCCGTGACGTTCATACCACGCTACGGCCGGGTCTAGCAGGCCCGGAGCAGTAATATCCTCATAGCACTTATCCAGCGCCATGACGTATAGCAAGGAGTACCGAGCCCGCAGGGCGCGAGTGTTCAGCGCCATAGAGTCCACGCCCGACAGTACAGTAAGAGCGCTGTCCGGGTGGTCATTGATAAAAGACTCAACATCGTCGAACGTCGTCGTGAGTTGTCGGTGCACCACGGGGCTGCAAGCAGATAGCAACGCGACGACAGGAACAAGAAAAAGGGCTATTTTCCGTACTGTGAGGATCATAACCCAAATTTAGCGCTTTATCGCCAGTTATCAAATAGGTTCTCCTGACAGGAAGGGGGAAGAGATGATTATTTCTTTTATACTTGGAAAAATGAAGTATGTTCTTTAGTTTTGCAGATGATAATAATAAACTAAGAAAAACCTTTATGAGCAAAACGTATCTCACAAAAGAAGAAGCATTGGCAGCTTTCAAGAAAGCGGCCAGTGTTCGTAATGAATGGGAAGAGGCTATCCGAAAAGGTGCCACCCGGGAAGAATTGGAGAAGTTGGGTATGAAAACGGTGGTCATCAATGATAACTAGACGCCTTTCTCTCTCCTCCATCAACAAAACCGCACCTTATCAAGTCTGGACCGAGAATGGTTACACCTTCTTGTTCCGGACAGGCGATGGTGTGACCTATGAAATCGGTTTTGTCGAAGATTACATGATCAGTGATGATGGAGATGTATCACAGTTGATCATCAGTGTCGTCAATGGCGACGCTTCTCACCGAGATTCTAAGATTCAATACACCGTCACGGCCATTCTGGAGGAGTATTTCAAGACAGATTATGCCACGTTGGTGTATATATGCGACACTAATGATGGCCGGCAATCATTTAGGCAAAGACTGTTTTCAATCTGGTTTCATTCCTACTCAGAGAAAGTCTTGCCGCCTTCGAGTCTGTCTTCAAACAGATTTCCGCAAAATAATATTATAACGCTGACGGCTACTCGACGTGGAGCAGCAGGCCCTTCAGGTACTCCCCTTCGGGGTGATAGATGCTGACCGGGTGGTCGGCGCCCTGGCAGAGGCGGTCCAGGATGCGCACGCTGCGCCCGGTCTGGGCGGCGGCGGAAAAGACCGTGTTGGCAAAGGTGATCTTGTCGACGACCTGCGAACAGCTGAAGGTGAACACCAGGCCGCCGGGCGCCACGCGGGCGATGGCGGCGGCGTTCAGGCGCTGGTAGGCGCGGAGCGCGTTCTTCAGTGCGCCGCGATGCTTGGCGAATGCCGGCGGGTCCACGATCATCAGGTCGTACTTCCCTTCCGGGGTTTTATGCAGGAAATCGATGGCGTCCTCGCAATAGTTGTGGACGTCCGCCTCGCCGGGATTCAGCGCGATGTTGCGGGCCACGAGGTCCATGGCGCGGGCGGAGGAGTCGACGGAGTCGACCAGCGCGGCGCCGGACGTCAGGGCGTAGATGCTGAAGCCGCCGGTGTAGCAGAAAAGATTGAGTACGCGGCGCCCGGCGGCATACTTGCCGACCAGCGCGCGGTTGTCCCGCTGGTCCAGGAAGAAGCCGGTCTTCTGCCCCTCCTCCCAGTTCACGAGGAACTTCCGGCCGTTCTCGAGCACCACCGTCTCGGCGGCCTCAAAGCCCGGTGCACGGTATAGGTAGCCGTCGATCAGCTCCAGGCCCGCCTTGAACGGCGCCGTGCCGGAGCTCTTGTCATAGACGGCCTTCAGGCGCTCGCCGAAGACGGCCTTCAGCGCATCGCAGATCTGCGCCTTCGCGCGGAACATGCCCACGGAGTGGGCCTGCATGACGCACACCCCGTCGTACCAGTCGATGATCAGCCCCGGGAGGCCATCCCCTTCTCCGTGGATCAGGCGGAAGCAGGTGGTCTCGGTCTGCTCGGAACCCTCCGAATAGAGCCCGACGGCGATGCGCGCCTCAAGGGCACGGGCAATAGAATTCGTCCAGAAATCAGGAGCGGTGGGATCGGCGTCGAAGGAAAGGATGCGGACGGCGATGGAGCCGATCTGCCAGTGGCCGGAGGCAAGGAACTGCCCCTCGGCGCTGTACACGCCGACGATGTCGCCCTCGGCGGGCGAACCCTGCACCTGGGCCACGGCCCCGCTGAACACCCACGGATGGAAGCGGCGCAACGATTCGTCGCGCCCGTGCTTCAGAAAAACCTTAACCATTGTCCTGCTGTGTCGTTTGTGCCTCGGCAGGCTTCTTTGCCTTGCTGCGGTGGCGCCGGCGGCGCTTCTTCGCCTTCGGCTTGTCCTCGCCTGCCGGTGAGGCCTCCGCCTTCGGCTGCTGGGGTTGCTGCGGCTGCGGCGGATTGAGCTCCTCGGGCGTAAGCGGATGCTTCTCGCTCTGGAGCAGCTTCAGATACATCTCCCGGCACACCCAGGCGTCCGTCGCGGCATACATCTGCTGCGCGGCCGTGAGCTCCTCCGCCTCCCAGTTGGACAGCTGCTGCGACTTCGAGATGCGCACGCCGAGGATGTTCGCGGCCATCTTCTTCACGCTCTTGTCGCGGATGCCCCACTCGTAGGCGATCTTCTGCAGGTCGACGAAGCCCTTCGCGTCGAATTTGCGGTAGTACTGCAGGCCGCGCACGTCATCGTGGACGGCGGCGCCGACCTTCAGGATGCGCGGATTGGCCATCAGGGCGCAGAGCAGCCGGTTCATGCCCATCGTCCCGACGCGGAACAGATAGGCCTTCCCGCCGCCGGACAGCTGCAGGAGCGCCACGTGGTTGTGGCGCTGGCCCGGGGAGAAGACGGGACGCGTCTCCGTGTCGAAACCGATGATGCGCTGCGTGCCCAGATAGGCGATCGCCCGCACGAAATCGATCCCGGTTTTATCAATCACATGGATCTTGCCGGGAAAGGATCCCAGCGGCATTTTCTCTATTTCTTCTGGCTGGATGCTAATTTTGTACATAGGAACCGGGAATCAGGATGATCGAACCGTCCTCGGACTCCGGCTTGCGGACCGGACGGTACACCGTCACCTGGGGTTTGGCTATATTGTGGGTGAACAGGTTGTTCTCCCGCAAGAAACTGTAACACTGCGCGGACACGGTCTCCATCGCGTCGATGAAAAAGAAATCACGCGAGACCAGGCGTCCGAGCGTCATCGAACTTTCATTCATCACGGACACAATCCCTGCCAGCTCGATCTTGAGCCGCTCGACGTCGATCGAGAGGTCATCCACAAGGATCACATCCAACGGCTTGACGTAGCCGGCCGCCTGGTAGCGGTCGAGGAACTCGTACAGCGCGCTGTCGCGCTGCCCGACGCCGATCGAGACCAGGCTGGCGCCGCGGCGGCCGCGCTCCGCGGCCTTCCGGGCGAAAATCTTCTCATAAATATCCGCCGAGTCGAGCTGCGGGTCGCAGAGCACGCCGACCGAGAGGTCGCCGCGCTCGTCCCGGTCGAAGGCCAGGTCGATCATCTGCTCGATCGGGCTGACGACGGGAACGCGGCAGCCGGTGGAGCGGAAGAGCGTGTCCACGTCGCTGCCGCCGTACTCGCAGAGGAAAGGATCGGCCAGCACGACCAGCTTGGAGGAAGTCTTGGCGGAAAGGCCCTCCATGTCGTACGGGCTGATGTGGACGGTCGTGTCCAGGGCCGCCAGCACGCGGAAGACCGTCTGGGTGCGGAGCGCCTCGGCGCCCTGCGCCGCCAGGATGTCCCGGTACGGCGTCGTGTCCTCGATGCACACGAAGGTCTCGCCGGCGAAGTCCGGCAGGCCGTCCGTCACCATCCGGGCGTCCACGTTGTCCTGCAGGTCCCGGAAGGAGAGCTGCTCCGCCAGGCGGTCGCAGGTGAACTCGGGGCCGATAATCGTAATACCCGCCTGCGACACGGGCACACGTCCGCGCAGCATCTGCGCCCGCGGGTCGGAGCGGTCCGACAGGATCTCACGTACCACGGGAACGGTCTGGCGCGCTTCCTCGACCTGGCGCTTGCAGGCGACAGGAAGCAGCAGCAGTGTCAACAGGAAGAGTCTGGGATTCATACTTTGAAAATGGCGTAAACCAGGTTGTTCAGGATGTAGAACAGCAGCCCCAGCACCACGGTCAGGGACCAGTGGTGGCCGGCCACCAGGCAGAACACGGCGGCCGCCACGAAGATGACCGCCAGCGTGATGCGCTTGCTCCAGAGCATGCGGGAGTCGTCCCCGTGCAGCTTGAGGGAGAACATCGGCACCTCGCAGACCAGCAGCACGCAGAGGCAGATCGTCAGCACGGGGACGAAATACAGCCCCGCCACCCAGGTGGAGAGGAACTCCACCGGCGAATAGCAGCAGTAGCAGCACAGGGCGCCGCTGAAAAGCGCCGCCGCCGGCGTGGGCAGGCCGAGGAAGCTCGACGTCTGCCGCTCGTCCACGTTGAATTTCGCGAGCCGGTGCGCGCTGAAGAGCGTGAGGATCAGCGGGAACCAGTTGTACAGGCTGTTGTCGAAACGGTAGGTCTGCATCAGCACGCTCAGCATCAGGCCCGGCAGGAAGCCGAAGCTGATCAGGTCGCTGAGCGAATCGAGCTCCTTGCCCTTGTCTGAATAGGCGCCCAGCGCCCGCGCGGCCAGCCCGTCGAGGAAATCAAAGACGGAGGCCGCCAGCATCGCGTAGAACGCCCAGTCCAGCTGGTGCTTCAACGCGGCGATGACCCCGATGAGTCCGCAGATCAGATTCATCGAGGTGATGCCGTTGGGGATATGCTTGCGCAGATTCATTACTTAACGTTGAGTCGCTTCTTCAGGTCCTTGGTGAGGGCGGACTTGTGGACGGTGATGTCCAGGGTCTGGGCCTTCACGAAAGCCTCGGTGGCGTACCAGAGGCCCTTGTAGGCGCCGGTCTCACCCCAGGAATTCTTGACCATGTAGTACTTCTTGCCGTTCTGGTCCTTGGCGATGCCGTAGATGTGCATGCCGTGATCGTCGGTCATGGTCTTGTTGTCGAACTCGATCTGGCGGGACTCCTGCGTCGGCTCGGCCTCGATGATCGTGATCGGCTTGGGGTTGGGTTTGCCCTCCTCCTTGCCGACCCAGTGCTCCTGGTCGGAGCCGGCCTGGGCCTGGGTGGCGTCCACGTCCACGAGGATGGCGAGGCCGCCGCGGGTGAAGCCCGTGTGGCTCACGTCAGCGCCCCAGCAAACGGTGTAGCCGTTCTCCAGCGCGTTGTCGAGGACGGCCATCAGCTCGTCGATCGGCACGTTGTAGGACTGGGAGCCGCGCCAGTTGTCGCAGACCTCCAGGGCGAACCAGGTATAGAACGGATGGTGGGTGAACGAAGTCAGCTCCACGTAATCGTCGGCATTGATCTTCATCGCGTCGCGGTAGGAGGCCGGTGTGTAGGTCTTGCCGTCCACTACGAAGGTCTCGGGGGCCTTGCCCAGGTACTCGTCCACGACGGCATCGAAGCCGCGCTTCCAGGCGGTCGAGAGCTTGCCGCGGGTCTTGGCGACCGCCTCCACGTAGGCGAGGAGCACGGCGTCCATCTCGGCCTGCTGCGGCAGCGAGGTGCCGTAATTCATGCCCGTCATCTCCGCGTTCGGGACGATGCCGTGGTTCTTCACCACGTCCATCACGTCGCCGCAGCCGGAGCCGGCGCTGAAGCCGAGCTTGCCGTCCAGGCGGATGAACTTCTCCGCGCGCTCCTTGTAGGAGCTGGAGACCACGTAGAACTCGGAGAAATCCGGATATTTCGCCTCATCCTGGATGTTGCAGAGGCGGATGGCCTCGGACTCGAGGAAGCTGATGGCGGAGAACGACCAGCAAGTTCCGCTGCTGGCCTGGTTCTTAATGGACGTGATCGGGGCGGCCTTCACGGTCGTAAAAGTATACTCGGGAAGGTCTGCTGCGGCACGCTGCTGGGCGGATGCAAAGGAGCCCAGGCACAGCAGCGCTGCGGAGAGAAGGAGGAATCGCTTCATGGTATCTTTTGTTATTGGTTTCTAACTTACAAAGATAGCAAAAGGATGGCAGAAATCTGCCATCCTTTTTAAAAAAGTCTTGTGTTCGCTCCGAATTAGGCGGCGATGACCTTGGCCATCTCGAGCACCTTGTTGGAGTAACCCCACTCGTTGTCGTACCAGGCGCAGACCTTCACGAAGGTCTTGTCGAGCTGGATACCGGCCTTCACATCGAAGATGGAAGTGCGGGAGTCGTTGCGGAAGTCGGTGGAGACCACAGCGTCCTCGGTGTAACCGAGCACACCCTTGAGCTCGCCCTCGGAGGCGGCCTTCATGGCGGCGCAGATCTCATCGTAGGTGGCTTCCTTGGCGAGTTCGACGGTCAGGTCGACGAAGGAAACATCGGAGGTAGGGACGCGGAGGGACATACCGGTCAGCTTGCCGTTCAGCTCAGGGAGAACCTTACCGACAGCCTTGGCGGCACCCGTGGAGGACGGGATGATGTTCTCGAGGATACCGCGGCCACCGCGCCAATCCTTCTTGGAAGGACCGTCAACGGTCTTCTGGGTAGCGGTAGCAGCGTGGACCGTGGTCATGAGGCCGCGGAC
>JAGCDF010000049.1 GCA_017651225.1 Bacteroidales bacterium
GTTGTTGTGGGTCGGATCTCTCGGGATCAGCTCAGGATTGGTAGCATAGTGCTCCTGCATACCGCCCGGGGTGTCCTCGATGCGGGAAATGTAGGCCGGGGTGAGCGGGTCGATGGAGACCACGGAGTTCAGCACGGAACCGTAACCATTGGAGACGGACTTGCGGCTCCACTTCTCGATCGAGTTGTTGGTGGAGACGTTGAGCCACTTGAAGATCTGGTAGTCAGCGTTGATCTGAGCGGTCAGACGGTTGTACACATCCTTCTTGCCGACGAAGATACCATCGTTGTCGACGAAGTTGAGGGAGGTGAAGAAGTGACCGTTGCGGTTACCACCCTGGAAGGTGATACCGTGCTGCTGGCTCCAGCTGGGCTGGAAGGAAGCATCATACCAGTCGGTATCCTGGCCATTGTAGCCGTTCTGTGTCAACTTCTCCTGGGAGAGGTTACCGATGGCGGTCTGATACTCAATATATTCCTGTGCGCGGAAGATGTCAGCCTTCTTGCCGAGCGTCTGGAGGGTGAAGCGGCCGTTGTAGGACACGGAGGAGTGGCCTTCCTGGCCCTGCTTCGTGGTGATGAGCACGACACCGTTACCAGCCTGCGCACCGTAGATGGCGGCGGAGGCGGCGTCCTTCAGGACCTCCATAGACTCAATCATAGTAGGATCGAGGTACTGGATGTTGTCAACCTTCAAACCATCAACGATGAGGAGCGGTCCGATGTTACCGGAGTTCGAGGAGTAACCACGAACACGGATATCGGCACCGGAACCCGGAGCGCCGGAGGAGTTGATGATCTGGATACCGGCGGCCTTACCCTGGAGGGCGGCGGCGGCATCCGTCGTGGAACGGTTCTGCAGGTCTTCCGAACGGACGGAAGCCACAGCACCGGTCAGGTCGCTCTTCTTCTGGACACCGTAACCGATAACGACGGTTTCTTCCAGCATCTCGGTGTCGTCCTCGAGCACGATGGTCATGCCGTTGGCGGCAGCCACGCGCTTGGTGGCGTAACCGATGCAGGAAACCTCAAGCGTGGTGCCGGGAGCAACACGAAGTTCAAATTTACCGTCGAGACTGGTCGTGGCGCCGGTGGTGGTGCCAGGGACCATCACAGCTGCGCCGATCACCGGCTCGTTGCCGGCATCTACGACAGTACCGCGGATGGGAGCATTCTGGGCAAGAGCTGAGCTCATTCCCAAGAGACTCGCGGCAAAGATCATGGCAATCGTTGCCGCTTTCGCAAACAGTTGTTTGGTCATAGAATTAATAATATTTGGTTAAAAGGGTTTGCGGGTCGTCTGAACTATTCAGACACGCAAATATAAGAAGAACTTTGCGAATTTGTTCAAAAAAGTTGCATTTATTTTAAAAATTGGCGCATTGAATTATTAAAGATTTTAAAAAAGTGTCAAATTTTAAAATGATTGAACCCTGATTTAAAGGAATATTCGCTAACTTGCACCCCAGATTAAAAAAGTCCCGATGAGACGCATTTTACTCCCCTTCCTGCTGCTTGTCGGCCTGCTCGCCAGGCCCGTCCAGGCCGCATCGTACTACTACTTCGGCCACTTCACCACCCACGAAGGGCTCCCCTCCAACACCATCCACTGTACCTACCAGGACCGCTTCGGCTTCGTCTGGATCGGTACGCGCGACGGCCTGACCCGCTTCGACGGCTACGATTTCCGCAGCCCGGACCCGGCGTTGGGCGGCACGGACATCACGACCCTGGCCACGGTGGACATCGCGGAGGACGAGGACGGGCTGATCTGGTTCAGCACGTCGGAGGGCGTCGGCTACTACGACCCCTTCACCGGGAAGACGGAGCGTCTCGGCCGGCTGGGCACCGGCACGAGCTATGACCTCCAGCCGGACCGGAAGGGCAGCATCTGGCTCACAGGCGACAAAGTCTACCGCTACTTCAAGGCGTCGGGCGAAGTCAAATCCTACACCTGCGGCACCAGTTTCCCCCGCAAAATCGCCGTCGACTCCAACGACGTCGTGTGGGTGCTATCGGCCGGCGGCACGCTCTACACCTACAACAAGCGCAGCGACGAGCTCGAAGAGACGAGCCTGGCGCTGCACCTGACCGATATTGAGCCGGCGGAGAACGGCAATCTGCTGGCCGCCACGACGGACCAGGTCCTGCTCATCACCACGACCAACCTCAACCTGACCGCCACGGAGGTTTTCACCACGCGGGGAAGGGGCCTGGAAGTCAGGGGGATCCTCGAGCGCACCCCCGGTGAATACTGGATCGCCTCATCCCACGGCCTCTTCATCCAGAACCTGAACACGAAAGAGCTCATCGAACTGCACCCCCAGGACGCCGACCCGCACTCCCTGTCCGCCAATCTGGCCACGAGCCTGAACAAGGACCGCCAGGGCAATGTCTGGATCGGCACCTACTACAACGGTATCAACATCTGGGAGGACAAGCAGGACGCTTTCATGCTGTTCTACCCCAACCCGAGCCCCCGCTCCATGATCGGCTCCATCGTCCGCTCCATCATCACGGACGACGACGGCAACATCTGGTTCTGCACCGAGAACGGCGGACTGAACTTCATCTCCGCCAACCGCGGCACCAATGAGAGTTACGAGATCATCCCGTCGCTGAACATGCAGCAGCTCTCCGCTGACGGGGACGACCTTTGGATCCACACCTTCGGCAGCGGCGTATTCCGCTACGACCGCAAGCGCCACGTCGTCAAGAAGCGCTACCACGTGTCCGGCGCCAACGGCTGCGGCCTGCGCACCTCCGACGGGCGCATCTTCACGGGCGGCCAGCGCAACCTGTACGTCCTGGATCCCGGGCAGGACGAATTCGTCCCGGTGGAACCTCCCTGCAATGAATTCGTCCACTGCCTGTTCGAGGACAGCCGCGGCAACCTCTGGATCGGCACCTACGGCAACGGCTTCCTCTGCCGCGACAGCGGCGGCAACGGTCTCTCCCACCTCACCGTGGATTCCGACCGCGGCCTGACGGCCGACCGCATCACCTCCTTCTTCGAAGACAGCAAGCACCGCGTCTGGATCACCACCGAAGGCGGCGGCCTCTGCTATACGGACCCCAACCCCAACCTGTCCAACCTCCGGCTGCACGCCTTCCCTTACTCCGAGAGTTTCAACAACAACGTGACCTGCGCCGTGGCGGAAGACGAGGACGGCGTCCTCTGGGTCTCCACCACCCGCGGCATCGTCCGCATCGACGGGGAGACGCTCCACGTCCAGGGCTACATCGAGGACCGGCAGCAGATCCTCGGCTCGCAGTTCTCCTACGGCGCCTCGCTGATGACGCGCAGCGGCTACATCTTCATGGGCAACACCCAGGGCCTGGCGGGATTCTCGCCGAGCAAGATCAAAAAGGCCGCGATGAACCACGCCCTTTACATCACGGACATCGAAGCCACCAACGCCGAGCGCACCCTCCGCCTGCACGAGAACGGCCGTTCCACCATCCGGACCAGGCACCTCAACGTCAAGTCCCGCGACGCCTCCCTGCTGACCATCAGCTTCGCCACGCCCGACTACTCCGTCATCCGCCAGACGACCTTCACCTGGACGCTGAAACGCAACGGCCGCGTGTTCCTCTCCGCCCCCAACACCACGGAGAACCACGTCAACTTCACCGGCCTGCGTCCGGGGCATTACACCTTCGACGTCGCCATCCTCGGCTCCGAGAACGACGACGCGCAGCAGACCCTGGAGCTCTACATCGAGGCGCCGGCCCTTTGGAGCAAGACGGCCAAGATCATCTACCTCGTCATCCTGCTGGGCCTGCTGGCGCTCTTCTTCTATGAACTGGAGATGCGGCGCCGCCGCGAACGCGCCCGCCACCTGACGCGGATGGAGAACCAGAAGCAGAAAGAAATCTACGACGCGAAGATCAACTTCTTCACCAACATCACCCACGAGATCCGCACCCCGCTGACGCTGATCAAGATGCCGCTCGACAAGCTGATCGAGGAGAAGAACTACACGCCGGAGTCCGAGAAGGACCTGCTGACCATCCAGGCCAACACCGACCGCCTGCTCAGCCTGACCAACCAGCTGCTCGACCTGCGGCGCATGGAGAAGAACGAGATCAAGCCGGTCTTCCTCAAGGAGGACCTCTGCGCGATCGTCCGCAAGTCCTTCCGCTACTTCGAGCAGATGGCCGAGGAGCAGAAGATCACGCTGCGCGAGGATATCCCCGACCAGCCGTTCGAGGTCATGTGCGCCCGCGACTCCGTGGAGAAGATTGTCAGCAACCTGCTCTCCAACGCCGTCAAATACACCAAGGACCGCATCGAGCTGTCCCTGAAGCCGTCCGCCGACGGCAAGACCGCCATCCTGCGGATCGACAGCAACGGAGAGAAGATCCCCGCCCGCGAGAGCGAGAAGATCTTCGAGGTGTTCTACCAGGTCGGCGAGGAGCGCAAGAGCCAGGGCACCGGTCTCGGCCTGGCCTTCGCCCGCACCCTCGCCTCGCTGCACAACGGCAAGCTCTACCTCGACACCAGCGCCGCCGACCGCAACTCCTTCGTGCTGGAGCTGCCCGTGGAGCAACAGCAGCAGATCCGCATCGAAGACCGCAAGACGGCCGACGACGACACGCGCAACGCCGACTTCGACAGCAGCCGCCACACGCTGCTCCTCGTCGAAGACTCCGCCGAGATGCGCGGCTACCTGGCCGGCGAGCTGTCCGACGAGTACAACATCGTCACCGCCGCCAACGGCCAGGATGCCGTAGAGAAGCTGCAGGAAGAGCGCATCGACCTCGTGGTCAGCGACATCATGATGCCGCTGATGGACGGCTGCCAGCTCTGCAACTACATCAAGACCAACATGGAGTTCAGCCACCTGCCCGTGCTGCTGCTGACCGCGGCCGTGGGCATGGAGACCCGCCTGCAGACCCTCGAGGTGGGCGCCGACGGCTACATCGAGAAACCGTTCCCGATCGCCCTGCTGCGCGCCAACATCGCCAGCCTGTTCAAGAACCGCGACATCGCCTACAAGCAGTTCACCGACTCCCCGCTCACGCACTTCAACAGCGTGAATTCCAGCAAGATGGACGAGGAATTCATGGAGAAGTTGCACGGCATCGTGATGAAGCATATGGCGGAGCAGGACCTCAGCATCGAGACGCTCACGACCCTCATCGGCACGAGCAAGAGTACGCTGTACCGCAAGGTGAAGGCCAACACCGGCCTCAACATCAACGAGTACATACGACTCTGCCGCCTGAAGCAGGCGGCAGAGATGCTGTCTTCCCAGAAATACCGGGTCAACGAAGTGGCTTACATGGTCGGCTTCTCGTCACCGTCGTATTTCGCGACCAGCTTCCAGAAGCAGTTCAACATTTCGCCTTCGGCGTTCGTGAAGAACCTTAAAGATTAATCACCAGCACAGCGCCGTCGTTCTTGGCGATGCTGATCGGTTTTTTCGGTGCAGGGGCGGCCTGAAGGCCGTCCTTGCCCGTATTATATACCCGGGCTGTACCGCCCAGGCGCGCCTCCACGGCCTTCACATCGAGCTTCACGGGCTCGTCGCCGGCGTTGATCGCCGCGACGTACCAGGTCGCGCCCTGGCGGCGCGCCAGCACGATGTAGCGGCCGGGATAGCCGTCGATCAGGCGCGTCTCGTCCCAGGTCGTCGGAACCGCCTTCATGAAGTCGATCGCGACCGCGGGCGCGTCCGTAAGGTTGTTGGGCGTGAGCGCGAAATTCTGGATCGGATTCTGGTAGAGCACCGCCACGGCGAGCTCGGCCGCGTCCGTGGTACGGCGCTGCGTGCCGAACACGCGGCCGCCGGGGCCCGGGGCGCCGTTGGCGCGGTTCAGGCGCTTGTTCAGGAACACGCCGCCGAACTCCATGCAGCCCACCGTGTTGCGCAGGAAGGGGTGCAGGGCGGCATTCTGCGACTCGATGTCGCACTGATACTGCCCGAAGACCATATTCTCGGAAGCCAGGACGGCCTCGCTGCCCACATAGTTCGGATACATGCGCTCCCAGCCGCGCGGCAGGGTGGCGCCATGGAAGATACACATCAGGCCGTGGTCGTCGGCGTCGCTGAGGATCTCCTCGTACAGGCGCATCGTCTCCTGCTTGTCGCCGCCGAAGAAGTCCACCTTGATACCCTTCACGCCGAGGCTTTCCAGCCAGCGCATCTCAGGCTTGCGCACGATCGGATCGCACATCACGTTCACCGGGCTCTGGACGATATCGTTCCACCAGCCGCTAGAAGCGTACCACAGGAACACGTCCACACCCTTGCTGCGGGCATAGCCCACCAGGTCGCGCATGCCGTCGCGGCCGAAGACACCGTCCCAGCCCGCGTCGATCAGGATATAGGGCCAGCCCAGCTCGGCCGCGAGGTCGATATAGGCCTTCTGGTCCTTCTCGTTCATGCTGGCGTCCTGCCAGACGATCCAGCTCCAGGTGCTCTTGCCGTAGCGATAGGCACGCGTGGTCGTGTAGCGGGGCTCCACCACGTCGAAGGCGATGGTCGTCTCCACGATCGGGGCAAGTCCGTCGCCCACCGTCAGCGTCCGCCAGGGCGTGGCGCCGGGCAGCGCGAAGCCGGGCTCCACGGTGCCGTTGCCGTTGTTCTCCTCCGGCATCGGGAACGCGATGGTGTAGCCCTCGGCCGCGTCGTAGTCGGACAGGTGGGAGGCGCAGTAGCGGCTGTCCACGCCGGTCTCGCTGAGCAGCACCCAGCCGTCATCGCCCACGCGGAACAAGCAGGGGAAGGTGAAGCCGTGGCCGTAATGCGAGCGCTCCGTGAGCGGAACGTCCAGCCGGTAGGTCTCCTCGTAGCTGGGCTTGCTGCGCTTCCAGCCGATCATCGCGTCGCTCTGCGGCGTCAGGAAGCCCGTCGTGCCCTCCGGGAAACGGAAAGCCGTCGATTCGGCGAGCACACGCACGCTGCCCGTATCGCCCTCGCGCGGGATGATATAACGGAAGGCGGCGTCGTTCGCTGTCAGGTGCCACTCGATGTCGAGCTTGCGTCCGTCGGGGTTCTGGCAATGCAGGACGGTGCGCACGGCCGCGTGGTCGATGTGCGAGGTCTTGATGCGGTCGAGCACATAGGTGTCGCGGATCTGCTCCGTGTCCTCGGAAATGATTTCGAGCTTGGAGTAGTCGACTTCGTTGGTCCGGAGGCCCAGCAGGGACGGAGCCACGAACGTTTTGCCGTCATAGGCGACGGAGTAGCGGAGTTGTCCGGCGGTGTCCTCGAAAGACACCTGGAGCCGGGCGTCGGGGCCGGACAGGACCGGCAGCAGCGACAGAAGAACGGTTAAAAGATGCATAACAGTGGTAGATTTTGGGCGAAGATAAACAAAAAAAGGAAGATAAGCTACCGTTTATCTTCCAGTCCTTTGTGCCAGAAGCGAAAAGTGATGTCCTCCCCGTGGTGGTAGAGGCGCTGGTTGGTGGTCGGGCTGTTCAGCGGGCCGTCCGCCTCCACATAGGGGCCGACCTTCACATAGTCGAACGCAGCGTAGATCTCCGGCTCCACCTCCGGACGGCCGGAATAGACGGCGCGCTCCACGTCCGGATGCGCCGTGCGCAGGTGCTCCGCAATGCCCAGCAGGGCCTGCGGGTCCTTGCCCTCTCCCAGCAGCAGGAAGCAGTTGATCCCGAAGTTGTCGGCGATGAGCTTGTCCACGACGGCGGGCGTCAGCTCCTCGCCGATGTCCCGCTTCAGGAACGGCGAGTGGCACCCGGGACAAGAACCCCGGCAGTTGCTGATTTCAACTGCCAGGGTCACTTTGTCCGGTATTTCCTCCAGGACTACGTCCGTGAGCTCCGGGATGTACTTGATCATGCGGTCGGTACGTCCTTCGGATTGTAGAAGCGGTGCTGGGCCTCGATCTGGCGCGGCTCCGCGAAGGAGGAAACGCGCTTGAGGTAGCCGATCACACGCGTGAGGTAGTCGAGGTTCTCGCTGCCGCACTTCGGGCACTTGGTGAGCGTGTCCTTGCTGATGTGGCCGCAGTCGTTGCAGACCGTGTTGCGGCAGTTGAAGGTGAAGTAGTTGGTGCCGTAGTGGGCCGCCGTCTTCAGCAGGCTGCGGTACTGCTCCTTCGTCAGGTGCTCCGCGATGTTCATGTGGAGGGCGGAGCCGCCGTCGAGGTACTTCACGAAGTCCTCGCCGTGGAGCTTGAACTTGTCGATCATGGACACCTCAACATCCTCGGGGTTGTAGAAGTAGGAGCTGTAGAGGTTGTGCTTCTCGGAGACGAAGTAGCCGTCCTTCTTGTCCCACTTGTAGTTCTTGGCGGCGAGGTTCTCGGCCGGCACGAACTCGGTGTTGAACATGGCGTCCGGGGTGCGGTCCTTGCGGTTGGCGATGTTGATGGTCTCGAGGATCGTGTTCACGAAATCGCCGTACTCGGGATTCGGGGAAACCTTCAGGCCCAGGAACTCGGCGGCCTCGGTCAGGCCGTTCACGCCCACGGTCAGGTACTGCTTCTTCATGTCGATGAAGCCGGCCTTGTAGACGTCGAGCATGTCGGCCTTGAGGAAGTCCTTGATGATCTCGTTGAAGGCGATCTGGTACTTGTGCACGCGCTCGGTCATCTCGCGGATGTCCTTGTCGATGTAGTTGTTGTAGAGATCCTCTTTGTCGTAGAAGTGGGAAACGGGGTTGAGGGGCTTGCCGGCCTCGAGGTTCACGCCGCGGCGCTCCTGGAAGTAGCGGCGGACGGCGTCCTGGATCAGGCGGTTCAGGTTGATGGTCATCACGGACTTGGAGCCCGTGGCCACGGAGGCCGTACCCATCGAGTACTGGTGGGTGGTATGGTTGTGGCCGTCCTCCTTCTGGATCTCGTTGCGGAGGCGGCAGCAGCTGGACAGGGAGTCCGGGCTGTTGGAAAGGTAGCAGAAGAAGCTGTGGCCCTTGGACCACATCTCGGCCGTGAAGTCAGCATAGTCCTTGTCGGCGAAGTCGTCGCCGCCGTCGGTCAGCAGGGCCATCGTCTCCACCGGGAAGGTGAGGATGTAGTTGTTGCGCTCCTCGTTGAACCAGTTCATGAAGTGGCGCTGCAGCCAGTCGAGGGTCTCCCACTTCGGCTTCGTCCCGTCCGGGAAGTAGAAGTCGCCGAACACGCCCTCGAAGTAGGGCTTGTCGAAGTAGCCGATGTTCCAGAACACGGTCTGGTAGCCGCGGTTGCCGGCCGGCATGTTCATGGAGTGGACGACCTGCTGGAAGTAGTTGTCGATGACCTTCACCAGGGTGCGCTGCTTGACGTTGTTCTCCACGATGTCGTTCAGGTGGTCGAGGTAGTCGTCACCGTAGTCCTTGCGGATGAAGTAATCCAGGTACATCAGGAATTCCGGCGTGGCCACGGCGCCCATGAACTGGGAGGATACGGAGTAGACGAGGTTGATGAACTCGCCGCAGAAGCTCTTGAGGTCGGTGGGGGCGATGGACACGCCGCCCAGCTCCTTCAGGCCGCTGACGAGGAAGGGATACATCGTGATGGCGACGCAGTACGGGAAGCCCGGGGTGCCGGACTCGTCGTGCTTGTAGAGGACGTGCGACTCCAGGTCCTTGATGTACTGGTCCGCGAGGGCGCGGCCGTACAGGGCCTTGATCTTGTCCTGCATGATGTAGCGGTTCTGCTTGATGTTGTTCTCCTTGTAGAGCTCGTTGCCCAGCGTGACGATGTTCTTGCGGGTCACGTTGGCGTTGGCGTCGAACTTGGAGCCCGTCGCGGCGTTGGACGCCTTGATGTAGTCCTTGATGAAGTCGCGCTTCTTGCGGAGGTCGAGGTCGGCGTCGAACTTGTCGATGTAGGCATGCGCGACCTTCTTGTTCACAGACATCAGGGATTCCTCGACCTGGCGGCGGATCTCGCGGCTGGTAATCCCCTCATAGACATACAGGTTGTTAATGATGGAGACGACGATCGAATCGTCACAGTATTCTCCTGCAGTTTTGTAAGCCTCGTGGATACCACGGGCCAGTTTGGCTTTGTCGAACTCTTCAAAAGAGCCGTTGGTTTTACGTACGTCCATATTGCTTTTGTTGATTATTCTGCGGTCAGCACTACTAGGCGTTCCCTTCAGAGGGGCGCTCGAAGTACAAATTTAGTCTATCTCGGGTGCAAAAGCCCGGGGACAAACCTGTTTTTTTCAACAGAGTTATTAACAAGTGCTGTCTGCGCGCAGGAGAGCGGGGTCAGGCCGTGGTGAGCCGCGTTTTCATCCAGCGGCCACGGGCAATGCGGACGGCAAAGATGAGCCCCTTGACGCAGAGTTCGGTGGCCATGGCGAACCAATAGCCGACCAGGCCGTAGCGCGGGATGAGATAGAGCGCGAGACCGAGGCGTATCACCCACATGCTCAGCAGGTTGATCAGCGATGGGACCAGGGTGTCGCCCGCGCCGATACAGCAGCCGTAGGCCACGATGCTCACGCCGTAGAGGAGCTCCGCCCAGGCCTCGATGCGAAGGCACCTCACGCCCAGCGCGATCACTTCCGGGTCCTGGCTCAGCAGGCCCATGATCTGCGGGGCGAAGAGCCACATCAGCACCGCCAGGAAGGCCATCATCGAGGCGCCCGTGCCGATGGTGATCCAGGCGAAACGCTTCGCCATGTCGGGGCGTTTCGCGCCCAGGCTCTGGCCCACGAGCGTGGTGGCGGAATCCTCCAGGCCGTAGCCCGGGAGGTAGCAGAAGCCTTCGGCGATGATGGCGAAGGAATTGGCGGCGATGGCGATGGTGCCGAGCGGCGCCACGAGCACGGTCGCGGCGATGTAGGCGCCGCGCGAGATGAGGTTCTGGATCCACAGCGGCCAGCTGATGCCGAAGGCCTGCCGGGACACCTGCCGGCGCTCCGGTTCGGTGGGGCGCACGTACCCGTCCTGGCGGAGCTCCCGGCTGCGCCGCACGGTGTACCAGAGCAGGTAGGCGCCGGCCGCGGCCGTGGCGAGGCCCGTCCCCAGGGCGGCGCCCTCCACGCCCAGGCCGAGCACGAAGATGAACAGGTAATTGAAGACGACGTCCAGCCCGCACATCGCGACGCTGAGGATGCCCGGCACCTTCGCGTTACCGCTCGCGATGAGCGTGGCCTCGCAGAAGACCGCCAGCTGCAGCAGCGGCAGGAACAGTGCGTAGATCAGGAAGTAAGCCGACGCGTCGGCGAGGATTTCCGGCGTGCCGCCGAGCCAGTGCGGCAGCGCGCGGTGGATGGCCACGGCCAGCAGTGCGAGCAGCACGCTGACGCCGAGGGCCGCGATCACGCCGTGGCGGAAAATGCGCTTCGCGCCGACGAAATCTTTCGCCCCGCAGCGGTGCGCGATCTGCACGCTGAAGCCGGAAGAGGTGGCGTAGCAGAAGCTGCCGAAAATCCAGGTGGTGCTGCTGACCAGACCGATGGCGGCAGCCTGCTCGGAGCCGAGCCGCCCGACCATCGCCGCGTCGATGTAACTCATCAGGCACATCGCGAGCTGGGCCATGATGGACGGCCATGCAAGCAGGAGGGTGAGCTTGAACTGCTCACCCCCGCTCATCGGCTCGCCTCCGCGGAGACGGGTCAGCAGTTCGTCTTTGGTCATTCAGCCCGGCTGAGCGTCATGCAGACATCGCCCTCGGTGGTCGCCAGGACCAGCGAGTCAACATCCAGTTGCTCAATGGTATAGAGCAGCGTGACCTTGCCATCGGGGCTCGTCGGGTCCGCGGCCGTCAGGATCAGGCTGTCGCCGTCGAGCGACCAGTCCCGCAGGTTCAGGTCCGCCAGGCCCACGGCCCGGGCGGAGCCGTCCTCGGCCAGCACGAGGCCCACTTCGGTCGGGCCCGTGCAGTCGCGCCAGATGCCCGGCAGCAGCCGGTAGGCGGACGGCGTCGTGATGTCGAGCCGCACGGCGCGGAGCGTCTCCCCGTCGGGGAGCGTCTCGTAGGCGATCCGGACCTCGTCACCGGACAGCACGCCCGGCACCAGCATCGGGTCCGTGCCCAGGGTGCTCACGGTGACGGAGCCGCCCTCGGGCGTCTGGACGGTGACGGAATGGATGGTGGCGTCAACGACGCAGCCCTCCACGGTCGGGAGGGAGGACTGGCGGCAGCCGGCAGACAGGAGGACGCCGACGGCCAGAACGGCAAGGATTTTCCGGATCATAGTGCACATTTTTGAAACATACAAAGATAAGAAGTTTTTGGCAATCCCAAGAAAAATAACTACCTTTAAGGTTTGGATTGAAATAACTAATTATTGTTGATTATGAAGAAAATCGATGTCGTGCTCGGGCTCCAGTGGGGCGACGAGGGAAAAGGCAAGGTGGTCGATGTCCTGACCCCTGATTACAAGGTAATTGCCCGCTTCCAGGGCGGCCCCAACGCCGGCCACTCCCTGGTGTTCGACGGCGACCACTTTGTGCTCCATACCGTTCCTTCCGGCATTTTCCGCAAAGACTCCGTCAACGTCATCGGCAACGGCGTCGTCATCGACCCCGTGATCCTGATGGACGAGATCCGCGCCATCGAGCAGAAGGCCGGCGACATCACCGGCAAACTGCTCATCTCCAAGCGCGCCCACCTCATCCTCCCGACGCACCGCATGCTCGACGCGGCCTCCGAGGCCGCCAAGGGCAAGGGCAAGATCGGCTCCACGCTGAAGGGCATTGGCCCGACCTACATGGACAAGACCGGCCGCAACGGCCTGCGCATCGGCGACGTCCTCTCCCCCGAATTCAAGAATCGCTACGAGACGCTGAAGCAGAAGCATTTCGGCCTGCTGGCGCAGTACGATTTCCAGTATGATATCACCGACTACGAGAAACAGTGGCTCCAGGCCGTCGAAGACCTGAAGCGCTTCCCCTTCATCGAGAGCGAGCTGGTGGTCAACGACTACCTCGCCAAGGACGTCCCGGTGCTCGCCGAGGGCGCCCAGGGCTCGATGCTCGACATCGACTTCGGCACCTACCCCTTCGTCACCTCCTCCAACACCATGACCGCCGGCGTCTGCACGGGCCTCGGCGTGGCCCCGAACCGCGTGGGCAAGGTGATGGGTATCTTCAAGGCCTACTGCACCCGCGTGGGCAGCGGCCCCTTCCCGACCGAGCTCTTCGACGAGACGGGCGAGCAGCTCCGCCAGATCGGCCATGAGTTCGGCGCCACCACGGGCCGTCCCCGCCGCTGCGGCTGGCTGGACCTCGTCGCGCTGAAGTACGCCGTGATGATGAACGGCGTGAGCGAGCTCATCATGATGAAGTCGGACGTCCTCAACACTTTCAAGACCATCAAGGTGGCCGTCGCCTACGAGATCGGCGGCAAACAACTGGATTACTTCCCCTTCGAGAGCGGAGAGGAAGTAACGCCTGTTTACAAGGAGTTCAAGGGCTGGGACTGCGACATCTGCGGCGTGCGCAGCTACGAGGACTTCCCGCAGGAGCTCAAGGATTACGTCGCCTTCATCGAGAAGGAGACCGGCTGCCCGGTGAAGATCATCTCCGTCGGTCCCGACCGCAAGGAGATCGTCCTTAGATAATGCCGACGCGCTTAAAGATATAGTCGACGTTTTTGAAGTAGTACTCGAGGGTGAAGCAACTCTCGAGTTCTTCTTTTGTCAGCTGCGCCATCACACCGGCGTCGGCGAGCAGGAGCGTCTTGTAGTCGAGCCCCTCGGACCAGGCCTTCATGGCAATCGGCTGCACGGTGTCGTAGGCCGTCTCGCGGGCGAGGCCCTTGCCGATCAGGGCGTTCATCACGCGCTGGGCGAAGATGACGCCGTTGGTGCGCCAGATGTTCTTGATCATGTTCTCCGGATAGACCGTCAGGTTCTCCAGGATGCCCTTGAAGCGGGTCAGCATGTAGTCGAGCAGCTCCGTCGCGTCCGGAAGGATGATGCGCTCCGTGGAGGAGTGGGAGATGTCGCGCTCGTGCCAGAGGGCGACGTTCTCGCAGGAAGCGGACATGTAGCCGCGCATCACGCGGGCGCAGCCGCAGATATTCTCGCTGCTGATCGGGTTGCGCTTGTGCGGCATCGCGCTCGAGCCCTTCTGGCCCTTGCGGAAAGCCTCTTCGGCCTCGCGGACCTCGGTCCGCTGGAGGTTGCGCACCTCGAAGGCCATCTGCTCCAGGGTGGAGGCGATGACGGCCAGGGTGGCGATGTAGTAGGCGTGGCGGTCGCGCTGCAGCACCTGCGTGGAGATGTCGGCGGAGGCGATGCCGAGCTTCTCGCAGACGTAGTCCTGGATGAAAGGGGGGATGTTGGCGAAGTTGCCCACGGCGCCGCTCATCTTGCCGGCCTCGACGCCCTGGCGGGCGTACTGGAAGCGCTCGATGTTGCGCTTCATCTCTTCGTACCACAGCGCCCACTTCAAGCCGAAACTGGTGATGTCGGCGTGGATGCCGTGGGTGCGGCCGATGCAGGGAGTGTCCTTGAACTCCAGCGCGCGCTTCTTAAGCACGGCGAGGAAGTCCTCGAGGTCCTGCAGGAGGATCTTGTCGGCCTGCTGGAGGAGGTAGCCATTGGCGGTGTCGACCACGTCGGTGGAGGTGAGGCCGTAGTGGACCCACTTGCGCTCCTCGCCGAGGCTCTCGCTGACGGCGCGGGTGAAGGCGACCACGTCGTGACGGGTCTGCTCTTCGATCTCCTTGATGCGGTCCACCTTGAAGGTGGCGTTCGCGCGGATCTTGTCCACGTCTTCGGCCGGGATGACGCCCAGCTTGCTCCAGGCTTCGCAGGAGAGGGTTTCGACTTCGAGGTAGGCGTTGAACTTGTTCTCTTCGGTCCAGACGTCCCTCATCACTTTTCGGGAATATCTTTCAATCATTTTTTCAGGAATGCGTTGATGTTGGATTCGATACGGGCAGCGGCGTCCGCGTCGGAGGCGGGGACGAACTTCTCGCCGGTGATGTGCTCGTAGAGCTCCACGTAGCGGTCGGTGATGCCGGCCACGACGGCGTCGGTCATCTCCGGCACCTGCTGGCCGGCCTGGCCCTGGAAGCCGTTGGCCATCAGCCACTCGCGCACGAACTCCTTGGAGAGCTGCTTCTGGCGCTCGCCCTTGGCGAGGCGCTCCTCGTAGCCGTCGGCGTAGAAGTAGCGGGAAGAGTCGGGCGTGTGGATCTCGTCCATCAGGATGATCTTGCCGTCACGCTTGCCGAATTCGTATTTCGTGTCCACGAGGATCAGGCCCTTGCCGGCCGCGATCTCCGTGCCGCGCGCGTAAAGGGCGCGGGTGTATTTCTCGAGCTGCTCGTAATCCTCGCGGGAGACGATGCCCTGCGCGATGATTTCCTCTTTGCTAATGTCCTCGTCGTGCCCCTCGGCGGCCTTGGTGGTCGGCGTGATGATGGGCTCCGGGAAGCGCTGGTTCTCGACCATACCTTCCGGCAGGGCTACGCCACAGAGGGTGCGCTTGCCGGCCTTGTACTCGCGCCAGGCGTGGCCGGTGAGGTAGCCGCGGATCACCATCTCAACCTTGAAGGGCTCGCAGCGCCAGCCGATCGTGGCCATCGGATCCACCTCTGCGATCTTCCAGTTCGGGAGGATGTCGGCCGTGGCGTCCAGGAACTTGGACGCTATCTGATTGAGGACCTGACCCTTATAAGGGATGCCCTTCGGCAGGACGACGTCGAAGGCGGAGATGCGGTCGGTGGCGACCATCACGAGGTAATCGGAGCCAATGCTGTACACGTCACGGACTTTGCCGGTGTACTTGGCAACCTGTCCGGGGAAATGAAAATCAGTGCTGAGGATAGCTTTCATGATACTGTTTGAAATTGTGCCACGAAGTTACTTGTTTTTTCTCACTCCGAGAAAAAAATTTGCTATTTTTGTCCAGCGTTTTTCAACACTTTTTCAACACCTGAAGCATGTTACGCGAGGAAACGGTTTTCGGTCCGATCCACAGCCGCCGGCTGGGGTCGTCGCTCGGCATCAATCTGCTGCCGCGCCAGGGCAAGATCTGCAATTTTGACTGCATCTACTGCGAATGCGGCTGGAACAAGGACGGCCGGGACGACAAGGTCCTCCCCACCGCCACCCAGGTGCGCTCCGCCCTGGAGGACAAGCTGGCCGCCTGCATGCTCGAAGGCACGCCCATCGACTCCATCACCTTCTCCGGCGACGGCGAGCCGACCCTCAACCCCGAGTTCCCCCGCATCATCGACGACACCCTGCAGCTGCGCGACGCTTATTATCCGAATGCGAAAGTCTCCGTGCTGTCCAACGCCACGCGCGCCCACATCCCGGAGGTCGCCGCGGCGCTGAAGAAGGTCGACAATCCCATCCTGAAGATCGACGCCCCGACCGATGAACTCGTCGCGCGCATCAACCACCCGGCACCCGGCTACAGCCTCTCGCGCGTCGTGGAAGCCCTGCGCGGCTTTGACGGGGACTTCGTCCTGCAGACGATGTTCCTGCGCAGTCCGGACTTCGACTCCTCCAGCCCCGAGGTGCTCGACGGCTGGATAGCCATCGTCCGCGACTTGAAGCCCCGCCGCATCATGGTCTACACCATCGACCGCCCCACCCCCGCCACGGGCCTGGAGAAGTTCACCGTCGAGCAGATGCGCGCCCTCGTCCAGCCCCTTCTCGACGAAGGCTTCAAAATCGATATTAAAGGTTAATTCTTCCAGCCGCCGCAGCGCGACAGGCAGCGGCAGCTGCCTGCAAGCAAGAGCGGCTGGAAAATATTTTTGCGAAATTTTGCAAATAATTATTGTTTTTCAATAAATTTTTATATCTTTGCAGAAACAAACCAAGATTTTTGCCTTATGATTGACTGGTGGAACTCCCTTGAACCTGCGATGAAAGTCCTCTGGGCCGTGACCCTCTCGGCTTCGCTGGTCTTCGTCATCCAGACCGTGATGACCTTCCTCGGCGCCGCCGGGGACACTGACTTCGACATCAACACCGATATGGACACCGCCGGGCCGAGCGACGTCGGCGACGGCTCCGTGGACGTGGGCGCTGACGTCGAAACGGGCGAGTCGGGTCATCTCGGCACCGGGATGAACCTGCTTACCTTCCGCAACTTCATCAACTTCCTGATCGGCTTCGGCTGGACGGCCATCCTGCTCAAGGACAGCATCCCCTCCACGGGCCTGCGCATGCTGATTGCCATCCTGGTCGGCATCGTGCTGGTGGCCATCGTGATGCTGCTCTTCAAATGGCTGACCGACATGCAGCAGTCGGGCAACATCAACGTCTTCAAGTCCGCCGTCGACTGCGAGGGTACGGTCTACCTGACCATCCCCGGCGAGCGCGCCGGCGAAGGCAAGGTGCAGATCACCATCAACAACGCCGTGCGCGAGTACGCGGCCGTGACCGACGGTCCGACCCTGAAGACCGGCCAGCGCATCCGCGTCGTGGAAGTTATCAGCGCCAACACCCTGCTCGTCGAAGAAATCAATTCCGTTATCATTTAAAACCCCAATAAGTATTATGGAACTTTATCTCATCCTCATCATCGTGGGCGTGCTCTTCGTGACCTTCACGGCCATCCTCGCCCGTTACAAGCGCTGCCCTTCGGACAAAGTGCTCGTCATCTACGGTAAGACCGGCCGCGACGCTTCCGCCAAGTGTATCCACGGCGGCGCCGCCTTCATCTGGCCCGTCTTCCAGAGCTACCAGTTCCTGGACCTCACCCCGATCTCCATCGAGTGCAACCTGACCAACGCCCTGTCCAAGCAGAACATCCGCGTGGACGTGCCCTGCCGCTTCACCGTCGGTATCTCCACGGAGCCGGAGAGCATGACCAACGCCGCCGAGCGTCTGCTCGGCCTGAACATCGACGACATCCGCAACATCGCCACGGATATCCTCTTCGGCCAGCTGCGTCTGGTCATCGCAACCATGGACATCGAGGAAATCAACGCCGACCGCGACAAGTTCCTCGCCAACGTGTCCACGAACGTGGAGGCCGAGCTCCGCAAGATCGGCCTGAAGCTCATCAACGTGAACGTCACCGATATCCGCGACGAGTCCGGCTACATCGAGGCCCTCGGTAAGGAAGCCGCCGCCAAGGCCATCAACGACGCGAAGAAGAGCGTCGCCGAGCAGAACCGTTACGGTGAGACCGGTAAGGCCGTGGCCGACAAGGACACCCGTATCAACGTGGCCGCCGCCGACGCCGACGCCGTCAAGGGTGAGAACACCGCCAAGATCGAGATCGCCAATTCCGACGCCCAGCGCCGTGAGAAGCAGGCCGAGGCCGAGCGCCTCGCCGTCGCTGCCGAGAAGGTGCAGGCCGCGAAGGCCCTCGAGGAGGCCTACAAGAGCGAGCGCGACGCTGAACTTGCCCGCGCTGAGCGCGAGAAGGCCACCCAGCAGGCCAACATCGTCGTGTCCGCCCAGATCGAGAAGGAGAAGGCCATCATCGAGGCCGAGGCCGAAGCCGAGCAGCTCCGCCGCAAGGCGAAGGGTGAGGCCGACGCCATCTTCGCGAAGATGGACGCCCAGGCCCGCGGTACCCTCGAGATCCTGGCCAAGCAGGCCGAAGGTTTCGGCCAGCTCGTAGCGGCCGCCGGCGGCGACGCCCAGCAGGCCATCACGATGCTCATCACCGACAAGCTGCCCGAGCTCGTCAAGACGCAGGTCGAGGCCGTCAAGGGCATCAACATCGACAAGGTCACCGTCTGGGACAGCGGCAAGAGCGAGAACGGCAAGACCGCCACGGCCAACTTCGTGTCCGGTCTGATGGGGTCCGTCCCGCCGCTCGAGGAGCTGTTCAAGATGGCCGGCATGAGCCTTCCGGGCTACCTGAAAGGCGAGGCCAAAGAGGCCCCCGCTCCGGCGGAGGAAGTGAAACCAGCGGAATAGCTTTATGATCGTCGTTAATGTAGATGTGATGCTTGCCCGGCGGAAAATGTCCTCCGGGGAACTCGCCGAACGCGTGGGGATCACAGCTGCAAACCTCTCGATCCTCAAAACCGGCAAAGCCAAGGCTATCCGCTTCTCCACGCTAGACTCCCTCTGCGCAGCGCTGGACTGCCAGCCCGGCGACCTGCTCGAATTCCGACCGGATCCTTGAGATCCGATCCGCTGAAAACGGGGTGCAAGTTTTCTTGCACCCCATTTTTTTTGCTATCTTTGCGCCGAAGTTTGTGGTGCGTTGCTTTTGCAACCGTAAAGGGGAATCCGGTGAGAGCCCGGAGCTGTGCCCGCAACGGTAAGATTTCCATCGAGTCCGAATACCTGCCACGAACGAAGTTGATACCGGTGGCCCGGGGTCAGGCCGCCTTAGCGACGCTAATTATGTTCTTTTCTACCTTATTGATTGCGGCGGGTCTGCTGGTGGCAGAAACGCCGGATACCCTCCAGGCCGTCACCATCGTGGCCGACAAGGGTGTCGTGGTGTCCAGGACGGACACCCTTGCGCTGCGCGCCGACGGGACGGCCGCCCAGGCGCTCCTTCGTTTTCCCGGACTTTCCATCAGTGACTACGGCGGACTCGCCGGCCTGAAGAGCGTCAGCCTCCGTGGCCTCGGCACCGCCCACACCGACATCTACCTCGACGGCGTGCGTGTCAGCAACTTCCAGAGCGGTCAGAACGACCTCGGCATGCTCCCGATGGAGACGCTCGGCATCGCCGTGGTGGACTACGCGCAGAACAGCGTGTCCTTCCGCACCGCGAAGCCGGTCTTCGGCGACCGCATCTTCGGCGGCCAGGTGGGCCTGCAGGCCGGTTCCTTCGGCACCTGGATGCCCTCCGCCCGCTTTGATATCAAGGCTTCCGAGCGCGTGAGCGTCAGCGCCCACGCCGCCGGCGTCATCACCAAGGGCGACTTCCCTTACGGCGCGAACAACGAGCGCCGCACGGGCAATGACCTCAGACAAATCCGCGCCGGCGCCGACGTCTTCGGCGTCCTTGACGGCGGTGACTGGCACGCCAAGGCCTACTACAACGCCTCCGACCGCGGCACGCCCGGCTCCCTGAGCTGGCCGTCCTCCGACCGCCAGCAGGACAGGAACTTCTTCCTGCAGGGCGCCTTCCGCAAGGCTTTCTCCGACCTGTACACCCTGAATCTCAGCGCCAAGGCCGCCTGGGACGACCTCTTTTACAAGAGCGAGTGGGGCGACAGCGACTACAACTTCAGCGACTTCCAGCTGAACGCCTCCCACGGCTTCCGCCTGACGGACTGGTGGAGCCTCTCGCTGGCCACGGACATCGAGCGCGGCTCCCTGAAGTCCACCGGCTACAACGCCGCCCGCACGGCTGCCATCGCGGCCATCGCGACGGCCTTCCGCCTGGGCTGGTTCAGCGCCGACCTCGCCGTGGAGTACCGCGGCACCTTCGACAAGGGGCAGAAAGCGCTGAACAGCGTCTCCCCTTCCCTGGACCTGCGCTTCACCATCTTCGAGGGCTTTGACCTCGTCGCCTTCGGCCGCCGCGCCTTCCGCGCCCCGACCTTCAACGAGCTCTACTACCCCGGCTACGGCAACCCGAACCTCAAGCCCGAGGACGCCTGGCTCGCCGACGTGGGCATCGATTTCCACCGCGGCCTGTGCGAGAACTGGACGCTCGGCATCAAGGTGGACGGCTTCTACAACTCCCTGCAGAACAAGATCATCTCCGCGCCGTCGGCCGACGATCCCTACGTCTGGCTGCCGTACAACGTCGGCAAGGTCGAGGCCAAGGGCATCGACGCGGCCCTGAGCCTGCGCTATGACGACGGCCGCTTTGCCGGCGGCTTCTCCGCCCGCTACGCCCGCCAGTCCGCGCTCGACAAGACCCCGGACAGCTACACCTTCGACCAGCAGATCCCGTACGTGGCCAAGAACACCGTCGTGCTCGCCGCGGACGCCGCCATCGCCGGCTGGCGCCTCGACGCCGTCTGGAACTGGCGCGGCGGCCGCTTCGATGCCTCCGGCGAAATGCCGGACTGGAACACGCTCGACCTCACGCTGCGCAAGGATTTCACCCTCGGCAACGTCGGCGTGCTTTCGCTGAACGTCACGGCCCGCGACCTGCTGAACTGCCGCTACGAACTGGTGCGCGACTACCCGATGCCGGGCCGCTCCTTCCTCGGCGGATTCACCTTCAAGTTCTAGTTTTATGCTGCTGAGTCTGCTCTACGTCCTGCTGTCCGGGATCGCGCTCCCGGTCGGAGGCATCCAGATGCAATATTTGTGGCGCAACCAGCTCGGGGACGTCTATTCCCTCGGGCTGGGCAGCGCCGCCTGTCTGGGCGCCGCGGCCGCCACGATGTCGGGCTGGTGCTCGCTCACCGTCGGATCTTTCGTCTGCACGCTGATCTGCACCATCATCTGCTTCTTCGTGACGCTGCGCGTCTCCACGCAGAACCTGATCACCTTCGGCATCATCTTCGGCACCTTCATCGGCTCGCTCGGCACCATCGTGGTCACGAACGCGCCCACGGGCGACCTGCTCAAGCAGTACTACCTCTGGGGCGCGGCCAACTTCCACCTGGAAGGCGTCACCACCGGGGACATCATCTTCTCGCTGGCGCTGTTCGCGCTCGGCTTAGCCGCCGCGCTCGGCTCGCACCGCGACCTGACGCGCCACTTCAACGGCGAGATCGAGCTGCCGGCGTGGCGCAAGGCGGTCGCCCTGACGATGATCATGTTCCTCGTAACCTCGGCCGTGAGCATCTGCGGCACCATCGGATTCATCTCCCTCGGCGTGCCGAACCTCAGCCGCATCATGTGCAAGAGCACGGACATCCGCAAGCACTACCTGCTCTCCAGCGCGATGGGAGTCGGGCTGCTGCTGATCACCTATTTCGTGGTGGAATACGTGAACTTCGGAATCTACCTGCCGGTCAGCGCCACGATGGCCATCATCGCGCTGCCCCTGACGGTGTTCCTGTTCACCAGGAAATAAAAAACGCCCAGGTGTCATCCTGAGCGCAGCGAAGGATCTATTTCGCCTTTTTGGCGGCCTCCTTCAGGCCCAGGCGAATGTTTTCAATGACAGCCTTCGAAGAGTAAGTGGCACCGCTCACGGCGTCCAGCTTCACTTCGGAGGCTTCTTTGACGGTCTTGCCGATGAGCGCCGTGAAGATGGAGCTCTCCTTGACCCGCTGGAAGAAGCCGGGGGTCTCGACGTTCGGCAGGGCTTCGATCTTCTCGATCTTGCCGTCGGTGACGGTGATTTCCACGGGCGTGGGGCCGGCGTAGCCGAGGACCTCCTTGCCCAGTTTCTCGGTATTGATGACAACCGTCTTCGGCTTCTTGTTCGCTGCCGCGACGTTCAGGCACACGCAGGCGCCCAGGAGAATGATCATAGCACGTTTCATGGTCGCAAATTTAGTAAGAATTCAGGCTTCTGGCAATCCCCAATAATGATTATTCCGCGTCCAGTAGCGCCCGCAGTTCCTGCGCCGTGTCGACAATGCGCGGCGCGGCGGCGAGCTGCTCCCGCGTGCGGAAGCCCCAGCTGACCGCCACGCAGTCCACGCCCGCGGCGGTGGCAGTGGCCATGTCCGTGGCGGAGTCGCCCACCATCAGCGTTTCCCGCAGGGAGACGCCCGCGCGCGAGCGGATCTCCGCCACGATGGCCGGGTCCGGCTTGAGCGGCACGCCCGGCCGGCCGCCGAGGATGGCCGCGAAGCGGATCTCCGGGAACATCCGGCCGACCAGCTTCTCCGCGCCCGCCTGGAACTTGTTGGATGCGACGCCCAGCTCCACGCCGGCGGCCTGCAGCTCCTGGAGCAGCTCCCGGACCCCCGGGTAGGGGCGCGAGCGCTCGTCGATGTGTTCGATATAGTATTGCAGGAAGACCTCCAGCAGCGCGTCCAGCGCCTGCTCATCTTCGCGCATCGCCTCCGGCATGGCCTGCTTCATCAGGTTGCGTACGCCGTGCCCCACCATGCTCCGGAAGGCCTCCGGCGCGTGCTGCGGCAGGCCTTTCGCGGCCAGGGCGGCATTCGCCGCCGCGCCCAGATCCGCAATCGTGTCGACAAGGGTGCCGTCGAGATCAAAAATGACCAACTTGTATTTCATGCCGCAAAGATACAGCCAATTTTCTTGGAAAATCACTTGCAGGTTCGAAAAAAAGTAGTACCTTTGCATTCCACAAACGGGGTATTAGCTCAGTTGGTAGAGCGTTTGAATGGCATTCAAAAGGTCAGGAGTTCGATTCTCCTATGCTCCACAAAAGGCGCTGATTATCAGCGCCTTTATTGTTTTACGCAGAAATCTACGCATAAAACGATATCTATTCTTTACATAAGAGTTAAGAATTTAGTACCATTTTAGTACCCACCTCTCATTTAAAATGACTGTTGGAGTTAGAAGGAAAGACAAGATGAAGGTACAGTATTGTATTACGGCTATCAAAGCAAAGAAAACAAAACAGGAGGCTTGATGACCTCCTGCTAAATTTGCCCCAAGACTACGTGGCGGAATTACTTCTAGAGCGAGGGCCTCGCGGGCGGGGACTTTTGCGCGACTCGATTACCCATCCGTATCACGGTGTTACTATCTCGTTGCAAAGTTAATGACTAATTATTTAACCACAAAATGAAACAATATAAATATCCTGACGCTAGACAGATAATTGTCTCCGGTGATATCCGTGGTGACTTCAAAACACTTGTTTTTAAACTGTGCATACAATAGGATGTACGGACACATTGCTTATCGTTGCAGGAGATTGTGGCTTTGGCTTCGATAAACCTGGCTATTACGATCGGATTTATAATACTGTTGCCGGCCGACTTCGCAAAGCTAACAATTGGATTGTTTTTGTAAGAGGGAATCATGATAATCCGGCTTATTATGCCGAAGAAAGGATTAATCATGCTCGTTGGATAACTGTTCCAGACTATAGCATTATTTCTGTCTGTGAACATAATAATCTATGAAAGCTGATTCTTTTTTTCAAACAGCCACCGCCCCTTTCCAGAACGGTGGCTGAGCATTTATGGCTTAAGAAGAATCCAATGGCCTCCATTGGCTGGTCCTTCTCGTTCAACCTCCACTCCTTTCATTTTAGCGATGTGCCATTCAATAGTTTTGGGAGTCACACCGATCTCCTTTGCCATCTCCTGAATGGTCACTTCGGGATTTCTACCTATTATTTCCCTAATTTTTATCCTAGTTTTTACCCTAGTTTTTCCCTGATTATTTGAATTGTCAGTCTCCTTCCCAGGTGAACTGGTGGACTGAACAAGTCGCAGCGTTAGCTATGAAACGGACATCTCCCTGCCCGAGCGCTGCCGTCGAGTAAACGAGTGCTGCCGCCAGCTGGGCAAAGACAACGTCCTCCTCATCTCCATCCACTGCAACGCCGCCGGCCGTGGCGACCGCTGGCTCACCGCCCGCGGCTGGTGCGCCTACACCACCCGTGGCAACACCCGGGCCGATGCCCTCGCCACCGCCCTCTACATCGCCGCCCAGATCCATATCCCGGACCACCGCCTCCGGATGGACTGGACCGACAAAGACCCCGACATAGAGTCGAATTTCTACCTGCTGCCCCACACCGCGTGCCCGGCAGTCCTCACAGAGAATATGTTTATGGATGCAAAGGCCGATTGCGACTTCCTCCTCTCCCCGGAAGGCCAGCAAGCCCTCATCGACCTTCACGTCACCGGCATCAAATTCTATCTCGCCATCCGCTGATACCAACCGCTTATCGCCCGTCACCCCACACGCAAAACCGCCGCCCTCCCATCCGGAAAGCGGCGGATTTGTCATTCTCTGGGTGTGGTTACTTCTTGCGCAGGTTGTTCAGCAGCCCCTCAAAGGCATTGACACCCTCGTTGACGGCTTTCTCAATGTCATCATGGGATACCTTGTTCTGGCTGGCTTCACCTGCCTCCTTGGAGGTCCTGCCCAGCAGGCCTTCCAGCTGCGACATCATTTCCACTTGCTTGGACATGTCGTTCACCACGAACTTATACCCCTGCGGCAGTTCAAACACCTCGGGATAGGGATTGCTCAGGTGGATGTTCCGCAGATAGGTCTTGATGCCGCTCTCGTCTTTCAGGATGACGATACCGGTCTCCAGGTCCGTGTACGTGGTCTCAGACCAGGCTCCGCTGTCTTCAGTGTGGATAACCCGGCGCATATGGCACCAGCGGCCGGCTTCCGGCACAATTTCCACCTTGGCCTCATTCTGGGTGCGGGTCGTTGTCATCGTACCGGCCACCGCCTTTAGGGCATCGGTCGGAATCTTGGTGATGGTCTTTGTCTCATCGTTGATCTTGTAGATGGCCAGGCTGTCCGGAATAGAGAGTTCCTTGAGGATTTCCTGTTTGCCGGTGGCGGGATTCACGCCGAAACTTACGGTGTATTCCCGTTTTGTCACAGCGTCATAGAACACCTTGGCCGGGTAGCCTTCATTGCTGATTCGATAGGCGCAGTACGTGACGGTAACAGCAGGCTCCCGGAGCTCCGGTTTCTCGCTGTTGTCATTCTTCGGCAATCCCAGAGCCACCTCGCCCGCGCTTTTCGGCACGTCAAAATAGGTGTAGGGGTTGGGAACGCCGCCCGTACCCTGGGCAAGGGCTGCACTGCACGCCATAGCGAGCAGGGACTGTATCAAGAGGGTCTTTTTCATTTCTTTGCAGGTTTGTCAGTGAATGCGGTAACCTCCCACAAGGCCACGTTATTGACGTTCATACCGGCAGCGCCGCCGGATTTCACAACCTTGTAGAGGAAGTCATACTGCGCATCCACGTAATATTTCTTTTCGATGTGTTTTCTCACGCCCAGCAGGTTTTCGTCCACCTCTGTCTCAATGACCTTGACGGGACGGCCGCACAGCGTGGTTTCACTTTGGGCATAGGAGGCACCTGCGTGATAGTTCAGCGGGCCGTGGTCGCCTTGCGTCATCCAGTTCAGCAGGTAGCTTTCTGCGGTCTTGTCATCCGTATGTGAGCGGGAAAGCTTGCCATTCATATACTGCTTCACGTGACGTTTTCCGTCTGCGGCGAATTCACAGACCGTTTCCACAACAGTACCGGAAGCCTCTTCGGTACGGATGCGCACGGTATTGCCCGTCCGGCTTACAATATGCCTTGCATCTGAAGATGCGTCGCGCTTTCCGCTCATCGAATAGGTATAACTCTGGATCGTCATTGAGAAGTCCCGGTCATACCACATTCCCGACGCAGCGGGAATCTCATCCGGTTCTTGTTCCGCCTGCTCTACCTCTGCAGCTTCCTCTTCTGCCTGGTCTCCCAATTCTTTTGCAAGAGCCCCTATCAAATCCTTGAGGAGGCCTTTACCTTCTTCCAGGATCTGCGACGGTTCTTTCCCGGAACTGATGGGCGTAGCCGTAGTCGCCGGTTCCTCCTGCACCACCTCGGGCTGGACATCATCCTGATTGGCAGTTTTTCCCTGCCGGTTCTCGTTGAACCCGCAGGAGGAAACGATGATGGATAAGCCCAGTAAGAGGAGAATCCTTCTCATTACTTGTTAAGCTGCTTGTCAGCTTCTTTGACAGCCTCTTCAACCGACTTGGTGATACCGTCGATGAAGGTGGCCTCAATATAGTTGCCCTTCGGAGCGTAAATCTTGCATACCCAGAACTGGTCCTTCATACGGTAGCACCATTTGGGTTCGGTTGCCGTGAGGATCTTGTTCAGGTCAGCCTCGTCCAGTGCGTGGGCCGGGTCGTCATTGGAAAATCCGAAGCCGAGGACGTTCTTGCCATCCTGGGACTTGGACTTGGTGAAATCATACAGTTTGCGGATATAGGCTTCCACCTCTTCGGGGGTATAAGCGCCTTCGGCCTTCTTATAAGTGACCCTGGCCATATGACCGGGCTCGGGCATACCGCTGAACTCGGTTTTGGCGGCATCGTAGGGAGCGTCGAGCTTCACGTCAGCGAATTTGAAACCATAGTCGCGCTGGATCACAGCCTCGAACTGCTCGTTCGGAGTCATATCCTTATAGGCCTTGGCAGCAGGTTTGGCGGCTTCCTTGGCGGGTTCATTATTAGCAGCGGCTTTCTTGTTGTTGGAATTGCCACCGCAAGATACCGCAGCCAGCAGGGCTGCAAACAGGAGGATGTTCGTTAATTTTTTCATGATTAGTGTATTTATTTTTTGATGAATTCAACTCTGCGGTTCTTGGCCTTGCCCTCGTCGGTGCTGTTATCAGCAATGGGTTCGTGTGAGCCTTTACCAACTGCCGTGAGACGGGAGGCATCAATGCCATTGGACACCAGTGCGGCCACGATGGCCTCAGCACGTTTCTGACTCAGTGGATCGTTGACGGCATCAGAGCCAGTCTTGTCGCAATGGCCCTGGACCTCAAATTTGAGGGAAGGGTCGTCCTGCATCAGCTTGGTGATACGGTTGATTTCCACGGCGGCCTCCGGTTTCAGAGTGGCCTTGCCGGTGTCGAAGGTGATGGCATAGGTGACAATCTTTCCCTCGCTGGCCAAACGGTCGTACAGCGGCACGGCACCCTTGCAAATCTTGAAGTTGGTAAGATATACAGTTTGGTTACCGTTTTCCATCATGATATTGAACCATCCCGGAGCCATGGACACATTGGGGAGATTGATGTGCCTCTCGCCGTCAAAATACACCTTGAGCGCCCGCTTGTTGAAGGAGATAGCAATGTGGTGCCACTCGTTCGGGGACAGCAGCAGACCGTCCTTTGTGCCCTGGTTCCTGCCGGTGGAGGACTGCCAGGCCCATTCCAGACGGCCGTCGTCGATGCACTTGTGGATGTAGAAACACTCCTTCATCTTATCTTCCGGAGCCAGGAAGGTGAAATACAACCAGGTATTGTAGCCGGTCTTGTCATCCGGCCACAGCCAGTCGAACTCCACGGTAAAGACGTCGCCGAGGAAATTCAACGGTTGCTTCATCAGCGGGAACACCTTGGTCCAGCGCTTGTTGAACACCATTGCCTTCTTGCCGCCGACTTCCACCACCTCGGTCTCTCCGTCCATCAGTTCCCACATGGAGGGGAACTCTCCCAGCTGCTCGCCATCCATCGGATCATCGAAGATCACCTCGTCGCCGGGGACGAAATCGCTCTTGGCATAAGCCGTCGCAAGAGCCTTGTTCTGGGGAGCCTGTCCGGCCTGTGCAGCAGCGCCTTCCGGCTTCTTGGCTCCGCACTCCGTGCAGAATTTGCCCGTATTCACGTGGCCGCACTCCGGGCAGGACCAGTTGCCATCGGTTGCTGCCGCCGCTGCGGGTGCGGTCTGCTGCTCGGTCTGCGTCTTATCTTTCTTGACTACTTTTCCATCCAACACATCATTGACACCCTTCTCCACTTTCTTTCCCACGTTCTGTTCAACAGCGTTCTTGGCCCTGTTGCCCAGGCGTTCCAATAAACTTTGTGCGTTCGCGCTCGCGCAAGTCAGCGCAGCAGCGGTAATGAGTAGTACGATCTTTTTCATATCAATTGGGAGTTAAACAAAGACTTAGACAAGATTTTGCTCTATGGCAAAACGGATGAGCTGAGCTGTGGTTTCCACTTTGAACTTCTTCTTTAACTTCATCCGGTACCACTTGATTGTTGCGAATTTTAACCCCGTCGCTTCAGCAATCTGGGCGCTGGTTTTTCCATCGCTGATCATGCGGATAATCTGGTGTTCCGTCTTGGAAATCCGGATGGTATTTTCGTCTTCTGTGATAACCATACTCATTGCGTTTATTTCACATTACAAAGTACGTGATTATCAAGGAGAAAAACACCATCCAAAGGGATGGTATCCTCTATCCGTTTGGATAGAAATATGCATTATTTTAGGGTGTACGCGCGAAATGTTGTATCTTCGTAGTATGAAAAAGTTCCTTCTCACCTGCCTGTTTTTCTGCCTGCTCGGGGCTGCGTTGTCCCGTGCCCAATACATCGACCACCGGGACCACGAACTGGACTCCCTGGAACGTTTTGTCATCGGCTGGACGCCAGAAAGAATCGCCGCATCCGACGACGAAGACTGTACAGCGCTGGCGGAAGCCTATTCCGGGCTGATGTGGGGGTATATGCAGATCAACCCCGACCGGGGATTGTTTTTCGGGCGGAAACTGCTGGCGCTGGGGATTCGCAAGGACTGGCTCTGGCGGCAGTTCGACGCCAATCGCGTCATCGGCCAGTATCACTATGCGAAGGGACAATACGACAGCGCCTTCTTCTACTACAATGCCGCGCAGGCCGTCATCGACCGTATGCCCGGCCGTTACGAGCAGGCGAACATCGACGATGTCCAGTCCCAGCTGTATGGGACTGTCGGCAATCTGTACAATGTCCTGGACTCCATCCCCAAGGCCATGGAATACTACCGGAAGGCCGGGGAAATCTTCGAGCGATACGGCTGGCTGAACAACAGTTCCGTCCTCTATCACAATATGGGCGAGACCTACCTGGAAGCAGGAGACCTCCAGGAAGCCGGAATTTGCTATGAAAAGGCCCTGCAGTATGGGCAGGAAGCGGCCGACTCCCTGCTGATCGCCGATGCCCTCTCAGGCCTGGGAGCCCTCTATCTGGAAGAAGGCAGGACCTACCAGGCGCTTCGTCATCTCCAGGAAGCCGACGCATACTACTCCACCCATCAGGACCAGGAATTCGGCCGACGCATCGAGGCACTCGACCTGATCGGCAGAGTGTTGAAGGCGCAGAAACGCCAGTTATGGGCGATGGTGGCCGGCGGTTTTGTCATCATCCTGCTGCTCACCGGTTTCGTCCTCTTACTGCTGCGCAGCCGCCGCCTGCGCAAGGAAAAGGACGCGGCTGACGAAGTCATCGACCAGGCCCTCGAACAAGCAGCGCCACGCATCGTTCTGGAGAACGATGCCGACCTCACCGACCGCGAGCGCGAAATCCTGCCCCTTCTGGCCGAAGGCCTCACCAGCAACCAGATAGCCGACAGACTCTACCTGTCGCAACCCACCATCAAATGGTATCGCAGGCGTCTGCTGGATCGCTTCGATGCCAAAAACACCGCCGAAATGCTCTCCAAAGCCCGCGAACAGGGGTTGCTATAGCCCCATCTCAGGCACAGCATCCCTTCATAATACCACCTGCCATCCGCCGCTGTCCACCACTGTCCACCCTGTCCACTCCGTCCACCGGTGGACAAAGTGGACGGAAGGGTTTAGGCCGATGTCAATGATTCGGGCCGATGGTGCCCAGCTCCAACGGCAGTGCTGATGCCAGGGTCGATAAAGGAAGCGGTACTTGCTGGTCTGTCAGTTTGGTTCTCCGCTGCGCTCCGCCCCAAACAGCCAGACCAGCAACCTCCATTGCCACCCTTCGCTGTGAGACTGTGTCAGTTGCCGCCACGGCGTCAACCGCCACAGACTCACGGCCGCCCCCGCGCTCCATTGGCCTGCGCCGCCGGCCGAGGCGACCGCTGGCTCACCACACGCGGCTGGTGCGCCTACACCACCCGTGGAAACACCCGGGCCGATGCCCTTGCCACCTCCCTCTACACCGCCGCCCAGGCCCACCTCCCCGGCCAGCGCCTCCGCACCGACTACACCGACGCCGATCCCGACCTCGAGAAAGACTTCTACCTCCTCCGCCACACCGCCTGCCCTGCCGTCCTCACCGAAAACCTCTTCATGGACAACCCCGCCGACTGCGCCTTCCTCCTCAGCCCCGAAGGCCAACAGGCCCTCGTTGACCTCCATGTCGACGGTATTTGCGCCTACCTGGCCTCCGTCGCGTAGCCATCGAAATGGTCGAATGACACTATCCCGGGCGAAATGTAGGGCAAATACGCCCTGTTTCGCCCGCTATAGGAACAGGTCTGCCATGGTGACCTGACTGTTGACTACATCGGAATAACCGTTCCTATCCAAGCCGTAGGTGGTGATGAATGTGATGAACAATCCCTTTTTGGTTCCGGTCTCCCGGCGAAATGCTTCGCTGCGGTTGTTCAGTTTGAGGAATTCGTCTTTTGAAATGGCGTATGTCCCGTTGGAATACTTGACCTCGCAGAGATTGATATTCCCGTCAGCCCTGTCGATGGCCAGGTCCACCTGGGCGCCCTGGGGAGATTCAGTGCTGCGCCAGGAATAATACTGGGTAAGGATGCGGTCCACGCCAATGGCTTTCAAGATCTGCGGGATATGTGCCATCGCCACCCGCTCAAAGGCAAGGCCGTACCATGTGTTTTGTACAGGAGTGTTCAGCGTATTGCTCCAGTAGCGAGCGTCGGTTATCCTCTTTGTGAGGAAGGTCTGGTGGAAGATGGAGTAGAAGTCCACCAGCTGGTACAGGCCGCCCGTCGCCCTTACGCTCTTACCAATCAAGTTGTAATAGCGGATGAAGTCACAGTTGACCAGGTCTTCCAAGATGTCGCCGAAGTGGCCGTTGTCGTTGACTTTCAGTTTCTTTGCAAGCTCTCCGCGTGTCATTCCTTTCCGGCTTCCGGAAAGGGTCTTGATGACAGCCTTGTATTTGTCAGGGCTGCTGAACAACGATTTGTAGAGCCGGTCGAATTCCCTTGCCAGGGGTGCCTCTTTCCCGAAAAATAGCTTGTCAACGTTCTCGGTAAGGCTCTTGTTCCTGTCCAGCATATCCAGGTAATAAGGTACGCCGCCAATAATCATATAAGTCTGAAGGACGCTGATGTCAGTCCATCCGAACCCACTCAGGCGGAGGTATTCGCGTGTCTCACCCAGCGTGAACGGGAAAAGGTGTTTTTCGTGGGTGATCCTGTCGTGCAATCCGCCTTTGTTGTCGATGATGTTCCGGATGATCCAGGAGGTGGCGCTGCCGCAGACAATCAGGAAGACTTCGGGATGTTTGCTGCCCCAGGTGTTCCAGAAACGGTCCACAGCCTTAACCAGGCTGCTCTTGGGAGTAGCCAGACAGGGCAGTTCGTCTATGAATACGACCAGACGCTTACCGGGGACAAGTTTTTGCTCAAGCAGGTCCCGGAGCGCTTCGAATGCATTCATCCAGGAACGGGGTTTACGCCCTTTGTATCCGCATCTGCGAAGGTCTTCTGTAAAAGCGGCGAGTTCTTCCTCCTGTGTCCCCCCGATGATGCCAGAGGTGGAGAATGCATATTCTCTGCCGAACAAACTATCCACAAGGAAAGTCTTTCCCACGCGCCTTCTGCCATAGACGGCAATGAACTCCGGCTTTCCGGAATCGTAGTATCTCTTGAGTTCGGCAATTTCTTCCTGCCTACCGAATATATGGTCCATATCCAAAAATTTTCCCAAAGATAATCAAAATTACATTCTTCCGGGCGAAATATATTAAAAAATTACTACAAATCGCCCGGGATAGTGTATCTCAAAATCGTCTATCAATAGATTATATCCAGAAAAAACCGTATCTTTGCTTTCGTGAAGCGTATCGCCGTCATATTGATTACTTTCCTGTCACTCTTGCTGAGTGGCCGTGATGTGTCAGCGGCGGTATCTTTCCGTGCCGAACCTGGCACTTCTCTGTCGGCCCAAATCAATGATTCCATCTCCAAGGGTTTCCCTGCCTCGTTAGGGCGGGAGATGTGTTTCGCCATGGCAGGAGGGAATGCCTTCTCGGGCAATACCACCAGCCATGGCAGTTCCGTACGTCTTTCCCAGACAGGCCGCAGGATCAATCCTTCCACCAAAACTTCTTTCAAGATCATTAAAGCCGGCAAGGTGATTGACGGGCGCGGATACGTCTTTCGGGGGTTCTCGGTTTTCAGGCTGGTCCCCGACCTGTTTTCATTCAATCAGCACCTTCACCTGATGGGCATACTGCGATTGTAGCAGATTCTTCGTCACTGCGTTCCTCCGGATGACAATTGTCATTCTGAGCGTAGCGAAGTATCTGTCACATTCAATCACAGTCTATGACCGCATTATTCCTTATCCTCATAGCCGTCGTCATCCTGACGAGTATCTGGCTCAATACCGTCTCCTCCCGGATCGGAGTGCCTGCCCTGTTGGCGTTTATGCTGCTGGGTATATTGTTCGCGAACAATGGCCTGTGGCCTGTCCGCTTCGACAA
>JAGCDF010000006.1 GCA_017651225.1 Bacteroidales bacterium
AAGAATGATCTTCATAACGCTTCAATTATTTGAGGAGGTCAGTGACATACGGGAGGAGGGCGATGGAGCGGGCACGCTTGACGGCCTGGGCAACCTTGCGCTGGAACTTGAGGGAAGTACCCGTGATGCGGCGGGGAAGGATCTTACCCTGCTCGTTGAGGAACTTCTTGAGGAACTCGGCGTCCTTATAATCGACATACTTGATGCCAGCCTTCTTGAAGCGGCAGTATTTCTTCTTGCGAACCTCTACGGTAGGAGGGTTCAGATAACGGATTTCGTTGTTGTTTGCCATAATGATTCCTCCTGATTATTCTTCGGTTTCAATCTCTTCGGCCTCGGCCTTGGGGGCCTCTTCCTGCTGAGGAGCAGCGGCGGCGGCAGCGGCCTTGGCGGCGCGCGTCTGGCGACGGTGCTCGGCGTAAGCGACAGCGTGCTGGTCCAGGGCTACGGTGAGGTAGCGGAGGATGCGCTCGTCGCGGTGATACTGGGTCTCGAGGGTGGCCACGAACTGCGGGTCAGCCTTGAACTCAATCAGGTAATAGAATCCTGACGTCTTGTGCTGGATGGGGTAAGCGAGCTGCTTGAGACCCCAGTCCTCTTCGTACACAATCTCGCCGCCGTTGTCACGGATCAGCTGGGTGTACTTGGCAACCGCTTCCTTCATCTGGGTGTCAGACAAAACGGGAGTTGCAATGAAAACGGTTTCGTACTGTTTGATCATTTTGTTAATAATTAAATAAATACACAGTCCCTCTTAAAAAAGGGGCTGCAAAGATAGGAATAATTTTCGGATTATCAAAGAGATTCCGAATCGTGTCGGGGCGTGACGCCCGTGACCTTCTTGTAGACCCGGTTGAAGAAGGAAACGCTCGAAAAGCCGCAGGCCGCGGCGACCTCCTGCTGGCGGGCGCCGGGGTGCTCCGCGCGATAGGCCTGCGCGTATCGGACGCGCAGCGAGTTGACCAGGTCCGGAAACGGCATGCCGTACGACTCGTTGACCAGCTTGGAGATGTAGGTCTTGTTGGTCTGCAGCCGACGCGCCACTTCCGTCACCGTGAGGTGCGGCTCCAGGAAGGCGCGGCGCTCGATTAAGAGTCGCCGGAATTCGGCGTTCAGTTGGCGTGGCATGGCGTTTTTACTCGCTGAACAAAGGTAGGAATAATCTTCAAAAATTCGTTCTAAATGTTTTGGAATCAGGCGGGAAAAAAGAGCGAAGATTTTGAATGTTATAGTTTTTTTCTATATTTGAGGAGATGAAACGTTGGATCCTCGTTTGTTTTTGTCTGCTGGCGGCCCTCTGGACGTCGGCCGGGCAGAATAACCCTTACGAGATCGACGACGCCTGCTACGCCATCCTGCAACAAGCGGAGGTGGTGGTGGACGAACCGTCGGCGACGGAATTCGACGAAATCAACGCCCGGCTGCTGGAGATGGCGATCGAGCGGGGCGACACGAAGGCGCAGACGCTTCACTATGTCTTTGCGCTTCGCCGCATCTGCCGGGTGGGCGTGAACGTCCCCCTGGAGCAGCGCCTCCAGATGAACCGGCAGGTGGACGAGGCGTTCGACAAGCTGCGGGAAGTGGCCCGCGAGAAGGGCTACACCCAGTATTACTACTACTCTTACGACCTGGCGCAGAACTACTATTTCGATTCCCGCCAGATCACGGCGGCATTCGACCTGCTGGACAAGATGCTGAAGGAGTCCGAGCAGGAGAACGACGACTTCGGCGAATGGCAGGCCCTCCGTTTCCTGGCCCAGGTCTACATGCAGCAGGGGGATGTCGTGAACACGCGTCTGTACCTCATGCAGGCGCTGGAGTTGTATGAGGAGTCCAGGGACCCGGACGTCCGGAAGCAGCCCGTCACGCGCACGTATTGCGACCTGGCCGACACGTACGACTTTGCCGAGGATTCGAGCCGCCTGTTCTACAACAAGGCGATGGCGGCCGCCCAGGCGCACCTGGACACGCTCCGCTGCGCGTATTACCAGGCCCAGATCGCCGCGTTCGACAAGGACTTGCCCGAATACGAGCGCAAGCGCAACTACTGCCTGAACGATTCGGCCTTCCCTTCCTTCTTCCGCACGGGAGAGGAACTCTTCGCTTGCGTGGACGCGATTGTGCATGACGCGCGTCCGTCGCAGGCACTGTTGGACACGCTGGCGCTGCCCCGCCAACAGCTGTACATGGGCCGCCTGGCGGCACAGTGGGGGCGGTATGATATCTCCCTCCAGATGATGCGAAAGCGCTACATAGCGATGCAGGAGATGTTGTCCAAGGTCAACAACATGCGGCTCGAGGAGGCTGCCGGGCGCTTCCAGAACTACAGCCTGAACCGGCAGCTGACCGAGATGAACCAGGAGGTACTGATGGCCACGCGCCTGGTGGAGTTCCTGGTCATGGTGATCCTGCTCGTCTCGTCCGGTTTCTTCTGGGTGCACAACCGCAACCTGCGCAAGGCGCGGGAGATGGACGAAGAGCGAATCCGGGAGTTGAAGGAAGCGAACGAACAGGTGCAGCTCGCAAATGCGGCCAAGACCCGGTTCGTGCAGAATATGAGTCATGAAGTACGTACGCCGCTGAATGCCATCGTGGGCTTCTCACAGTTGCTCGCGCTCCCGGACGGGTCGTTCCCGGAGGAGGAAAAAGCGGAGTTCTCAGACCATATCATCAACAATACCAAGATGTTGACGATGTTGCTGGACGACATCCTCAACGCTTCCGCCATGGACGCCGGCAAGTACCGGATCAGCTACGAGGAGGGCGAGATGCACTTCATCGCGCAGGCTGCGATCCGCAGCGCGGAGCACCGCCTGCAGCCGGGCGTGAAGATGTACTACGCGCCCGAGTCGGCGGAGCCGTTCAACTTCCAGACGGACCCGCGCCGTGTGCAGCAGATCCTCATTAACCTGCTGACCAACTCCTGCAAGCATACGAAGGAAGGCGAGATCCGCCTGTCCAGCTCGCTCACGAGCCGTCCCGGCTACGTGTCCTACTCCGTGACGGACACGGGCCCCGGCATCCCCGCCGAGCAGGCCGAGCGCATTTTCGACCGCTTCACCAAACTGAACGATTTCGTCCAGGGGACGGGCCTGGGCCTGAGCATCTGCCGAGACATCGCCGGGCGCATGGGCGCCTCGGTTTACCTGGATACCACCTACACGGCCGGAGGCGCGCGCTTCATCTTCGAAGTGCCCGTGACCCCGCCGCCACAAGAAGATAATATCCCATCAACTAACTAATAACTAATTGTAGATCATGCCCGCTTTTGATCTTAACCGCGATTATTCGAATTACAACATCCTGGCAGTGGACGACATTCCGCTGAACCTGTTGTTGGTGCAGAAGATGCTGTCCCGTTTCAAGTTTGAAATCCGTACTGCCGACAATGGCCAGCACGCGCTGGACGCTGTGGCCCAGCGTAAACCGGACCTGATTCTCCTGGATCTGATGATGCCAGGCATAGATGGCTTTGAGGTGATCAAGCGTCTGCGGGAGGACCCCGCCACGGCGGATATCCGCATCGTCATCCTGTCCGCGCTCAACTCGAACGAGGATGTCGTACGGGGTTTTGACCTGGGGGCGAACGACTTCATCATGAAGCCGATCATCATGGAGAAACTGCTCAACAGCGTGTTTACGCAGTTGCAGTTTGTCGAAGCCAAAGGCTAGATATTGACGTCTTCCAGTTCCTCCTCGGAGCGGAGGTTCGCGCGGATGAAGTTCTGGCGGTCGAGGGTGTTGTCACCCATGTAGAACGCCATGATGTTCGCGATGGACTCCTCCTCGGCGATCTTCACGAGGTCGAGGCGCATCTCCGGACCGATGAAGTGGACGAACTCTTCGGAAGATATTTCTCCCAAACCTTTGAAGCGGGTGATTTCCACGCCGGTCTTGAGTGACTTGATGGCCTTGTCCTTCTCTTCCTGGTTGTAGCAGTAGTGGCTCTCCTTCTTGTTGCGCACGCGGAAAAGCGGCGTCTGGAGGATGTACACGTGCCCGCGCCGGATCAGGTCGGGGTAGTATTTCATGAAGAAGGTCAGCATCAGCAGGCGGATGTGCATGCCGTCGTCATCGGCATCGGTCGCCACGATGATGTTGTTGTAGCGGAGCCCTTCGAGGTCGTCCTCGATGCCGAGGGCGGAAATGAGCAGGTTCAGCTCTTCGTTCTCCGCGAACTTCTTGCGTTTTTCCTTATAGCAGTTGAGCGGCTTGCCGCGCAGCGAGAAGACCGCCTGGTAGTTGGCGTTGCGCGCCTTGGTGATCGTTCCGCTTGCGGAGTCGCCCTCCGTGATGAAGATGGAGGAGGCTTCGATGTTCTCCTGCGTTTTCTCGGTGACTTTGTCGTTGTAGTGGTAGCGGCAGTCGCGCAGCTTGGGGTTGTAGACGTTGGTGCGCTTGTTGCGCTCGCGCGTCTTCTTCTGGATGCCGCTGATCTCCTCGCGCTCCTTCTGGGAGGATTTGATCTTCTCCTCGATCACGGGGACGATCTCCTTGTGGATGCGCAGGTAGTCGTCCAGGTTCTTGGCCACGAAGTCGTTCACGTAGGAGCGGATGGTCGGGCCGATGTCGGTCTTGAGCGCGCCGCTCTCGTCGTGGAACTGCTTCTCCCACATGTAGTTGGATCCGAGTTTGGTCTTGGTCTGGCCTTCGAAGTTCGGCTCCTGGATCTGGATGCTGATGGCGCCCACGACGCCCTGGCGGCAGTCGGTGGGGTCGTAGTTCTTCTTGAAGAATTCCTTCAGGGTCTTGGCAATGGCCTCGCGGTAGGCGGCGAGGTGCGTGCCGCCGTCGCGGGTGTTCTGGCCGTTGACGAAGGAGGAGATATTCTCGCCGTAGGCGTTGCTGTGGCTGAGGACGATTTCGATGTCCTCGCCCTCCAGGTGGATGGGCGGGTAGAGCGGCTCGTCGCTGAGCAGGTTCTCGTTCACGAGGTCCAGCAGGCCGTTCTCGGACTTGTAGGGCGTGCCGTTGAGGAGGAGGGTCAGACCTTTCTTGAGGTAGGAGTAGTTCTTGACCATCGTCTCCACGAAGTCCATGTTGAAGGCGTATTCGCCGAACATCATCTTGTCCGGCGTGAAGGTGACGAGCGTGCCGTTCTTCTCCGTGGTCTTGCCCTTGCCGCTGTCCTTCAGCTCGCCACGCTCGAAGCGCGCCCAGGAGCTTTCGCCGTCGCGGTGGGAGCAGACGTAGAAGCTCTCGGAGAGGGCGTTGACGGCCTTGGTGCCGACGCCGTTGAGGCCGACGGACTTCTTGAAGACCTTGTCGTCGAACTTGCCGCCGGTGTTGAGGATGCTCACGGCCTTGATCACGGAATCGAGGGGGATGCCGCGGCCGAAGTCGCGCACGGTGACTTCGTTCTCTTTGATGTCGATGCGGATCTCCTTGCCGAAACCCATCGCGAATTCGTCGATGGAATTGTCTACGATTTCTTTCAGGAGGACGTAGATGCCGTCGCCCGGGTTGTTACCGTTGCCGAGTCGGCCGATGTACATACCCGGACGAAGGCGTACGTGCTGTACGCCTTCGAGGGTGCGTATGTTGTCGTCTGTGTAGTTGCTATTATTTGGCATTCTTGACGGAACCTTTGAGGTGCAGGATCACGGGTTTCTTCTGCGCGGAGGTGTAGACGGTCAGCGTCTTGTCGAAGGTACCCGTGCCTTCGTCGTTGGAGTAAGTGGCTTTGATTTCGCCCTTGGCGCCCGGAGCGATGGCTTCGCGCGTCCACACGACGTCGGTGCATCCGCAGGAAGGAACAACGGCCAGGATCGAGAGATCCTCGTCTGCGTCGTTGATCACGGTAAAGGTGCAGGTCTGCTTGCCGGCTTTGGCGCTGATCTCGCCAAAGTCGTGTACAGTTTTGTCAAACTGGATGGGTGCTGCAAGCGCGGCAGCAAGCAAGATTGTCAAAAGCGTTTTCATAACTGCAAATTTACGAAAAAAATGATTACTTTTGTCCCGGTTTTTGCAAATACTGGACCGAACACACACTAAATTTTACTGATAATGGCTTACAAGATCAATCCCGACACCTGCGTGGCATGTGGTACTTGCCAGGGTGAATGCCCTTCCGGCGCTATCCAGGAGGGTGATGTCTACACCATCGACCCGAACGTCTGCATCGACTGCGGTACCTGCGCCGATGCTTGCCCGATGGGCGCTATCGCTCCGGCCGAGTAGTCACGCACCAAGTGTCTTACACTAAGGGAGTCCCAGCGGGGCTCCCTTTTTCTATTTCAAGATCCGTCCGGCGCAGAAGCGATAGCGGATGACGGAAGTGTCGGCAGAATAGACCCAGTTGGAGATGAGGTTGTGGCAGGGCTGCATGGAGGGGGCGCCGAGATCGACGAGGATGGCGTCCGCCTGCTTGCCCTTGGCGATCTCGCCGGCGTCGACGCCGAAGAACTCGGCGCCGTTGCGCGTGGCCCAGCGGAAGATCTCGTCGGCGGGGAGCAAGGTCGTGTCGCCGTTGAGTTTGGCCAGCAGGGCCGCGAATTTCATCTCCTCGCGCATGTCGAGGTTGTTGTTGGACGACACGCCGTCCGTGCCCAGGGTGATGCGGCAGCCCGATTCGATCGCCAGTTCGTAGGGGAAACGGCCGCTGCCCAGCTTCATGTTGGAGCAGGGGCAGTGCGTGATGGTGACACCGTTTTTTGCGAGTATCTTCCATTCTTCGCCGTCCACGTGCACGCAGTGGGCGGCGATGACATCCGGGCCCAGGACGCCCAGCTTGTCGAGGTAGCGCACCGGCGTGGTGCCGTGCGCCTTGATGCAGTCCTCGACCTCGCGGCGCGTCTCGCTGACGTGGATGTGGATCAGCATGTCGTGGTGGCGGGCGAAGTTGACGCTGCGCTTGAGCCGTTCGCCGCTGACGGTATAGACGGAATGCGGGCACATCACCAGCTGGATGCGGCCGCCGGTGGGGTCCTGCCAGTTCTTGATGTAGTCCTTGAGGGCTTCCGCCTGCGATTTGGGATGGCCGTCCAGGATGGTGATGCCGATGGCGGCGCGGATGCCGGCGGCCTCGACCGGGACCATGGCCTCCTCAGGGTCGAAGTACATGTCCGAGAAGAAAGTGGTGCCGGAGGCGACCATCTCCCGGACGGCCAGCTCGTTGCCCCGCCGGATGTCGTCCGGCGTCAGGTTGGCCTCGAAAGGCCACACGTGCTCCTGCAGCCACTCCTCGAGCGGCAGGTCGTCCGCCATGCCGCGCATGAGCGTCATGGCCGCGTGGTTGTGCGTGTTGAAGAAGGAGGGCAGGATGGCCAGGCCATCCGCCTCGATGACGCGGTCGGCCGGCGTGTCCTCCGGAGCGTCCAGGTCCGCGAAGCGGTCCTGCTGGATGAGGATATTCGTCTTGCGCCCGTCCAGCAGCACGCGGTGCAGGAGGATGCTCTCCGGCACGCGGAACTCGCTGTCCATCGCCTTATAACCCGCCAGGATGGTGCGGGTGTGCTCCAGGAAGAGGCGGCCGCGCTCAGTCGGCTCCACGCGCCCGCGGCCGCGCTCGAACAGCGCCCCGCCGACGGCCTTCTCCAATTCCGAAATATGCTGGCTGACGGCCGGCTGGGAGATGCCCAGGGCCTTGGCGGCCGCCGTGAAGCTCCCCAGCTCCGCGACGCGCTCGAATACACGTAGTCTGAAATCCTCGAACATATAAGTCTGTCTTATCGCAAAGATAGCAAAATATAACAAAAATCCGCCGATTGCATTCGACGGATTTCTGGAGCTTGCCGTGCGTTGGCGTTGCGGAGGGCGGAGCAGGCCGCCCGCTGGGGAAGGCAAGCGTTTACTTATACATAAACCGTTTGATGCTGCCTTTTGGCGTCTTGGCAAAGGGAGTGAACTGCACCTCGTAACCGCGGACGCTGGAATAGGCCGGGATCTTCTCGTTGAGGGTGGCCAGGTTGGCGTCCATGATGCTCTTGAGCGTGTCGGAATCGATATTCTGGTCTGCCAGCATCGTCTGGTCGGGGACGATCAGGGCGGTCAGCTGCCCGTTGCGGCCCACCACGATGGACTCCTGGACGTAGGGGAGCTGGTTGAGGACGACCTCGATCTCCTCCGGGAAAATGTTCTGGCCGTTGGCGCCCAGAATCATGCTCTTGCTGCGGCCCACGAGGAAGGTGCGTCCCAGGTCGTCGATGGTGCCGAGGTCGCCGGTGCGGAACCAGCCGTCGTCGGTGAAGACGGCGCGGGTGGCCTCGGGATTCTTATAGTAGCCCGAGAAGACCACATGGCCGCGGACGAGGACCTCGCCGGCCACATGGTGCGGATCCGGAGAGTCGATCTTCAGCTCGATGCCTTCGGGAACGGGCTCGCCGCACTCCTTCATCACGTAGGTCTCTTTGTGGCCCAGGGTGATGGTGGGCGTGCACTCAGTCATGCCGTAGCCCGTCACGAACGGAACCTTGAGCTGCTCCAGGAAGAGGCGCTCCAGCTGCTCCGGCATGGCCGCGCCGCCCGTGATCATCAGGCCGAGGTTGCCGCCGAAGGCGTTCATGAAGATGGTGCGCAGGGCTTCGCAGAAGTCCGGGTTGTTCTTGTAGTCCGCGAGCTTGGCGGCGCCGCTCTTGCTGCGGATGAATTCGCCGATGGTGTCGTCGATCATCTTGTTGATGATGAGCGGAACCGCGAAGAACACGTAAGGCTTGTACGCGCGCAGGGCCGGCTTAAGGTAGGCCGGCACGGGCGGCACGAAGAGGATGCAGAGGGTCATGCCGTAGCAGAGCGGGGCCATCAGGTCGTAGACCAGCCCGAAGATGTGGGCGTAGGGGAGCACGCTGACGTAGTTGTCCTCCCGCTTGTACGGGAAATGGTGGGGAATCAGCTGGATGTTGGAGCTGAAGTTGCGGATGGAGATCATCACGCCCTTCGGGTTGCCGGTGGAACCGGAGGTGTACATCAGGGCGCAGAGCTCGTCCAGCGGACGGTCCGGGTAGTGGACCTCGTCCGCGCTGAGTCCGTCGGGGTGGGCGGCGGCGAAGAGGACGTCACGCTGCGCGTAGACGTCGGCGAAGTCGCCGCGGGCGGCCAGCAGCTCGCCGCTCTTGGTGTCGAGCACGCCCATCACCTGCGGCATGGCCGCGAAGTCCATCTTCTCGAAGATCGCCTTCTCCGTATAGAGGATGCGGCTGTCGGAATGGTCCACGAGGTGCATCGTGTCGTCGGGGGTGAAACCGTTGAAAAGCTGCACGGCCACAAACCCGCCGGTCTGGGCGGCGAAGAAGGTCTTGGCCCAGCCTGCGCTGGAACGCGCGTTGATGGCGATCTTGTCGCCCGGCTGCAGGCCGGCGGCCCGCCACCAGAGGACGGTCTTTTCGAGTTCGGCGGCCAACTCCCCGTAGGTGAGGCCGGCCTGATTGTATTCGACGAGAGCGGTCTTGTCCCAGCAGGCTTTGACGGATTGTTCAAAGCGGCGCAGGAAACTGTCTTCAAGGGTCAGATTGTACATGGTTCTTTGCGTTTTGTTTGATGATCCGGAACGCAAAGGTAGGGCCTCGCAAGCGCCTGGGCAAAGAGTTGGGAACGGCGGGCGAAAAAAGTGACGAAACGCCGATTTGGCGGACAAATCGGCGTTTCTGTGGGATAAAAATCCCTTAGAGCTATGTTTCGTCCCTGATTATTCGGGGCGCATGACGATCTCGATCATGTTGCCGTGGAGGAGCTCCTGGGCGGCTGCCTGGACATCGGCGGGCGTCAGGGCGTTCACGGCAGCCTCGTACTCCTTGTCATAGTCGAAGCCGTAGCGGGCGTTGCGCATGATCACCGAAGCCCAGTAGTTGTTCTTCTGGCGGTTCTCAGGAGTCGTCTTCTGGAGGTTCTTCACGGCCTTGTCGAACTGGTCGGCGGTCGGGCCGTTCTCGGCGATGCCCTGGAAGCCGGACTTGGCCAGTTCGCGGAGCTTGTCGGCGGACTCGACGTTGGTCTGGAAGACCACCTGCATCATATGACGCTCATCCGGCTTGGTGCTGACGTTGTCGGAGCTGCTGGCGCCGTAGGTGCCGCCTTCGTCCTCGCGCAGGGTCTCGGTATAGAGCATGTCGAGGATGTAGGAGAGCGCGTCATTGGCGACTTCGTCGCCGATGGAGTAGGGCTTGAGGGCGTTGTAGACCTGCAGGACCGTGACCATCGGGGTGGCCATCTGGGCGTTGAAGTCGTACAGACGGTCGGCGGTGCTGATGCCGTCGCCGCGGTACTCGGCCTTGGCGGCCTTCTTCCCGGCCGGGATGGAACCGGCGTACTTGCAGATGAGCGGCATGATCTCGTCCACGTTGAAGTCGCCCACGACCACCAGACGGGCACCGGCCGCGTCGGCGTAGAGGCGCTTGTAGGCGCTCTCGAGGGTGCTGAGGCTGGCCTTGGCGATGACGTCGTCGCTGATCATGAAGCGGCGCGGGCTGTCATAGACATAGTCGTAGAGGGCCTTGTTGAGCTTGTAGTTGGACTGGGTCATGAGGTTCGGCAGGACGGCCTCGATCTGGCTGCGGCCCTGGTTGTACTCGTTCTCATCAAAGCGCGGGGCCGTGATATAGAGGTAGAAGAGCTGCAGGGCGGTCTCAAGATCCTTGACGGTCGTGGTGCCGCTGACGCCGTGCGTGTACTCATTAATATAAGGAGAACCGCTGACCTGCTTGCCGGCGAGCATCTTGCGCACCGTCGTGGCGGGGAAGTCGGCGATACCGCTGTTCTGCAGGTAGAGGCTCCAGATGTTGGAGTCGAAGGAGAAGACCTCCTCGTCGGAGAGCAGGCTGCGGCCGCCGTCCTTGCTGTAGTTCATGATGATGCGGTCCTTCTCGTGGTCCGTCGGGAAGAGCCAGACGGTCACGCCGTTCTTCAGGGTGAAGGTCTTGGAACCGTAGTAGCTTTCCTTGACCTTGCCGGCCTTGCTGCCCTTGAGGGCGGCCGGGTTCAGGAAGGCTTCCGGAAGCTCCTCGGCGGCGGCCTGCTCGATCTGGGCGTTCTCGACGGCGTCGATCACGGCCTGGACCTGCTCCACGGTCGGGTGGGCGAGGCCTTCCTTCTCAGGAGCCGTGTAGATGACCACCATGTTCTCGCGGGTGATGAGCTGCTGGGCGGCCTGGTTAATGGTGTCGGCGGTCAGCATCGGCATGAGCTGCTGGACGAGTTCGTACTCGGTCTGCGGATCCATGAAGCGCTCGTTGTCGAAGAAGTTGTAGATGCAAGGCATCACGAACTCGGAGTTGTTGCGGGTGTCGGCCTTGTTGGCCTTGGTCTCAAAGCGGGAGAGGACCTCGTTCTTGGCGCGCTCCACCTCGGCGTCGGTCAGACCGAAGCGGCGGAGCTTCTCGGCCTCGAGCAGGGCGGCGGCCAGGGCGTTGAGCGCCTCGCCGTCCTTGCTGGCGGCCTCGACGTAGGTGACGTCGGCGGGCTCGCAGAGGTTGCCGATGCCGAATCCGCCGGCCAGGAACGGAGCGTCAGGCTGGGCGGCGATCTCCTCGAAGCGCTCGTTCATCGCGATGGACACGATGTCCTCGAGCAGGTCGGTGATCAGGCCCACCGGGGTGCTGTTGAGCTCCTCCGGGGTCGCCTGGCTGCGCCAGTAGATCTCGACGGTGGTATTGCGGTTCTCGGGATCGGTGAGGATGCCGATGGCCGGCTTCTCGTTGTCCGGGATGACGATGACGTCCTTCTGCTTGGGATTCTCGGCGGCCGGGATGTCGGCGAAGGTGCGCTTGATGCAGGCCTCCACGTAGTCGACGTCGATGTCACCCACGACGATCAGCGCCTGCATGTCCGGACGGTACCAGGTGTGGTAGAAGTTCGTCAGGCTCTCGGGCTTGAAGGTCTTGAGGTTCTCCTCGGTGCCGATGATGGTCGTGGTGGCGTACTTGGTGTCACCGTAGAGGTACGGACCGGCGGCCTCGCGCATGCGCCACTGGGCGGTGTTGCGGGAACGCTTCTCCTCGAGGATGACGCCGCGTTCCTTGTCGATTTCCTCCGGATCGCAGGTCACGAAGTGGGAGTAGTCGTGCATGATGAGGATGCAGGTGTCGACGACGGTCGGGCGCACCAGGGGAATGTTGTTGAGCAGGTAGATGGTCTGCTCCACGCCCGTGGAGGCGTTCACGTTGCCGCCGAAGGAAGCGCCAATGCTCTCCAGCCAGTTGAGGATGCCCTTTCCGGGGAAGTTCTTGGTGCCGTTGAAGCACATGTGCTCCAGGAAGTGGGCGAGGCCGTCCTGGTCGGGCAACTCCTGCAGGGCGCCGACGTTGGTGGCCAGGTAGAACTCGGCCCGCTGGGCGGGCTTCTCGTTGTGACGGATGTAGTAGGTCAATCCGTTGTCAAGCTTACCGACGCGGGTGGCCGGATCGTTGGGAAGCTGCTGCAGCTGCTGCGCGTTTCCCAAAGCAGCAGCGCTGATGAGCGCTGCTGCAAGGATGAGGATTTTTTTCATCATTTTCATTTGATTGCGCTTTCTGATTGCAAAGCTAATCAAGAAATATTGAAAAACAATAAAAATTTATTAAATCTTCAGAATTATTTATTCTTTGCCCGCTAACCTCTTATAAGTATTGAGGCGCACCTTGGCAAACTCCTCGGTCTTGGCGAGCAGCTCGGCTGCGCTGTCCGGGAAGAGTTTGTACAGGGAAGCGAAGCGGACCTCGCCCTTGAGGAAGTCCTGGAACTTCGTCCAGTCGGGCTCCTTGGAGTCGAGCGTGAACGGGTTCTTGCCCTGCTCCTCGAGGGCCGGGTTGAAGCGGTAGAGGTGCCAGTAGCCGCACTCGACGGCCAGCTTCTCCTCCTTCTGGCTCAGACCCATGCCCGCCTTCAGGCCGTGGTTGATACACGGGGCGTAGGCGATGATCAGGGACGGGCCGTCGTAGGATTCGGCTTCCTTGATGGCGTTCATGTACTGGACC
>JAGCDF010000050.1 GCA_017651225.1 Bacteroidales bacterium
CAAGTCGAATCTTCGCACGGGATCCTGGTCACGGCCGATGCCTTCCTGCCGGAGCTGGACACGAACCACGCCGGCACGACGGCGGAGGACGTGATGATTTTCCCGGGCGGTATGCCCGGGTCCAAGGCCCTCGCCGCCTGCACGCCGCAGATCAAGCTGATGCGGGAGCATTATGCCGCCGGCGGCACTGTGGCGGCGATTTGCGCCGCCCCCGGGCTGGTGCTCAGCCAGTTGGAAGGCGTGTGGCAGGGGCAGCCGTTCACCTGTTTCGAGGGATTCGAGGACGCGCTGATCGCGCTGGGCGGCGTGCACACGCCGAAGCCGGCCGTGCGCGCCGGGCGCATCGTGACGGGCCGCTCCGCCGGCCACGCGGTCGCCTTCGGCCTGGAGATCCTGCGCGGTCTGAAGGGCGATACCGTCGCCGATAAGGTAAGGCACGCGATGTATCTAGACTAGATCCTTCGCTTCGCTCAGGATGACAAAAAAAGGCGCTCAGTCAGAGCGCCTTTTGTCGTTATTCGCCAAAATACCGTTTCAGGAGCCCTTGGCGTGGCACTGCGGGCACTCGGCAGGAGGATTCTCACCCTCATAGACATAGCCACATACGAGACATCTGAATTTCTTTTTCATGACGAATATCAGTTATTAGTTTTGACGAGAGATACGAAACTTTTTCCAATAAATGCTTATCTTCGCAGAGACCGAAATCTTTAATCGTTATGAATAGCATCTGGTTCATCCTGCTCGCCGTCATGCTGGCTTCGTTCATCGTCCAGCGCGTGCTGAGCAGCAAATTTGAAAAATACGGCAATATCCCCTCCCCGCGTGGCCTGACCGGCGCCGATGTGGCGCGCCTGATGCTGGCGCAGAACGGCATCACGGACGTGAAGGTGCAGTCGGTGGGCGGGAAGCTGACCGACCATTATAATCCGACGGACAAGACGGTGAATCTCAGCGAGGGGGTGTTCGGGGTCGCGTCGGTCGCGGCCTGCGCCGTGGCGGCGCATGAGACCGGCCACGCCATCCAGCACGCCAAGGGCTACGCGCCGCTGAAGCTCCGCTCCGCCCTGGTGCCGGTGGTGTCGTTCGCGAACAATACGGTCCAGTGGGTCCTGCTGGCCGGCGTGTTGCTGATCAATTATTTCCCGACGCTCCTCTGGATCGGCATCGCGCTCTTCGCCGCGACGACGTTCTTCAGCATCCTGACGCTCCCGGTGGAGATTAACGCCAGCCAGCGCGCCGTGGCCTGGCTCGAGCACTCGGGCGTCGTCGACGTCGACACCAAGCCGATGGCCGTCGACGCCCTGAAATGGGCCGCCTACACCTACGTCATCGCCGCCCTCGGCTCCCTCGCCACGCTCTTCTACTATATTTCTTTGGCGAATAATCGAAGATAGGCAGGAGATTCCCGATCAGGTCGGGAATGACGGAAAATGGAGTCGGGAATGACGGAAAATGGAGCCGGCGAATGACGGACTATGGACAGTGTAAGAATAGACAAGTATTTGTGGGCGATACGGGTGTTCAAGACCCGGAGCGACGCCACGGACGCCTGCAACGGCAACAAGGTAAAACTGGCGGGAGTGAATGCGAAGCCGTCGAAGGCCGTCAAGGCCGGCGACGTGCTGGAGGTCCGCAAGGGGTCGGCGCTGTTCAGCTACCGCGTGCTGAAGGTGACCGAGGCGCGGATGGGCGCGGCGCTCGTGCCCGAGTTCGCCGAGGACCTGACGCCCGAGAGCGAGCGGGCGAAGCTCCACGCGCCGCGCGAGACGATCGTGCTGCAGCGCGACCGCGGCGCCGGCCGGCCGACGAAGCGGGACCGCCGGCAGCTGGAAGAAGCCATGGAGCTGCTGGATTGGGAATGAGATGCCCGATCAGGTCGGGCATGACGGCAAAAGGAAAGGCGCTCAGTCGAGCGCCTTTCCCAGTTCATCAACGATTTCATACTGCAGGATGCTGTGGTCGGTCATTTCGACCAGCTCCAGCTTGCACTTGTACTTCCGTTTCCACTTGCGGAGGAAGGAATTCCATCCGCGCGTCAGGTAAGCCCCGAGGATGGGGCTGGTCCTGAGTGTCATCGTCTTCTGTCCCTTCTCGACGAGGTCGGCGATGTGCCGCTCGATCTCTTCGTCGATGACCACGGTGGACGTGATGTGTCCGGTGCCGTGGCACAGGGGGCATTTTTCGGTGGTGTTGATCTCTGTCACGGGGCGGATCCGCTGGCGCGTGAGCTGCATGAGCCCGAACTTGGTGAGGGGCAGCACGTTGTGCTTGGCCCGGTCACTCTCCATGAGGTCCCGCATGTACTTGTAGAGGTCGTTGCGGTGCTCGGGCTTGGCCATGTCGATGAAGTCGACGATGACGATGCCGCCCATATCGCGGAGCCGCAACTGGCGGGCGATCTCCTCGGCGGCCAGCTTGTTGACCTCGAAGGTGTTCTCCTCCTGGTCGGTGGTCTTGGCCCGGATGCCGCTGTTGACATCGATCACGTTGAGCGCCTCGGTGGTCTCGATGACGAGATACGCACCCTGCTTCATCGGTACCACCTTGCCGAAGGAGCTCTTGATCTGGCGGGTCACTTCGAAATGGTCGAAGATGGGCTCCTTGCCGTCGTAGAGCTTGACGATCTTCTCCTGCTCGGGAGAGATCAGGGAAATGTACTTGCGCGTCTCTTCGAAGACGGTGCGGTCGTTCACATGGATGTTCGCGAACGAATCGTTGAGCAGATCGCGCAGTACGGTGGTGGTCTTGGAGTACTCGGTGAAGAGGAGTTTCACCCCCTTGGATGCGGCCACTTTCTGCCAGGAGCCCTCCCATTTCTCGATCAGCAGGCGGAGCTCGGCCACCAGGACGGCAGCCGTCTTGCCCTCCGCAGCGGTGCGGATGATCGCGCCGTAGTTCTTGGGGAGGATGCTCTTGACGAGGGTCTCAAGTCTCTTTTTCTCCTCTTTGGAGGAGATTTTCTGGGAAACGCTCACCTTCTCGGCGAAGGGGAGCAGTACAACGTTGCGTCCTGCCAATGAAATCTCCGCAGTCAACCGGGATCCCTTGGTGGAAATCGGCTCCTTGGTGATCTGGCAGATGATCATCTGCCCGGGTTTGAGGTGATCCTCGATGCGGCCCTCCTTCGCGAGGGGGTGGCCGATCTTCATGCTCGCGTAGAGCTTGTCGAGCTCCCGGTTGGGATTGCTTTCGCGCACGAAGGTGTCGAAAGCGTTGAAATACAAGCCCAGGTCGAGGTAGTGGATGAAGGCCTCTTTGCTGTCGCCGATGTCCACGAAGGCGGCATTCAGCGCAGGGAGGATCTTCTTGACCTTGCCAAGGAAGACGTCCCCGACCGAATAGCTCTGACCCTGGTTCGATTCACGGTTCAGCTCGATCAGCCGGTGATTCTCCAGCAGCGCGATCCGAACCTCGGCGGGCGCGACGTCCACCACCAGGTCTTTTTCTGTCTTCGCGGTTTCCATTGTTTTCGCAACTGTATAAATCAAGAAAAAGCCCGCCGGATCTCCCGTCAGGCTTTCCTCGACTTATTATTTCTTCTTGTGGCGGTTCAGACGCAAGCGCTTCTTACGCTTGTGGGTCGCCATCTTATGTCTCTTATGCTTCTTTCCGTTAGGCATAATTATTTGGATTTGGGTTTGACGTTCTCCTTGACCGCAGCGGCGAAGGACTTGGCCGGCTTGAAGGCGGGAATGCAGTGAGCCGGGATCGTCATCGTGGTCTGGCGGGTGATGTTGCGGGCGGCCTTCTGGGCGCGCTGCTTGTTGATGAAGGAACCAAATCCACGCAGGTACACGTTGTTGTCCTTGATAAGGGAAGCCTTGATGCTCTCCATGGTGGCCTCGACGACGGTCTGGACGGTCACCTTCTCGATACCGGTGGCCTTGGCCACTTCGTTCACGATTTCTGCTTTAGTCATTGTCTTGAATATTAAATAATTTATTAACTAACTAATTCCGTTTTTGGGAGTGCAAAAATAGAGTTATTTTTTTATTATTCAAAATGTTATTTTCAGTTTTTTGGACATGGCACGGAGATTGACTATATTCGCATGCGGTTCCAGAAAACCGACTTTACTGACAATTTGGCAATATAGTATGAGACAAGATAAAGAATTCACCCTCCCCGCTGGCGCAGAAGTCAGCATCATTCCCGTTATGCAGGGAGAAGGCCTGCTGAAAATAGACGAGTCCGAACTGCCGGAGATCCTCCCGGTGCTCGCGCTCCGCAACGCGGTGCTCTTCCCGGGCGCCGTGTTCCCGATCACGATCGGGCGCGAGAAATCCGTCCGCCTGATCCAGGACGCCGAGAAGGAAGGTTTCTTCATCGGCGCCGTGCCGCAGAACGACGTGATGGTCGAGGAGCCGCAGGAGGAAGACCTGAGCCACTACGGCTCGGTGTGTAAGGTCCTGAAAACCTTGGAGATGCCGGACGGCACGATCACGGCCATCCTCCAGGCGTTCAAGCGCCTGGCGATGGACGCCGTGCTCGGCTACGAGCCTTATATCACCGCGCGCGTGCATTATCTCCCTGACATCTTGACGGAAGACCAGCACAGCACGGACATCAAGGCGCTCGCCGAGGCCCTGAAGGAGAAGGCGATCAACCTGCTCCGCGCGAGCAACATCGGCACGCGCGAGACCATCGGCGCGCTGAAGGCAATCGACGATTTCAAGTTCCTCGTGAACTTCATCGCCACGACCATCGAGGTGGAGAACTTCGAGTCGAAAATCCAGCTGCTGGAGTATGACGACGTCCGCGTGCGCGGCCTCAAGCTGCTCACCGTGCTGGACGCGCAGGTGGAGCTGATGAAGATCAAGCAGGAGATCAACCAGAAGGTCAAGAGCGAGATCGACCAGCAGCAGCGCGAGTACTACCTCAACAACCAGCTCCGTACCATCCAGGAGGAGCTGGGCATGGACGACGCCGAGGAATTCGAGAAGTTCCGCGAGCGCGCCGCCAAGAAGAAATGGCCCAAGGAGATTGGCGAGGCCTTCAACAAGGAGCTCGCCAAGCTCGAGAAATACAATCCGTCCTCGCCGGACTACAGCGTCCAGTACAACTACCTGGAGTTCATGCTCGACCTCCCCTGGGGCGAGATGAGCCAGGACAACCTGGACCTCAAGCACGCCCAGAAGGTGTTGGATGGCGACCACTACGGCCTTGACACGGTCAAGGACCGCATCATCGAGTACCTCGCGGTGCTCAAACTGAAGGGGAACATGAAATCCCCCATCCTCTGCCTCTACGGCCCTCCGGGCGTGGGCAAGACCTCGCTGGGCAAGTCCATCGCCAAGGCGCTCGGCCGCAAGTACGTGCGCATCGCCCTGGGCGGTATGCACGACGAGGCCGAGCTGCGCGGCCACCGCAAGACCTACGTGGGCGCGCTCCCGGGCCGTATCCTGAACGGCATCGCCCGGGCCGGCACCTCCAACCCGGTGATCGTGCTCGACGAGGTGGACAAGCTGGCGGCCGACTTCAAGGGCGACCCGTCCTCCGCGCTGCTGGAGGCGCTCGACCCCGAACAGAACGCCACCTTCCACGATAATTATCTGGACCAGGACTACGATTTGAGCAACGTCCTCTTCATCACCACGGCCAACAGCACGGCGCCGATCCAGTCGGCCCTGCTGGACCGCATGGAGCTCATCAACGTGACGGGCTACCTCGCCGAGGAGAAGATGGAGATTGCCAAGAAGTTCCTCGTGCCCAAGCAGTTATCCGAGCACGGCATCGCCAAGGACGCGCTCAAGATCGACCGCGCGGCGCTCGCCGCCATCATCGACGAGTACACCCACGAGTCGGGCGTGCGCGGCCTGGAGAAGCAGATCGCGAAGATCGCGCGCGTGACGGCGAAGAAGATCGCGATGGAGCAGGAGTACCCTGCCGTCATCAAGAAGGAGCACCTGAAGGAATACCTCGGCCTGCCGACCAACTTCCACGACCTGCAGAAGGGCAACGAAGCCCCCGGCGTGGTCACGGGCCTCGCCTGGACCCAGATGGGCGGCGAGATCCTCTTCGTGGAGAGCTCCGTGAGCGGCGGCAAGGGCGTCATGACCATGACCGGCAACCTGGGCGACGTGATGAAGGAGTCGGCGACCATCGCCTACCAGTACATCAAAGCGCACCCGGAGATGGCCAAGATGGACGCAAAGACCTTCGGGGAGAAGGACCTGCACGTGCACGTGCCCGAGGGCGCGACGCCGAAGGACGGCCCCTCGGCCGGTATCACGATGGTGAGCTCGATGGTGTCCGCGCTGCGCGGCCAGAAGGTCAAGCACGGCATCGCGATGACGGGCGAGATGACCCTGCGCGGCCGCGTGCTGCCGGTGGGCGGCATCAAGGAGAAGATCCTCGCCGCCAAGCGCGCCGGCGTCCACACGATCGTGATCTCGGAGGACAACCGCAAGGACATCGAGGACATCAAGGAGATCTACATCCGCGGCCTCGAGTTCCACTACGTCAAGACCATCCAGGACGTCATCGACTACATCTTCTAAAAGCGGTAGGCCGTTTTTATAAGTTTTTGACTGACTGTATATTACAAAAATGCTTGAGGGAATACACCCTCAAGCATTTTTGTATTTAGCAGGCTATTAATCAGTTACAAAAACGGCCACCTATTCCTCGAAGAGGTCATCCGGCTCGAAGAGGCCGTCGCAGGAGGAGTCGTAGGTGTAGCCGCCGAGCGGGAAGTCGAATTCATCGTCGCCGACGCCGAAGAAGCGGATGGCCTCGGTGGACATCCATACGCCGGCGGTCTCATTCTCGGTCTTGAGCGCGTTCCAGTCCTTGACGATCATGTGCTCGGACGGCTTCAGGTTGTAGCCGTCGAAGTCGAAGACCTTCAGGTCGCGCGTGTCCGACGTGTAGCTGAAGACTTTCCAGGATGAGGGGAAGCCGAGTTCGTCATACTCGGCGTAGATCCGCATGTGGACGTTGTCGCCGTCGAAGCCGTGATAGGTCTCCTCCACCTCTTCCGGGTTGCAGCCCAGCATCCGGGTGATCGCGCGCATCTGCACGTCGTCCAGGTCGTCGAAGTCCTGGCGAACCAGGCGCTGGCCGCTCCAGCCGTAGTCGGCGTCGAGGGTGGTGCCGGGATACGCCGCGTCGCTGCCCTCCTCGGGATAGAACAGGTAGTCGACGTCCAGCGAAACGGTCAGCAGGCCGTCCTCGCCGGATCCGAAGTCGTAGCTGTAGTTGTTGCCCATGTAATCCCATTCGCCGCTCTCGCGCAGCGCTTCGACGAGGTCCGCGGAGAGCAGTTCCTCCTTGGGTGGCGCGGGCAGGAGCCAGAACTCCTCCTTGGTGAGTTTGCCGTTCACGTAGTTGTAGGCGCCGCCCCGGTCGAAGCCGCAGAGGCCGTCATAGCCGCCGTAGGCGGCCCAGTAGGCCCGCCAGCCGCCGTCCCGAAGCGGGTAGCACTTCACGTTGATGTAGCCGTAGAAGCCGGAGTCCATGCCCTCGACCATGTGGCCCTCCACGCCCGCCGCGAAGAAGGTCGGATCGAACGCGGGCACATCCGCCGGGTCGTAGTCGCTGTAATCGGTCTGCTGCACGTGCGCGCAGTAGTCCGGCAGGTCCTCCTTGGGGATGAGGTTGAAGATGGTTTTGGCGATGTAGTCATCGGCGGCGGCCGCCTTGTTGCCGCCCTTGCAGGCGGTCAGCGCCAGGCCGAAACATAGCGCGGCCTGGGCGATCAAGCTTAGTTTTTTCATGGTATCTACTAACTAGAATAATTTCGGATGGCTCTCCTCGAGTCCCTCGAGGACGCGCTCCATCACCGCCTGGCGGATCAGCGCGGAGCGGGAGGCGACTTTGAAGCGCCTGCAATACGTGTCGATGGCCGCGAGCTCCTGCGCGTTGAACAGCACGGACTTGCGGTGGATGCGCCGGAGCGAAGCGCGCTGCTTGTCGAGGTAGGCGGGATCGACGCCGGCGAATTTCTTGCTACTCTTCTTTTTCCTGGCCATAGAGCATATTGATGTATTGGATGATTTCCTGCAGGCTGTCCAGCTCCAGGCGCCGCCCGAGGATCTCTCCTTCCCAGACCACGAAGAGCTTGGGGGTGGAGAAGACGCCGTAGTCGAGCAGCATGGTCGACTCCGACTTCGGGTCCCAGAGGTGGATCATCTTGATATTCTTGTTCTTGGTTTTGAGCGACTTGCGGAAGGTCTTGAAAGCCTGCTTGTCGGCGTCCACGTCGATGGCGTAGAAGTTCATCGGGAACTCCACCTTGTCGAGCACGACGGGCAGCCCGATGGCCTCCAGGCGGCATTTCGAGCACTCCGGCGAGTAGAACATCAGCACGCAGGCGCGGTCGCTGACCGGGATGGTGCGGCGGCCGCCGCAGGGCGTGCGCAGGGTCAGCTGCGGCGCCGGCATGCCGATCAGCGTGTTGCGGTGTTCGAGCGAGAAGCGCTCCGCTTCGAAGAGCTCGAACTCGCTGCGCGGCTGGACCTTGCCCGTGGCAATCCACTTGTCGTAGAGGTGGACGGCCACGGCCTCTTCGCCCATCACGCGGCTGTAGCGGTAGTGGTCGAAGACCGCGAGCGCCACGTGCTGGCGCATCAGCGAGTCGGTGCAGGAGGCGATCAGGTCGTCGAATTCGGCGTTTTTCGTATCGATGTCGTCGTAGAGCAGCGCGCCGTAGAACTGCGTCAGCAGGCTGTCCAGCGGGGCGTAGCGGGCCGCCAGCGAGTCGGCGGGGGCTTGCGCGCGGGCGGTCAGGCCGCAGAGCAGGGCGAGCAGCAGGACGAATTTTCTCATAAGGCTTCGGGCAGGACGACTCCTTCGGGGAGGAACTGGCTGGTGTCGCCGTGGTGGCGGAGCAGGTCGCGCACGGCGGAGGAGGAGATGTGGGCGAACTCCTGCGCCGTCGGGATGATGATGGTCTCGATCTCGGGGGCGAGGCGGCGGTTGGCGTCCGCGATGGCCTTCTCGTTGTCGAAGTCCATCATGTTGCGGATGCCCCGCACGATGTGGCGGATGCCGAGCTGGCGGCAGATGTCGATGGTCAGGCAATCGTAGGAGATGATCCGGACGCGGTCGCCCAGCGAGGCCGTGGCCTGGCGGATGATGTCGATCTTCTGCTCGTTCGTGAAGAAGCCGCGCTTGTCCTGGTTGATACCGACGGCCACGACGACCTCGTCGAACATCGTCAGCGCGCGGCCGAGGATATTGAGATGGCCCGCGGTGAACGGGTCGAAGGATCCCGGGAAGAGTGCTATTGTATTCATAACAAACAAATATAGGCAAAAATTGCGTATATTTGGAGTATGACCGTAAAAATCGAACCCTCCTGGCGCGAAGCGCTCCAGAGCGAATTTGACCAGCCCTATTTCGCCGCGCTGGCGCAGCAGCTGCATGCGGAGAAGGCGGCGGGGCGCACCATCTTCCCGCCGGGCGGGCAGATCTTCCGGGCCTTCGACCTCTGCCCGCTGGACCAGACCAAGGTCGTGATCCTGGGGCAGGACCCCTACCACGGCTATGGCCAGGCCATGGGCCTGTGCTTCAGCGTGCCGCAGGGCGTGCCGGCGCCGCCTTCGCTCAAAAATATTTTCCGGGAGATCGAGACCGACCTCGGCGTGCAGATGTCCGGCAGCCCGGACCTGACGCCCTGGGCGCGGCAGGGGGTGCTGCTGCTCAACGCCGTGCTGACGGTACGGGCGGGCGAGCCCACCTCGCACGGCGGCATCGGCTGGCAGACCTTCACCGACGCCGTCATCCGCACCGTCTCCGAGCGGCGCGACGGCGTCGTTTTCCTGCTCTGGGGCAATTACGCCCGGGGGAAGGCGCCGCTGATTGACGCCTCGCGCCACCTCGTGCTCGAGGCGGCGCACCCCTCGCCCCTCGCCCGCGGCGCCTTCTTCGGCTGCCGCCACTTCTCCCAGTGCAATGCGTACCTGACCGCCCACGGCCAGGCGCCGATCGACTGGAAGCTGTAATCCGCCGTTTTCGTAACTGATTAATAATCAGCTAAATATGATATTGCTTGAGGGTAAACGCCTTCAAGCAATTTCGTAACATACAATCAATCAAAAACTTACAAAAACGGCCTACCGCTTTGTAATCACCCGCACGAGGAGGAGGGCGGCGAGGAGCAGGAAGACGAGGGTGCAGACGCGGCCGGCGATGTCGCCGTGCTGCACGAAGAGCGTCTGCTCCGAGGAGAGGTTGACCGAGCCGGTGAGCGTCTCGCGGGTCCACCAGGCGGAGGTCTCGAGGAGCTCGCCGCGCTGGTCGATGAAGGCGGAGATGCCCGTGTTGCCGCAGCGGGCGATGTCGCGGCGCAGCTCGATGGCGCGCAGCGCGGCGTAACTGAGGTGCTGGCGGTAGCCGGGGGTGTTGCCCCACCAGGCGTCGTTGGTGATGATGGCCAGGGCCTGGGCCCCGGCGCGCACGTATTCCGCGCAGTATTCCCCGTAGACGGATTCGTAGCAGACAGCGCAGCCGAGGGGCGCGCGCTGCGGGCCGAAGTGCAGCAGCGACACGCCGTCCTGGCCCACGCAGCGGCCCATCAGGCCGCCGACTTTCATCTTGGCGGAGAGCCAGTTGTCCAGCGGGACGAAGATCTTGGGATAAGGCGTCAGCTCGGTGCCGACCACCAGCTTGCTCTTGTGGTAGACCTCGACCGGGCCTTCCGGCCGGGCCATCACGGCGCTGTTGTGGGAGACGATCCAGCCCCCGCCGTACGGCCGGGCGAGCAGGGTCGGCGCCGCGTGGGTGTCGTAGATGTCGTAGGTGCTGGCGCCAAAGAGCATCTCCGCGCCGGGGTGCTCCGCCAGGAAGGCGCGCACGCGCTGCAGCGTGGCGGACCGCTCCGGCTCGTTCAGGACGAGGTCGCCGGTGAAGGTCTCGGGCGCGAGCAGGAGCACCGGCTGCTCGGCGCGGTGCGCGAGCGCGTCGTCGAACTGCGAGAGCAGGATGTCGGTCTGCTGGGCCTGGGAGAGGGATTGGAATTTCTCGTAAGGGTCGAAGTTGGGCTGGCCGATGACCACGTCCACCGTGGCCTCGGAGCGCTCGTCATACGCGTCCCAGATCAGCTTGGAGGCCACCACCGGGCCGGCGATGACGAGGATGATGCCGAGCGAGGCGCAGGCGCGGGCGAGGCCGTTCCAGCGCTGCCAGAGCCCGTCGGAGACGGCCACGAGCAGGCCGTAGATGCCGAGGTTCGCTACCCAGACCCAGAGCGAGCCGCCGAGCATGCCGGTGTACTCGTACCACTGGACCGTGCGCGTGCTGCGCGCGAAGGCGCCGCCGAGCGTGAGCCAGGGCCAGGAGATGTCCACGTCGAAGTAGTGCCGCTCCCAGGCGATCCACATGGCCGCGAGGAAGATGTAGGGCAGCGCGCCGCGCATCTTCTTCTTCGCCAGGCGGAAAAGGAGCCAGACCGCGAGCATCTGCACGGCGTTGCCGAAAATGGCGAACAGGCCGCCGCCGACCGTGGCGTTGCACACCCAGAAGGTCGTGGCGGCGTTCCATGCCACGAAGGTGAAGGCGGGCCAGACCCAGCGGGCGCGCGGGCGCAGCTGGTCGGCCACGGCGTCCGCGATCAGCAGCGGCACGAAGGCGACCAGCGCCAGCGCGCCGGTGTGCGGCACCAGCCAGGGCAGGCTCAGCAGGAGCGCGGACAGCGCCGAGAGCAGCCAGAGGATCGCTTGCGGTTTTCTCATTCTTCAGGCATCTGACCGCAGTATTTGCGCCATTTGTCCAGGAGGGCGGTCATATCCTCCGGAAGCTCGGAATCGAATTGCAGCCACGCGCCGGTGCGCGGGTGCGCGAAGCCCAGCGTGCGGGCGTGGAGCGCCTGCCGGGGGCAGAGCGCGAAGCAGTTCTGGATGAACTGGCGGTACTTGGCGTAGATGGTCCCCTTGCGGATCTCCGCGCCGCCGTAGCGCTCGTCGTTGAAGATCGGGTGGCCCAGCTGGGCCATGTGGACGCGGATCTGGTGCGTGCGCCCCGTCTCGAGCTTGCACTCGACGAGGGTCACGAAACCGAAGCGCTCCAGCACCTTCCAGTGCGTGACGGCGCGCTTGCCGTGGTCCTCGTCGTCGACGGAGCGGAAGCGCAGGCGGTCCGACGGGTCGCGGCCGATGAAGCTCTCCACCGTGCCCTCGTCCTCGGGCATGTCGCCCCAGACGATGGCGTTGTAGCGGCGCTCGATGCTGTGGTCGAAGAACTGCTTGGCGAGCTTGAGCTGCGCCTCGTCGTTCTTCGCCACGGCCAGCAGGCCGCTGGTGTCCTTGTCGATGCGGTGCACCAGGATGCCCATGCGCTCGTCGAGCGCGTCGGCGTCCTGGCTGAGCCCGAGGTGGTGCGCCAGGGCGTTGATGAGCGTGCCCTCGTAGTGGCCGTGGCCGGGGTGGACCACCATGCCGGCGGGCTTGTTGACCACGAGCACGTCGTCGTCCTCATGGACGATGTTCAGGGGAATCTCCTGGGGGATGATCTCCAGCCCGCGGCGCCGGTAGGGCATCACGAAGCGGATCACGTCGCCGGGCCGGACGATGTAGTTGGCCTTGACGGGCGTCTCCCCCACCCGCACGTAACCTTCCTTGAAGGCCTGCTGGATGCGGTTGCGGGAGGTGTCCTCGAGGTGGGTGGACATGTATTTGTCGATCCGCACGGGCGCCTGCCCCGGATCCACTTCCAGGCGGAAGTGCTCGAACATCTCCTGCGGCTCCTGCGGCGTCATTTCCTGGCGGCGGGGAGTTTGTTGGTATCGGTGGTCAGGGAGAGCGTGACCTCGGTGCCCATGCGCACCTTCTCGGACGCGGTCGGGCGCTGCTGGTACACGAAGGCGCTGACGGAGTCGGCGTAGGTCTTGACGGTCTCGTCGAAGTGGAGCTTGCCCACGTTGAGCGAGCTCTCGAGGGTCTGGTCCACGGCGGGCAGGTACTGCTTGCCGACGAGCTTGGGGACGTAGGTCATGTTGTCGCTGGGGTTCAGGCCCAGGACCAGGTTGATCGTAGTGCCGCTGGCCAGGACCGTGCCGGGCTTGATGTCTATCCCGCCGCGCTGCTGGCGCAGCACGCTGTTGGTGGCGATGTCGCGGGTGTAGATCAGGCGGCCGAGCGTGAGGCCGTGGCGGGCCAGCTCGGCCTTGGCCTGGCGCATGGAGTAGCCCACCAGGGAGGGCATTTCGACCTCCTTGGGCACCAGGGTGTTGGTGGTCAGGCGGATGCGGCGGCCGCGCTTGACGTGGACGCCGGCCTCGGGGGTCTGCAGATAGACGACGCCCGGCTTGAGGCGCTTGACATAGACGGAGTCGGCGAGGATCACGCGCACGCCCCGGTCGGAGGCGACCTTGCGGGCCTCGGACCAGGTCAGGTTCGTGAAGTCGGGGACCTCGATCTCCTTGCCGTGCTGGGTGCCGAGGCTCAGGAAAATGCTCACCAGCGTGACGAACACCAGGACGGCGGCCACGGCCAGGATGAGATTCCGGACAATCCAGTTGTCCCAAATTTGCTTGATAGTCATATCTTTAGCTTCCTATTATCATCATTGCGCCGCGGGCCATCAGGACCACGGCAAAGACGCACACCACGATGCCGGCCACGAGGTTCATCATCCGGAGCGCCTTCATGTCGAGGCGCAGGTAGCGGGACAACACCCAGGTGACGGCGAACCAGTAGATGCTCTCCCCCAGCCCCACGCAGGGGGCGTACAGCACCCCGGCCGAGCCGAGCTGGAACAGCGCCATCAGCGCCATCATCACGCCGATGGCGAGCGGGTTGGAGAGCGTCGTGCCGACGCCCTGCCAGTAGCAGGTCCAGGGGTTCATGCGCCCGCCGCCGTCCTCGCGGGTCACGGCCACGCGGCGGCGAAGCATCCCGATGCCGATCAGGCCGACCAGCAGGCCGCCGATGAGCATGATCCAGCGGGCGTTCGCCGCGATGAAGTCGTCCAGCATCTGCACGGCCATCAGGCCGATGGCGGCGTAGAGCATGTCCACCGTGGCGGCGCCCATGCCCACCATCCAGCCGCAGCGGCGGCCGTAGCACGTCGTGCGCTGGATCACCATCACGAGGATGGGACCGATGGGGATGGCGGCGATCACGCCGACCAGCAGGGCTTTGAAGATCGAAAGGACCATATAATTCACAAAGATAGTCAAAAAAACAGAGATTCCGGGTCAAGCCCGGAATGACTATGGGAGAAACAAAAAGCAGCCTGCGGGAAGCAGACTGCTTTTCGAATATCAGAGCGTTGGCGATTATCTCATCGGGGGCATACCGCCACCCATCATCATACCGCCGCCCATGCCGCCACGCATGCCGCCGCCCATACCGCCGCGCATGCCGCCGCCACGGCGACCGCCAACGGTGCCGAAGTTGTAGGACAGCGAGAGGATGGCGTAGCGTCCGAGCGTGTTGCTGACGGACTCGACGTGCTGCGAAGCCTGGTCCGTGACGCGGAGGGCGCGGGACTGGCCGAGGAGGTCAGCCACGTAGACCGAGACGTTGACGGGACCGAAGGACTTGGCGATGGTCAGGTTGATGATGCACTGCGGATCCACCGGCGTGGTGTAGCCGTTGTACCAGCGGTAGTTGGCGTTGGCCGTCACGGAGATGCCGGTCAGCAGCCAGTTCCAGGTGAGCTCGGCGGTCGCCGCGTTGCTCCAGGTCTGGGAGTTACGGGAAGCCTTGGTGGACTGCGCCACGGCGTCGCCCTTCTGGGAGTACCAGGTCTGGTTCATGTTGGTGCTGGCACCGATCGTGGCCTGGAACTGCACGCCACGGTAGGTGATGCGCAGACGCTCGTTGAGGCTGAGGTTGTCGGTGTAGTTCTCCACGATGTGGGCCTTGTAGTAGGCCGGGTCGTTGAACTGGTCGATGAACCAGTTCATGAAGGCGTAGAAGCCGTCGGTGGTATACTTGCTCATGTCGACGCCCACGCCTTCGTAGGCGAAGGACTGACGCCAGTTGAGGCCCGTGTTGTTGTTGAGGGAGAAGATACCCTTCTTGTCCAGCGGGACGTTGTTGAAGAGGTTCATGCCGGCGTTGCCCGTGGTCGGGGCGTTGAACGGGATCGTGTACTGACCGCCGTTGTCGCCCGTGATCACCACGTTGGAAATCTGGTTCTGCGTGAAGCCGCCGTTGAAGCGGATGTTGAAGGACGAGAAGTTCGCGCGGTTGCTGTAGCGGTACTCACCGTTGATGTTGTGGGTGAAGTACGGGGTCAGCGTCGGGTTACCGAAGGTGACACGCAGCGGGTTGGTGTTGTCCGGCACCGGCATCAACTGCTGGGTGGACGGCTGGCTGGACTGACCGCGGTAGAAGAAGCGCAGGTTGGCGTCGTCGCTCAGGTCGAACATCATCATGACGGTCGGAGAGAAGTTCCAACGGTTGTCCTTATACTCCTGCAGCCTGTTGGTCTTGGAGGCGGCGTCATAAACCGTGGTCCCGTTGTAGGTGTACTGCGGCATCGCGGTGAAACCGGCCTGGAGATGCATCCGGTCATCCTGGTAGAGGACGTTGGCGCCGAACTCGTGGCGACGGTTCAGGTTCGTGATCTGGTTGGAGTACATGGCATCCAGCACACCGCCCTTCAGCAGGTCGTAGGTGTTCTTCTCGGAGATGGACTTGCTCCAGTTGAAGGAGTAGTTCGCCTCGATATAGAAGTAGTTACCGAGCGGCTCGGTGTACGTGGCGCGCGTGCTGACAGAGTAGCTCTGCTGGTCCTGCTTCGCGTTCTGGTACACCTCGTTCGTCGAGTTCAGTCCGTAGTAGACGGTGTTGTTGTGGTTCAACGCGTCCATCTTGTTGTCGGACAGGTTGAAGTTGGTGTTCACCGTGAGGGTACGGCCCGGGAGGCCGAGGCGCTGGCGGAAGAGCAGGAAGCCGCTGGTGCTGATGTTCTTGTTGTCACCGCTGTTGTTGGTGGTGGCGGAGTTGACCTTCGTGTAGTTGCCGGTCACGCCCGGATCCTGGAAGGTCGTGCTCTCGCTGGTCTGCGTGTAGTTGCCGGTACCGAAGCGGACGCGCGGCTCGAAGACGATGGACGTATTGTCGGAGAACTTGTGCTCCAGACGGAGACCGAAGTTGTGGCCGTCGTTGTTGTTGACGTTGTTGCTGTAGCTGTCCACCATCTGGTTCATACCGGAGAGGTAGTTGATGGTCGAGGACGTCTGCTCGGAGATGCTGTTGCTCTTGTTGAAGTTGTAGTTACCGCCGATTTCCATCCGGTCGTCGAAGAGATCGGCCGCGGCGTTGAGGCCGGCCATGTAGGAGGTGGTGATGCCACCGCCGCCGCCCATCATGCCGCCCATGCCGCCGCCCATCATGTTGCCCATCATGTTGCCGGAGAAGTTCGTGGCACCCTGGACATTGGCGTTGTTGGCATTGAGGATGAGGGAGATCTGGGTCTTGCCGGCGAAGTTGCCGAGGAAGGCGTTGCCGGAGAAGCGCCAGTCGTTCAGCGGGTTCTGCTTGCTCGGGATGTCGTGGCCGGCACCTGCGGTGACGCGGCCGACGATACCGTTCAAGTTGGCGCCCTCCGTCAGGCCCAGGTCAATGACCGTCTCTTCCTGGCCGTCATCGATACCGGTGAACTCGGCCTGTTCGGACTTCTTGCGGATGACCTTCAGCTTCTTCACGAGCTTGGCCGGGATGTTCTGCGAGGCGACCTGCGGGTCATCCAGGAAGAAGGTCTTGCCCTGCACCGTGATCTTGCTGACGGACTGGCCGTTGACGCTGATCGTACCGTTGTCGGCGACCTCGATGCCCGGCATCTTCTTGAGCAGGTCGATGAGGTTGTCGTTGTCGGTGGTCAGGAACGAGCCCGCGTTGTACTCGATGGTGTCCTTCTTGACGATGACCGGGTTACCGATCGCGGAGACCTCCGCAGCCTCGAGCTGCTCGCGGTCGACCTTCATCTTGATCTTGCCGAGGTCGACGGAGTTGTTGTTCTCGATCTTGATCTGCGCGGAGTAGGGCTCGTAACCCATCAACTCGACGACGACGGCGTAGGTGCCGTTGCGCACGGAAGTCATGGAGAAAGCGCCCTTGTCGTCAGAAAGGGTGTACTTGGCCGGTTTGGACTGGCCGTCACGCGTGAGAGATACAGTCGCGAAGCCGAGGGCCTCGCCGGTAGTTTCGTCGATCAGGTTGCCCGTCACGGCGTTCTGGGTCTGAGCAAAGCCGCTGAATCCCAGCAGCATGAGACCCATCATCAGGAAAATTCTCGCTTTTTTCATTCAATCACTTTTTTATACGCTCCGGATTGGATGCAACAAATTTCTCCCAGGAAGTGCTGCCCTGTGCGCCGCTAAGCGGACTGGACAGCTGGTAGAAGTGGCACATCGCGAGAGCAAGTGCATCTGTCGCATCGAGGTATTTGTTTGCAATTTTTATGCCAAGTGTACGCTGTACAATCAAGGAAACCTGCTCTTTGGAAGCGGCTCCGTTGCCGCAGATCGCCATCTTGGCTTTACTGGGGGCGTACTCGTAGATTTTCGCCCCGCGCTTCAGGCCCGCGATCATCGCCGCGCCCTGCGCCCGGCCCAGCTTGAAGGGCACCTGGGCGTTCTTGGCGTAGAAGGGCGACTCGATCGCGAGGTCGTCGGGGTGATGGAGGTCACAGAGGGCCCCCACCTTCTCGTGGATGACCTCCAGTTTATCGTAGGGAGAGTCGATCTTGCGCAGGTCCACCACGCCCATGTCCACGAAGGAGGGCTTGCCGGCGGCATCCACGCGCACGACCCCGAAACCCAAAATGTTGGTTCCGGGGTCGATGCCCAAAATCAGGCGCTCTTTCTGCTTCGCTGTCATTTTTCTACTAATCAACTTTCCCTTTTCGCCACTGCTAGTGGGCATCGATTGGGTTTTCACCCCCTGCGCCCCCTCAAGGGGGATGGCCGGATATTCGCTATCGCGAACCGGCCTCGCCAGGCTACCTAATCGATTCGCGCGAAACCAGTGTAGGGACGGAGGATCTCGGGGATCACGATGCCGTCCGGGGTCTGGTTGTCCTCGAGGAGGGCGGCCACGACGCGCGGAAGCGCCAGGGAGCTGCCGTTCAGCGTGTGCGCGAGCTGGGTCTTGCCGTCAGCGTCGCGGTAGCGCAGATGCAGGCGGTTGGCCTGGTAGGTCTCGAAGTTCGAGACGGAGGAGATCTCCAGCCAGCGGCCCTGGGCCGCGGACCACAGTTCGAAGTCGTAGGTGATGGCGGAGGTGAAGCTCATGTCGCCGCCGCAAAGCCGCAGGATGCGGTATTTGAGGCCGAGCTTGTTCACGAGCGACTCCACGTGCGCGACCATCTCGTCGAGGGCGGCGTAGGAGTTCTCGGGCTTCTCCACGCGCACGATTTCGACCTTGTCGAACTGGTGCAGGCGGTTCAGGCCGCGGACGTCCTTGCCGTAGGAGCCGGCCTCGCGGCGGAAGCACGGCGTGTAGGCCGTCAGGCGCTGCGGGATCTCGTTCTCAGCGAGGATGACGTCGCGGAAGATGTTGGTCACGGGCACCTCGGCCGTCGGGACCATGTAGAAATCGTCGACCTCGGCGTGGTACATCTGGCCCTCCTTGTCGGGGAGCTGGCCGGTGCCGAAGCCGGAGTCGCGGTTGACCATCACGGGAGGTTCGACCTCCTTGTAGCCGGCCGCGGTGTTCTGGTCGAGGAAGAAGTTGATCAGGGCGCGCTGCAGCTTGGCTCCCTTGCCCTTGTAGACCGGGAAGCCGGCGCCGGTGATTTTGACGCCCAGGTCGAAGTCGATGATGTCGTACTTCTTGGCGAGCTCCCAGTGCGGCAGGGCGCCTTCGGGGAGGTTCACCTCGGGGCCGCCCATCTTGACGACCTCGTTGTCCTCGGCTCCCTTGCCCGGCTTGACCAGGGCGCAGGGGGTGTTGGGCATCAGGACGAGCTGGCTGTCCAGCTCGGACGCCGCCTCGTCCATCTTGGCGAGGAGCTCGGCGGAACGGGCCTTCAGCGCGGCGACCTCGGCCTTGGCGGCCTCGGCGGCGTCGCGGAGTCCCTGCTTCATCAGGTTGCCGATCTCGGCGGCCTTCTGCTTCTGCTGGGCGAGCAGCGCGTCGCTCTCGGTCTGGAGGCTGCGGCGGCGGGCGTCGAGCTCCAGCACCTTATCTACGATAGGCTGCGCGTCGAAATTCTTGATTTTCAATTTCTCGATGACGGCTTTCGGGTCATCGCGAAGCATCTTGAGCGTCAACATATGCTTGTTCTTAAAATGAAAGGACCCACACTCATTCCGGAATGCAGGTCCTTTGGTTCGACTTCAGTCCCGGATTAGTTCTCGAACGGGACCACCGACACGTAGGATTTGTTCTCGCGCTTGCGGGTGAACTTCACCGTGCCGTCCACGAGGGCGTACAGGGTGTGATCCTTACCCATTCCGACGTTGCGGTCCGGATTGTGGACCGTGCCGCGCTGGCGGACGATGATATTGCCGGCTTTCACGACTTCGCCGCCGAATTTCTTGAGACCCAGGCGCTTGCTCTGCGACTCACGACCGTTCTTAGAACTGGATTGACCTTTTTTGTGTGCCATAACTCTTAAGCGATTTCGTTGATCTTGATCTTGGACAGTTTCTGACGGTGACCGTTGAGCTTCTGGAAGCCCTTGCGGCGGATCTTCTTGAAGACCAGCACCTTGTCGGCCTTGGCGTCATCCTCGAGGACGGTGGCCTTGACCACGGCGCCCTTCACGTACGGAGCACCCACCTTCACCTTCGCGCCGTCAGCGACGAGAAGGACCTTGGAGAACTCCACATCAGCACCTTTGGCATCGGCGAGCCGCTGCACAAAGATCTCGTTGCCAGCTTCCACTTTAAACTGCTGGCCTGCAATGTCTACGATTGCGTACATAAATAAAACTTTATTTAAAAGTTTCGGCCGTAAGCGTCTGCCGCGGGGCAGCTCTTGATACCTGGCTTAGCGGTCATCAAATATTTCAAAATATATAAAGGTGGCAGGATTACTCCTCCTCCAGACGCAGATGCTGGACGTAGATAGCCTTCTGCTTCGCAATGCGGCGGATCTCCGACGGCTTCTGGAAATTCTTGCGGGCGCGCATCTCGCGGACGGCACCGGTCTTCTCGAATTTACGCTTGAACTTTTTGAGAGCGCGCTCGATATTTTCGCCTTCTTTGACGGGAACGATGATCATTGCTTTTACACCTCCTTTTTCTAAATGGGGTGCAAAGTTAGCAATTTATTTTAACATTCCAACAAATTCTTGCATTCCTTTGGTGGCCACCGCCTTAATGTGGTGGACACGGCTGTCGCAGAGCGTCACGTCGGCGGGGTCGATCAGGTAGATCGGGGCCTCGGGGCGGGCGTAGCGGTAGAGTCCCGCGGCGGGGTACACCTGCAGGGAGGTGCCCACGATCAGGACGATGTCGGCGGCCGCGACGAGCTCGACCGCACGCTCGATCTTCGGCACGGCTTCGCCGAAGAAGACGATGTGCGGGCGGTACTGCGCGCCGTTCGGCGCCTTGTCGCCCAGGCGGACGGCGTCGTAGCCGACGTCGACGACGTATTTCTCGGAGAAGCCGTCGTAGTCGTTGCAGGTGTTCTCCGGGCGGACTTTCGTGGCCTCGCCGTGCAGGTGCACGACGTGCGTGGAGCCCGCGCGCTCGTGGAGGTTGTCCACGTTCTGCGTGATCACGTCGACGGTGTAGTCCTTCTCCAGCGCGGCGATCAGGCGGTGCGCCTCGTTGGGCTGCACCTCGCGCAGCTTCTCGCGCTGCATGTTGTAGAAATCCAGCACGAGGCCCGGGTTGCGCGCCCAGCCCTCTGCGGAAGCGACGACCATGGGGTCGTAGTTGTCCCAGAGCCCGCCGTTGTCGCGGTAGGTTCCCAGACCACTCTCGGCGCTGACGCCGGCACCGGTCAGTACGGCTATTCTCTTTTTCATGCTACGGACATGTTGAAGTATTCTTTGCGGACCCAGTACTCGAAGAGCGGATCGAGCACGATGGGGTTATCGTCGTCGTCGAAGGTCACGATCTCCTTCTTGCAGAGGGCGTCCTTGAGGCGCCGCACGTTGGCGGAGGAGTTCAGGCTGTACTGGCGGATGACCTCGGCGCTGCTGAAGCGGTTCTGGCCGTCCAGGATGGCGCGCAGCAGGCTGACCTGGAAGGTGGTCAGGTCGTTCATGGTGGCCACGAAGGCCGGCTCGTGGATAGCCACGAGGCTGTCGAGGGCCTCCTTGAGGATCTGCTCCATGATGTATCCGCGCGAGAGGGAGTCGCAGATCGCGCAGAAGTGGTTGATGTACCAGACGTTGTTGCGGAAGAGGCGGCACACGCCCAGGAGCAGGTCGCGGTCGATGACCTTGCCCGTGGCGAGGAAGCCCTTCACGACGTGGTCGATGATGTCGCGGGTGTCGACGGAGGAGAGGCGGATGCGCTCGGCCTGGCGCCAGAACCAGCGCTTGACGCCGAAAATTTCGTGCATCGCGTTGACCTGCGAGCCGAGGAAGACGTACGCGGCGCCGCCGGCGAGCTCGGGCGGCAGGGTCTTGAAGACTTCTTCCAGCTGCTGGCAGAGGCTGTCGCCGTCTTCGGTCTGCATGACGTTCTGGAATTCGTCGATGACGACGATGCGCTTCAGGCCGGTCTGCTTTCCGATGCGGTACGGGAGCAGGTAGGCGGCCAGCAGGTCGCCCTGGTCGAGGGCGCCGCTCAGCGAGAGCGGCTCGCCGGAGGCGCCGTAGCGGTTCGCGTCGAAGACGAAATGCGTGTTCGCGAGCAGTTCGCCCGCGACGCGGGACAGCTCGGCGGGGCTGTTGCCGAGGGTGTTCAGCACGCTGCCGGCGAGGCGCAGGGCGAAGTCGGCCTGCGTCCGGACGTCCAGCAGGCTGAGCTGCGCGGCCACGAACTGGGCGCCGGTGGATTTCATCGTGTAGAATCCTTGCTGTACCAGCGACTTGCGGCCGGTTTTCGGGGGTTCGTAGATGACGACGTTCTCTCCCTGCGTGAGCAGGTTGGCGAAGGCGCGCACCTCGACGCTACGGCCGAGGAACTGCTTGCCAATGACGAACTTATTGTACTGAAAGATATTGTCCATACCGCAAAAGTATAAAACAATTTTGTTATAAACAAATGGCCACGTCATTCGCCGGCACTGCCCCGTCATTCGCCGACACCGATCGGCGAATCCCAATTATTATTATATTTGTCCTATGGACAACGAAGTACTCAAGGCGCTCCGCGAGCGCAGAAGCATCCGGCGCTACAAGCCGGAACAGATCACTGACGAAGAATTGCAGGCCGTTCTTGAGGCCGGCACCTGGGCGCCGACGGGCATGGGACGCCAGGATCCGTGGATCGTGGCGGTGCAGCGGCCGGAGCTGGTGGCGCGCCTCGACGCGATGAACGCCGCGGTCTGGGGCCGCGAGCATCCTTTCTACGGCGCGCCGACCATCGTGCTGGTGTTCGGCAGCGATCCCGCCGAGTGGGCGAATTCCACGCCCGACGGCTCGCTGGTGCTGGGCAACATGATGCTGGCGGCGCATGCCGTCGGGCTCGGCTCCTGCTGGATCAACCGCGAGCGCGAGATGTTCGCCACGCCGGAAGGCAAGGCCCTGATGCGCGAGCTCGGGCTGCCTGACGGCCTGGTCGGCATCGGCGCCCTCGCCCTCGGCTACCCCGCCGCCTTCCCCCCGACCGTCAAGCCCCGCAAACCCGACTACTACCGCATCATCAAATAAAAAAAGCAGCGCACTTGCGCTGCTTTTTTTGAGGATTACTGCTCGTCGGGGGTGTTACCGTAGTCGGGCTGAGGGCCGGTGGGGCCGCCCTGCGGACCACCCTGAGGGCCCTGCGGACCCTGCGGGCCGGCCTGGGGACCGCCCTGGGCGGCCTTAGCCATGTCCTCGGACGCGGCGTGCCAGGCAGCCTCGAGGGCGGCGTTGGCGCTGTCGATCGCCTCGATGTTCTTCTCGTCGACGGCCTTCTTGAGGTCGGCGCAGGCGGACTCGATGGCGGAACGCTTGTCGGCCGGGATCTTGTCGCCGTACTCCTTGAGGTTGCGCTCGGTCTGGAAGACCATGGCGTCGGCGTTGTTCAGCTTGTCGGCGCGCTCCTTCTCGGCCTTGTCGGCGGCCTCGTTGGCCTTCGCCTCGTCGCGCATGCGCTGGATCTCGGCGTCGGACAGGCCGCTGGAGGCCTCGATGCGGATGTGCTGCTCCTTGCCGGTGGACTTGTCCTTCGCGGAGACGCTCAGGATGCCGTTCGTATCGATGTCGAAGGAGACTTCGATCTGCGGGATGCCACGCGGGGCCGGGGCGATGCCGTCGAGGTGGAAGATGCCGATCTGCTTGTTGTCCTTGGCCATCGGGCGCTCGCCCTGCAGGACGCGGATCTCGACGGACGGCTGGTTGTCGGCGGCCGTGGAGAAGACCTGCTCCTTGTGGACCGGGATGGTGGTGTTGGATTCGATGAGCTTGGTCATCACGCCGCCGAGGGTCTCGATGCCGAGGCTCCAGGGGGTGTCGTCGAGCAGCAGCACATCCTTCACCTCACCGGTGAGCACGCCACCCTGGATGGAGGCGCCGATGGCCACCACTTCGTCGGGGTTAACGCCCTTCGAAGGCTCCTTCTTGAAGAAGTCGCGGACGATGTTCTGGATGGCAGGGATACGGGTCGAACCACCGACCAAGATGACATCGTCGATGTCGTTGACGGTCAAGCCAGCGTCTTGCAGGGCGCGACGGCAAGGCTCGATGGTGTCGTGGATGAGCTTGTCGGCAAGTTGTTCAAATTTAGCGCGGCTCAAAGTGCGGACCAA
>JAGCDF010000051.1 GCA_017651225.1 Bacteroidales bacterium
CGATCTTCGCTTCTTCGTCTCCCTGGACGACTTCTTCACCTTCACGAAGTACCCGGGTGCCGATCCTGAGACCGCTTCCCTCAACAGCACTTCTTCCCGTGGTGTTGACTCCGGTTCGTACCCGACCACCAAGAAGGTTGTCTTCGGTGTGAATCTGACGTTCTAATGCTAAAAGACTACAGAATATGAAAAAAATAGTATACTCCATTTTTGCCGTAGGCGCTCTCTTCACCGCAGTTTCCTGCGAGAAGAACCTCGACATCCCGCAGAAGGGCGTTACCGCCATCGAGAACTTCTACAAGACCGATGCCGACGCTGAGTCCGCTCTGACGGCTGCCTACGCCCGCTTTGCGACCCGCATCACCGGTCAGGATGGTTCCTCCATCTACACCGACTACAAGGCCGCGCTCAACAACTGCGGTGACGATATGTATGCTGCCGGTTCCAACTTCGGCGACAACGACTTCATGGCCCAGCTGGACGAGTTCCGTCTCGACACCGGCAACCAGGTCGTCGACCACTTCTACAGCAACCTGTTCCAGGTGAACTACGCCTGCAACCTGGTGATCGACAACTTCAAGGAGTCCAACTCCACCGTCGCCCAGCGCTGTGTTGCCGAGGCCCGCGTCATGCGCGCCTACCTCTACTTCATCCTCACCAACCTGTGGGGCACCCCGCCCCTCATCGACCACGTGATTTCCGAGGGCCTGCCGTACAACAGCGACAAGGATCCTGAGAATCCGATGTCCCACGAGGATCTGCTCCGCTGGGTTGCCAGCGAGTGCGAGGCTGCTGCCGCTAACCTCGACGAGCGTAAGAGCACGGCCGACAAGGACGGTGCCGTGAAGGTGACCAAGGGCTTCGCCTGGGCTCTCCAGGGCAAGACCCTCCTCTTCCTGAAGGACTACGCTGGTGCGAAGACCGCCCTCAAGAAGGTCATCGACTCCGGCAAGTACGCACTGGTTCCGGGCGCAAAGTATGCTGATCTCTTCCACTCCGAAGGCGACGCCAACGAGGAGAAGATCTTCGAGACGAACATCGAATACAACTCTGCTCTCGGTGCCTGGGGCGGTCAGATTCAGCGTTCCACCTGGATGGAAGCCAACATCTGGAACTGGCGTTCCGACCACTTCGTGGCTGGTGCCTCTCCGCAGGCCAAGTACACCGGTGGTGTTGACGGTTGGGGTGGACTCGGCGTGCCGAAGTGGTTCGGTGACGAGTTCCTCGCCAACGACGGTCACTCCCCGCGCTTCGACGCCACGCTCAAGCTGGTTGACGACGCTGTTTACAACATGGAGTATAGCGATCCTGCGATCGCTGCCCTGACTCCCGAGCAGAGGAAGACCTCCGATCTTGTCGGTATCGCCGATCCTCAGGAGGGTCTCTATGGCCAGTCCTTCTACCTGCCGTTCAAACAGCTCCTTCGCGCCACTGACGCTGACAAGTATGGCAACAACGTCCGCATCAACAACGGTATCATCATGCGCTATGCTGAGGTCCTCCTGCTCTACGCTGAGGCTTGCCTCCAGAGCGGCGACAACGCCGAGGGCGCCAAGTATGTCAACATGATCCGCGAGCGTGCCGGTCTTGCCGCACTGGCTTCCGTTGACATGAACGTCCTCAAGAAGGAGAAGTCCTATGAGCTCTGGCTCGAGGGCAGCCGCTGGCTGGATATCCTCCGTTGGGGCGACACCGACCGCGTGAAGCAGGCCGGCCAGAACGTGCCGAAGCTCTTCGACAAGCTCCACCGTGCGCCGAAAGCCGGTGAGACCCCGATCTGGCAGTATGGTTCTGAGGCCAACAGCCGCTTCTACATGGTCAACACCCACGAGGCCATCGACGCTGGCTACACGGTCGGCTTCCAGGCTGGCAAGCACGAGCTCTTCCCGTTCCCGAAGTCCGTCACGGACAAGAACCCGAACATCACCCAGAACCCGGGTTGGTGATCAATCCCAATCTAATAAAAATTAAAAAGGGCGGACCGCAGCTGCGGCCCGCCTTTTTTTGCCCGTGCAAAACTCGTTGGGCCCCGGCGCGGAGGGGGATTTTTGTAAGTATTTGGTAATCAGCGGCTTTTTTTGTGTATAAATTTTGTTTACGGTAGTTCGTGCAAAACTATTTCCGCATATATTTGTATTCGAAACACAATTATTAACCTTTTTTATACACTAACAAATGGAAGAGCGAATTCGTGCGGACAAGGCGATCTTTGTCAAGACGGGCACAGCCATCAAGCGTGTCCAGAGCAAAGATATCCTCTACATCCACTGCGAGGGAAATGTCTCCATCCTTCACCTGCAGGGCGGCAAGCAGATGAGCTGCGTCCGTCTGCTCAAGCTGGTGGAGCAAGACCTGGCCGGGACAAGCTTTCTGCGGATCAACCACAACTGCCTTGTAAACCTGGCGGAGGTGGAGGAGATTCACTACATCGATGCCCGCAAGCGCCAGCTCGTCCTCACGGACGGGACGGTGCTGGACGTCTCATACCGGAAGTGGAAGCGGGTCAAGACAGCCCTGCTTAAAGACGGTCAACTGTAATGAGTACCATCTTGATCATCGTAGCAGCCGTCCTGGTTGGCGCTTTGGCCACCACCGCCCTGTGGCAGCGGCGTGCCATCCGCCAGCTCCGGACCACCCACCACCGCATGACGGAACTCGTCAGCACGCTGGAGGCGCGGCCTGCGTTGATGCAGATGGTGCAGACATCCGAGGAGGATGAGGCGAAGGGCTTAATCAAGCATCGTTACAACCTGGTCGGCGATTTGCTGGCCGCCGTCGTCGCTGGCGACCACGAGCGCTGTAACGCCATCCTGGACGGTCTGGAGGAGCTGGTCGCCGATCCGGCAGTCTTTACGCGCCAGCTGCGGCTGATCTATTCCTGCCTGCAGCCCGTCATGATGTCGCGCCTGCTGGAATGCGGCCTCACGGAGCGCGAAGTGGACATCTGCTGCCTGTATGCCCTGGGCCTGAACGGAAAGACCATTCAGCAGTACACGCACAACGGGCGCCACTTTCAGCACGTCGGGCAGATCCGCAAGAAGCTCGGCCTGGGCGAGCACGACAAGAACATTGACGGGTATATCCGGGATCTGCTGAGATAGTTTTGCCAAATTTTTCCTAAATTTGGCGTTATGGCATTCATTCACGAAGACTTTATGCTCACCGGCCCCACGGCCCGGGAGCTTTACCACGCGCACGCGGAGCAGCAACCGATCATCGATTACCACTGCCACCTCTCCCCGCAGGAGGTCGCAGAGAACATCCAATTCCGCGACATCACCCAGCTCTGGCTGGGTTACGATCATTATAAGTGGCGCGCCATGCGCGCGAACGGCGTGGTCGAGGAGTATATCACGCTCCGGCAGCGCAACGCCTGGGAGGTCTTCGAGAAATGGGCGGAGACCGTCCCTTACACGATGCGCAATCCGCTCTACCACTGGACGCACCTGGAGCTCAAGCGCGTCTTCGGCATTGACAAGATTCTCTCACCCGCCACGGCGCGCGAGATCTTCGAGGAGTGCAACGCCAAGCTCGCCCTGCCAGAATACCGCGGCCAGGCCCTGATCCGCCGCTTCGGCGTGGAGGCCATCTGCACGACCGACGATCCGGCCGACGACCTGCGCTGGCACAAGCAGATCGCGGCGCATCCTTTCGGCACGAAGGTCCTGCCGACCTGGCGTCCGGACAAGGCCGTCGCCATCGAGGATCCGGCTGCGTACAAGGCTTATCTGGAGCGCCTCGGAAAGGCGGCCGACAAGAATATCGACTCCTATGCCGACCTGATCGAGGCCCTGCGCAAGCGCCATGACTATTTCGCCCAGGCGGGCTGCAAGCTCTCCGACCACGGTCTGGACACCTTCCACGCCGCGGACTACACGGAGCAGGAGATTGAACTGATCTTCAAGAAGGTCCTGCAAGGCAAGGCGCCCGACGAGACGGAGCGCGAGAGGTTCTACAGCGCGCTGCTGCACGACCTCGCGGTGATGGACGCCGAGACCGGCTGGGTGCAGCAATTCCACGTCGGGCCCATCCGCAACAACAATACGCGCATGATGCGCCAGGCGGGCCCCGACACGGGCTTCGACTCGATCCTTGACCTGGAGATCTCCGCCGCCGGCAACCGCTTCCTCGACCGTCTCGACAGCGAGGGCAAGCTCGCCAAGACGATTCTTTACTGCCTCAATCCCAAGGACTTCGTGGTCATGGCCTCGATGGCGGGCAACTTCAACGACGGGTCCGTGCCGGGCAAGATGCAGCTCGGCGCCGGCTGGTGGTTCCTGGACCAGGAGAGCGGCATGCGCCAGCAGATGGACAGCCTCTCGCAGCTGGGCCTGCTGAGCCGTTTCGTGGGCATGCTCACGGATTCGCGCAGCTTCATCAGCTACACGCGCCACGAATACTTCCGCCGCATCCTCTGCGACATGGTGGGCGCAGACGTGGACAGCGGACGTCTGCCGCGCTCCGAGATGCCGCGCATCGGGGAGATGATCGAAGACATCTCCTACCGGAATGCGCGGGATTACTTTGGCTTCTGAGATGGAACTGAAGAAATCTTTGGCCGCACACCTGCTGCTGCGCCCGGGCTAAATGATCCGGGACTATGGCTGTTTATTCCGCCATGGCGGCCTTGAAGGTGTCGTCGATCTGGAGGAAGAGGTGGTAGTAGGCTTTGTCGCCGAGCTTGGAATAGCGGCCCACGAGGGCCTGGACTTGCGTCATCAGATACTGCTTCTCGGTGGCCCACTCCTTCGGGTCGGGCACGAGCCCGTCCTTGCTCTTCGCGAAGGCGAGGAACTCCCGCTCCAGGTTCGCACGGTCAAGGTAGCCGAGCAGCGTGTCGTAGTTGTCGATGGCAGCGAGTTCGCGGCCGTGGCGGTCGAACCAGGCGGAGGCGAAGCGCATCGCCGTGGCCTTGCGGTTGCAGGCCACGTAGAAGGCGCCGGCGCGGGTGGTGTCGACGGGCACGAAGACATCCGGCAGGATGCCGCCCTTCTCGACGCGCATGCTGTCGGCGGTGACCATTTCGCCGCTCTCGTAGCGGCGCAGCACCTCATAATCGTAATCCTCGGAATAAGGCTTCTGGATGCAGCGGCCGGAGGGCGTGTAGTAGCGCGCCACGGTGATGCGCATGCCGGAGCGGTCGCTGAAGAAGAACGGCTCCTGCACGAGGCCCTTGCCGAAGGTGCGGCGGCCGTAGAGGCGCGCGCGGTCGTTGTCCTGCAGCGCGCCCGCGAGGATCTCACTGGCGGAGGCGGAGCCCTCGTCCACGAGGAGCTTCACGCCCAGCTTCTGGAAGGGACCGGAGCCGTCGGCCCGGAATTCCTCGCGCTTGCGGTTGCGGCCCTCGAGATAGACGATCATCGCCTTGCGGGGCAGGAAGAAGTTGGACAGCTTGCAGGCCTGATCAAGGAAGCCGCCGGAGTTGTCACGCAGGTCGAGGACGAGCTCGCGCATGCCCTCGGAAAGCAGCTGCGTGCAGTGCATCAGGATCTCATCCTCCGTGGTGCGGGAGAACTTCGACAGGCGCACGTAGCCCGTGGTGTCGCTGACCATGAAGGCCGCGTCCACCGACCAGGTGGGAATCTTGCCGCGGGTGATCTCGAAGGGGATCACCTCCCGGCCGCGCTGCACGGTCACGAGGACCTTGCTGCCGGCCGCGCCCTTGATGCGGCGCACCATGCTGTCCTGCGGGAAATGCACGCCCGCGATGTTGGTGTCGTCGACCTTGAGCAGTCGGTCGCCCGGCTGCAGGCCGATCTTCTCGGACGGGCCGCCGGGGATGACTTCGATCACGACGGCGGTGTCGTTGGGGACGTTGAACTGGATGCCGATGCCGTCGAAATTGCCCATCAGGTCGGCCTCGGACTCTTCGAGCACCTGCGGGGGCATGTAGGAGGAATGCGGGTCCAGGGCGGACAGGGCGGCCGCGGCGATGGCGTCGCTGACCTTGGCACGGTCCACGCTGTCCACGTAGTTCTCATCGATGCTCTGCAGGATGAGCGAGACCTTGCGCCAGTCGTTTCCGTTCACGCGCAGCATGCGGCGGCTCTCGCCGACCCGGTACACGAGCAGGGCGATCAGCAGGCCGATGACGACGCCCAGCAGGGCGACGAGGATGGAAGATTTCTTCATACGGCTACTCCTCCACGTCGATTCGTTCGACCTCTATGCCGGCACGGCGCAGCAGGTCGATGCCGTCCGTGAGGCGGTATTCGTCGCGGTAGACGACGCGCCGGATGCCGGACTGGATGATGAGCTTGGCGCACTCCACGCACGGCGAGGCCGTGACGTAGAGGGTGGCGCCGTCGGCGCTGTTGGCCGACTTGGCCACCTTGGAGATGGCGTTGGCCTCGGCGTGCAGCACGTAGGGCTTGGTGACGCCGTTCTCGTCTTCGCAGATGTTCTCGAAGCCCGAGGGCGTGCCGTTGTAGCCGTCCGAGATGATCATCCGGTCTTTGACCAGCAGCGCGCCCACCTGGCGGCGCTTGCAGTAGGAATTGCTCGCCCAGATGGCGGCCATCCGCATGTACTTGTCGTCGAATTTGCTCATCGTCCCGTTTCTCTTTGGTAAAGGTAACGCTTGATGCTGCGCTTCGGAGTCCGCTCGAAGTCCTCGGGCAGGAACTCGATGTGGTTGATCTGCGCGTAGGCGGGCAGGAGCTTGTTGATCTCCGGCAGGCTGTCGTTGATGCGCTGCTCCAGCTGCTCGCCGCTCATACCGTCCAGCTCGCCCTGGTGGTAGTCGGGATAGACGAGGGCCGTCAGGCCGATCTTGTCCTCGACCACCAGCGAGTCGACTACGTAGGTGACGTTGTTGATGACGGCTTCCAGCTCTTCCGGATAGATGTTCTGGCCGCTGGCGCCGAGGATCATGCACTTGCAGCGGCCGCGCAGGTACAGGTAGCCGTCGTAGTCGATCACGCCGATGTCGCCGGTCTTGAACCAGCCGTCGTTGGTGAAGGAAGCCTTGGTGGCGTCGCGGTTCTTGAAGTAGCCCAGGAAGACGTTGTCGCCCTTGACCTGGACCTCGCCCGGCTCCTTGTAGGGATTCTTGGAATCGATGCGGATCTCGCAACCCGGCACGGGGATGCCACAGGAGCCCTTGCGGGCCTTCCACCACTTGGCGTAGGTGATGATCGGGCCACACTCCGTCATGCCGTAGCCGACGGTGAAGGGGAAATGGATCTGGCGCATGAACTTCTCGACCTCCGGGTTGAAGGCGGCGCCGCCGAGGATCACTTCCTCGAAGCGGCCGCCGAAAGAGTCGATCAGGCCGTTGCGGATCTTCTTGCGGATCACCTGGTCCACGATCGGGATGCGCATCAGGGACTTGTGGCGGTCCACCACGGGCTTGATCTGGGACTTGTAGACCTTCTCGAAGATCAGCGGCACGGCGATGATCACGTCGGGGTGGATGTCGGAGAAAGCCTGCATGATCACCTTCGGGCTCGGGGTGCGCGTCAGGAAGTAGACGTGCGCGCCGATGGAGATCTCGAAGAGGAACTCGAACATCATGCCGTACATGTGGGCGGACGGGAGCATGGCGACCATCTGCGACTCGCAGGACATCTGCGGCTCCGCCACGGTGGTGGCGAAGGAGATGTTGCACCACAGCGAGCGGTACGGGAGCATGACGCCCTTGGAGAAACCGGACGTACCAGAGGTGTAGTTGATCAGGGCCAGCTCCTCGGCCTGGTCCTCATAGTAGCTGATGTGCTCGGGCTTGAGGCCCTCCGGATACATCTGGTTGAAGGTGCGCGTGAGGTTCTTGCGCACTTCCACGAGGTCCTGGTTCTTGGCGTAGATGTAGTTGAGGGTGTTCATCTGCACGATCACCTCCAGGCCGGGCATCTCCGCCTCGGAAAGGCCCTGCCAGATCACTTCGTCCACGAAGAAAACCTTGGCCTCGGAATGGTTGACCAGGAAATGTATGTTTTCGGGTTTGAATTCATGCAGGAGGGGTACGGGCACGGCGCCGTAGGTCATGGCGGCCAGGAAGCACACGCCCCAGTGGGCCTGGTTGCGGGAGCAGAGGGCGACTTTGTCCCCCTTCTTGAGTCCGCATTTCTCGAACGCGATGTGCAGGAGCTCGATGCGCTCCGCCACGTCGGAGTATTTGAGCGTGACGCCCTGGTAGTTGGAGAGGGCTTCGCGCTCCCAGTTCTCTTTGATGCTCTTCTCGAGCAGTTTGTTTACTGAGTGGAATTCCATATCAATTTAATGCCTTTCTTGCCCCAGGCAAGGGTCTTTCCGGGTTGATAAATGACGAAGCGGCAGCCCTTGCCGGGCCAGTTGACGATCGCTTCTTCGGAACGGACAGCCTCGATGAAGGCCGTGACGGCCTCCGGGCTGCCGTAGATCTGCCATCCGCGCGAGCTGGCGGTGCAGCTGTCGTCGGCGAGCGCGAAGGCATCGCCGTAGAGCGCGGGCAGGAAGCCGCGCCAGGGATTCTCATAGGGTTCGCGCTCGGTCGCAGGCTTGGCGGGGCGGACCAGGGCCACGGCCCCGCCGCCAAAGTGCACGAGCGCGACTTCGCGGACGTTCTGCTCCTGCTCCCACTTGAGCGGGTCCTTCCCGCTCTCCTTGCGGAGCGCCTCCAGCCGCTTCTGGTGCGCGGTCAGCTTGACGGACGCGTCCTGCCAGCGGTCTACGGCCTCGCGGACCTGCGGGAGCGTCACGGACAGGGCCAGGGCGAACTGCACGTCCTCCGGGAGGATGGAGCCGAGGCGGCTGTCGCCGAACGGCAGGGAGCCGAGGATGTTGGCGTAGAAGGCGTCGTCCTGCCCACAGACGGGCGTGACGTCGAAGCCGTCCGCTGCGGGTGTGAGCACGGTCCAGTCGGCCACGCTGCCCAGGAAGCGGGTCAGCGCCCGGCGGGGGAAGAAGTCTTGCAGCCAGCCCTTCGGCGCCAGGCGCTCGGGGGCTCCGCCGCCGCGGAAGGCGACAAAGTCCCGCCCCGCGGCGGCCGCGAGGGCCGGGCGGAATCCGGGCGCGTCGAGGATGGAAGTATGCTCGGTCAGGTGCCGCCGGACGGCGGTCAGCTGGGCGTCGGAAGGGGTGATGAGCACGAGGCCGCGCCGCTTCGCTTCCGCGTCGGGGCGGATGTACTGCGCCTGCAGTTTCAGGTTCGAAGCCTGGGCGAGGAGCGTGCTCACGGCCGACGTGGAGTCGGCCTCGGCGCGGCCCGCATCCAGGGCGAGCACGGGCACGAGCGAGCCGTTGTAGCACAGCGAGAGCGCCATCGGGGATTGCTTGAAGGCGGTCAGATTCAGCTGGCGCAGGACATTCGTCGAGTCCAGCAGCGGCAGGCCCTCTTCCAGGCGGTCATAGCAGATCACCGCCAGCGCGTCCGAAGGGACGGCGGCAAGCAGCTCCGGAACGCGGCGCGTATCCCCCGTATTCGGGGACGGATGGCCGCAGGCGAAGAGCAGCGGCAGGGCCGCCAGCAGGGCTATGATGCCTTTTTTGCACATAACTTGCAAATATACTAATAATTTGAATTATGATTTTCCGAGGAAATCCCTAACTTTGCACGATTTTATATACCAGCGGAATAGTACAGTTACAGAATATGCAAGAAATCAGAAACATAGCGATCATCGCCCACGTCGACCACGGCAAGACGACGCTGGTGGACCGGATGATTTACCAGGCCAACCTGGTGCGTCAGCCGGAGAACCTGGGCCAGCTGATCCTGGACAACAACGACCTGGAGCGCGAGCGCGGCATCACCATCCTCGCCAAGAACGTCTCCGTCATCTATAAGGGGGTCAAGATCAATATTATCGACACCCCGGGCCACAGCGACTTCGGCGGCGAAGTGGAGCGCGTGCTCAACATGGCCGACGGCGTGCTGCTGCTCGTCGACGCCTTCGAGGGCTGCATGCCCCAGACGCGTTTCGTGCTGCAGAAGGCCATCCAGATGGGCAAGAAGCCCATCGTCGTGATCAACAAGGTGGACAAGCCCAACTGCCGCCCCGACGAGGTGCAGGAGGAGGTCTTCGACCTGATGTTCAACCTCAACGCCACCGAGGAGCAGCTCGACTTCGTAACCGTCTACGGCTCCGCCAAGCAGGGCTGGATGTCGCTCGACTGGAAGAAGCCCACGACCGACATCACCCCGCTGCTCGACACGATCCTCGAAGTGATCCCGGCCCCGCCGGTGGTCGAGGGCACGCCGCAGCTGCTCATCTCCTCCCTGGAATACAGCCCCTACGTGGGCCGCATCGCGGTCGGCCGCATCACCCGCGGCACGCTCAAGACCGGCCAGAATATCAGCCTTTGCAAGCGCTACGACGTGATCCAGAAGCAGAAAGTCAAGCAGCTGATGGTCTTCGAGGGCCTGGGCAAGGCCAACGTCGACGAAGTCCAGTGCGGCGACATCTGTGCCGTGGTGGGCATCGACGGCTTCGAGATCGGCGACACGATTGCCGACTTCGAGAAGCCCGAGGCGCTGGAGCCGATCGCCGTGGACGAGCCCACGATGAGCATGCTCTTCACCATCAACAACTCTCCGTTCTTCGGCAAGGACGGCAAGTTCGTGACCTCGCGCCACCTCAAGGAGCGCCTGGACAAGGAGCTGGAGAAGAACCTCGCGCTGCGCGTGAAGCCGGGTCTGACGGCCGATTCCTTCGTGGTTTACGGCCGCGGCGTGCTGCATCTCTCGGTCCTGATCGAGACCATGCGCCGCGAAGGCTTCGAGCTGCAGGTCGGCCAGCCGAAGGTGCTGGACAAGACCATCGGCGGCCAGCGCTGCGAGCCGATCGAGGACCTCTCCATCGAGGTGCCGGAGGAGTTCGTCGGCGCCGCCATCGAGATTGCCACGCGCCGCAAGGGCGCGCTGGTGCGCATGGAGCCGCGCGGCGACCGCACATTGCTTGAATTCGAGATCCCCACGCGCGGCCTCATCGGCCTGCGCTCCAACCTGCTGACCGCCAGCCAGGGCGAGGCCATCGTGGCGCACCGCTTCAAGGAGTACCAGCCCTACAAGGGCGAGATCGAGCACCGCAACAACGGTTCCCTCGTCTCCATCGAGACCGGCCAGGCCATCGCCTATTCGATGAACAAGCTCCTGGACCGCGGCCGCTTCTTCGTGGAGCCCGGCGAGGAGATCTACGCCGGCCAGGTGGTGGGCGAGCACACGCGCGAGCGCGACCTCAACATCAACATCTGCAAGACCAAGAAGCTGACCAACGTCCGCGCCGCCGGCTCCGACGAGAAGATCATCCTGCCGCCCGCCATCAAGTTCTCCCTCGAGGAGGCGCTGGAGTACATCCAGGACGACGAGCTGGTGGAAGTGACGCCGCATTTCATGCGCATCCGCAAGATCCTGCTCGACCCGCTGGCGCGCAAACGCAACAGCGACAACGAAGATTAATTTTAGTTGCTAATCGCAAAAAAATTGCTAACTTTGCAACCCTTTGTAGTTCAACTGACAAGTCTGGCCCCCGGAACGAACCACCTGAAGTGGCACGCCGGAGCCGAGTTCTTTGAAACTTTCGGGAACGTAGAGATCCTGGACGCCGATCTGGAAGTGACGGCCGACGTGATCAGCCGCGGGCTGACCGTGGACGCCGCCTGCACGATAGCCGGCAGCGTGACTGTCGCTTGCGACAGATGCCTCGAGGACCTCGTCATTCCGGTGGACGCCTCTTTTGAGGAGACCTACACCCCCGAGGGCGGCGAACTGGACCTGTCGCAGGATGTGTTTGACTACGTCTGCACCTCCCTGCCGCTCCAGCGCGTGCACCCCGAAGGCGAATGCAACCAGGAGACTACGAAGTATTTGAGTAAATAATAGTTTAAAAAGATAAAGCAATGGCACATCCGAAACACAAACTTTCCAAGCAGCGCCGGGACAAGCGCCGTACGCACGACTTCGCGCCAGTTCCGACCCTCGCCACCTGCCCCAACTGCGGCGCGACCGTGATCTATCACCGCGTCTGCCCTGAGTGTGGCTACTACAGAGGCCGTCAGATCGTTGTCAAAAACGCTGAGTAATCTGTGAAAGGCCGCCCGATGGCGGCTTTTTTTAATTGGATGGCTCTGTAGTTCAACGGATAGAATAGAGGTTTCCTAAACCTTAGATAGCAGTTCGATTCTGCTCGGAGCTACAAGAAAAGGATTGGCATCTGCCAATCCTTTTCTTGTTATCCATGGGGAAGACGCTAGTCAGTTGTCGCCCTCCAGGGCGGCGGTCATCTTCTGATAGTCCACCCACTGGTCGCGCACGAACTTCAGGCGATCATCGCCCTCGACCGTCTCCAGATACTTGTCGGTGGTCTCGATAAAGCGGTCGGCCAGCTTGTTCTCCTTCTGCAGGGTGGTGTCCGCCAGCGCGGCATTGATGGCGTTCATCTCCTCCAGGACCCCGGCAAAGGCGGGGATGTCGCCGGCCACCTCATTCGACATGTCGACCAGCGCGCCGAACTGGAGGGCGCGGGTCTGCATGACCACCTTGGTGCCGCGGGAGAAGCGGGCCGCCTTGGAAACGTCACCACTGGCTCTCTCTGAGGAAACAGGCCAGCTGAGATAGCGGGAAAGAAGGAGCCCCAAAATGCAAACAGCGAGCACGGAGCAAACGATGATAAACGCTTTCTTTTTCATCAGTGAATATTGCACGAATAATTCGGGGTGCGAAGTTAATGGTAATTGTGCATTAATGCAAGACTACGAAAAAAGACGACCGTTTGGTCGTCTTTTTTGTGCGCGGGATGAGAGTCGAACTCACACGTCGCAATTGACACTAGCTCCTGAAACTAGCGCGTCTACCATTTCGCCACCCGCGCTCGAATGGATTGCAAAGATACAACTTTTTGTAAGAATGACAAAAAAAACTTCGCAGTATGGACCGCATTCCATCCGATGGTTTTTCAATAGTTCTAGTTGTATAGCGCAAATGTCTTATTGATCGTGCTTTTATGCTCCGGATAGTAGCTGTTGAGTTTCTTCTGGAGAATCTCCCGGTCGGTCACGTCCGAGCCGAGCACCTGGAAAATCTTCTGCCAGGACAGGCCGTCCTCGGCCAGAATCTCGAAGATCTGCGGGTGGAACCACCAGTCATGCCCGAAGTTCGTTGCGATCGCGTTCCCGTAACGCTCCTTGAAGAGCGCCGTCTGGGTATAGAAAGCCCACATCTCCGCCACTTCGCAATAGCTGTGGTCCTCCTCCGCACCCACGCCGTAGAGCGTGAAGCCCGAGGTCAGGTAGGACTTGGCCAGGTAGCGCACATAATGGTCCCAGAAATCGCGCCCGGCCAGCATGAAGTGGCTGCCGTGGGCGAAGACGTGGAGCGCTTCCGCGTAGGTGGCGGCATACGTATCCTTCCCCTTGAGGCCCACGATGGCGTCGGGCAGGAAGAGTTTGACCAGGATGGAGTACTGGCCCAGCATCCGGCCGATTTCACCGTTGTCGATCAGCACGCCCTGCTGCAGCATCGCGGTGATGCCCAGATCCAGGCCCTGGAAGAGCCAGAGGCGCAGGTTGGACGGCGGCGTCTTGACGCTCGGGGATTCTGCCGAGCAGCGCTTGAAGTAGTCAAAGCCCGCGTTGTTGACTACGCAGCGGCTGAAGAGCCGGCGGTCGGAATCCCGGGTCACCAGCACGTCCATACCCGAGGCCTCCCCCTTTCCCAGCGAGGAGATGGAGGCCGGCACCAACAGGAGGTTCAGGCCGATGCAGAAACCCTTGGTATTCTTGAAGACAAGCCGGTAGCGGGGTCTCCCGGAGAAGCTGCGCGACATCCGGTACCGGCCATCCTCGTCGGTGAAGGCGTGCGCCGTCTTGACGAAGATGTTGCAGGCCACGCGCACGCCGCGCACGCCCTCCACCAGGCCCAGGTCGGCGTCTTCGATAGTAATACGGCCGGCCGGCGTCTGCGCGCCGTCCCCCTTTGTCGGGGACAGTTCGTAGAGCATGTCGCCGTTGCCCGTCAGGCGGAAAGATTCCCGCTCCACCGCCGCCCAGTCGATGCCGTCGACGGACTTGGTCTCCTGGTTGTCTTCGGGAATGTAGCATTCGTGGAGGATCTCATAGCGGACGAGGGGCGGCATGTATGTGTCCTTGGGCACGGCGGCGTACTGCCAGGTGATCTCCCCTTCCGGGACGGACGGATCGTGATACCAGTCGCCTTCCTTCACGATTTCATAATCCATCGGGTGATCCAGCAGTTCGATGCCCAGCTTCTCCAGCATCTGGAGCTGCCGGTCGTTCTGCGGCAGGAAGCGGACGTAGTAATGCGTCGTGGGTACGGGCACGCGCGACGCCTTGGTCGGATAGACGGCGGAGAGCGCCTTCTCCATGTTCACCACCGAATACGGATCGTCCAGCTGCTTGCCCAGGACGATCTCGTCGTGGCCCACCCCCGGATCATCGGGGATTACGACGGGCGTATCCAGCGCCCCGCCGTTGCAACAGACGGCCAGGAGGGCCGTCAAAACGAATTGAATCAACCTTTTCATAAACCTGAGTTTTTGTCTCAGGCAAAGGTCGCAGGAACGATCCGATTTCTTTTCCGATTAATCGTTTAAGATGCGAAAAGCCCTGCACAACAGCGTGCAGGGCCTTTTTTCACGGGTGCTCCACCCGTAAGAAATGTACGAATTAAAAGAATTTCACCTCTTTTTGTTCGATAGCGCTCATCAGGCTGTTGCCCAGGCGGCTCACACCGAAGCGGAAATGCTCCTTCTCGACCCAGTCTTCGCCCAGCACGGTGGCGCCGATGCCGTAATAGAAGCGGGCGTCGCGGTCGTTGGAGATGCCGCCCGCGGCCTTGAAGCCGACCTTGCGGCCCGTCTTGGCGTAGAAGGCCTTGATGCACTCGCACATCACCCAGGCGGCCTCCGGCGTGGCGTTGACTTCCACCTTGCCGGTCGAGGTCTTGATGAAGTCCGCACCGGCTTCCATCGCCAGGAACGAGGCGCGCGCGATGTTCTCCGCGGAGCCGAGCAGACCCGTCTCCAGGATGACCTTGAGCACGACGCGGCGGCCCTGACGGGCGGCCTCGGCGTCGATCGCCTGCTTCATCCGCACAATCTCGTCCGACGCGGCGGCGTAGTCCCCGGCCAGGAAGGCGTTGAGTGCCAGGACGATGTCCACCTCGTCGGCGCCGCCCTGCACGGCCAGCTCGCACTCGCGGACCTTCACCTCCAGGAAGCTCTGCGCGGAGGGGAAGCAGCTCGCGACCGTGGTTACGTGCAGCTCCGGGCTGCAGCGGCGCTCGCGCACGACGGGCGCGAAGTTGGGATACACGCACACCGAAGCGGGCAGCGGATAGGAGGGATATTCCGTCTGGAGGCGGCTCACCTTGTCCACCAGTTTGCTGACGGAGGCCACCGTGTCGTGGGACTTCAAGGTGGTCAGGTCCATCAGGGAAAAGCATTTCTTGAGCACGTCCGGCGTGGCCAGGGTGTCCAGCGTGGACGCCACCGCCTGCAGCTGCGAAGCAATCTGCGCGTCGACGGGCTTATAGCCGTATTTATCTAAATAATCCATAACTATTTGTGTGTTATTAATCCGTTAATTCTTTTATCTGTTCCTGACGTCGGGGAGCCTTTTTTCGCGGCAGCTCCGTTTCCGGCAGCAAGGTCACCTGCAGCGAATCCGCCTTCGCGAGGGAGTCGGCCCGCGCGGTCAGCGTATCCGGCGCCGGAAGCGTGTCCACGGGCCACAGGGGCTGGATGCCCGCCCAGCGCAGCGAATCCGTCGAGAAGTCCTTCTGGCGATACGCGCGGCGGAATTTGCTCAGCTCGACTTCGCGGGCGGTCAGGCGGTCCGCCTCCTGCTGGAGGGACTCCCCTTCCTTGCGCAGCTGCGTCTCCACCCGGTTCAGGATCTTGACGAACTGCTCGCTGCGGTCGAGGTAATACTGGACCGTACGGTCGTAATCCTCGAAGGTGTAGCCGTAGCGGTGGAAGATCGGATCGAAGAGCAGCGTCGTGTCGACGTCGAAGCGGGAATCCGGATGGTCCCGGACCCACTGGTCGGCCAGGAACATGTCGTGGTAGATGCGGACCAGCTTGTTCTCGGGGATGATGCGGTTGCGATGGCCGCAGGCGCAGAGCCCCGCCAGCACGACCGCCAGCACCGCGATATGAGCCGCCCGACGCATCGTTTTACCGCAGCTGGGCGCCGAAATCCTTCTTGAAGGTCTCCAGCAGGCGCTCCATCAGGCGCTCGGTGTCCTGGTCCGTGAGGGTCCGCTCGGGATCCTGGATCAGGAAACTCAGGGCGTACTGCTTCTTGCCCGCCGGAATCTTGTCGCCGCGGTACACGTCGAACAGGCCCACCTGCCGCAGGAGTTTCTTCGCCTGCTTGAAGGCGGCGGCGCGCAGGTCTGCGTAGCTGACGCCTTCGTCGAGCAGGAGCGCGAGGTCGCGGCGCACGGCCGGGAACTTCGGCAGCTCGGTGAAGGCCACCTTGTCGCGCTTCACCAGCGCGAACAGCGCCGGCCAGCTGATCTCAGCCGCGAACACCGGCTGCTTGATGCCGAATTTACGCGTGAGCGCGGGGTTGACCGTACCCATCGTCGCGAGGACGGGACCCTTGCCGGGCAGGGAATACACCAGGCCCTCCGCCCAGATGTCGGACGGGGCGGCTTCGGTCCAGAGCTGGTCCAGGTCGGCGCCATAGCGGCGCAGGAGCAGCTCCAGGTAGCCCTTCAGCTGGAAGTAGTCGCTCTTGGCGGCCTCCGCGCGCCAGGATTTCTCCGGCGTGCCGGTCAGCATCAGCGTGAAGCAGGTGTGCTCCTCGTAGCCCTCCAGCGTCTCGCCCGGCTTGTCGGTCAGGCGGCTGTAGACGCTGCCGTACTCGAAGGTGCGCAGGGAGCTGAGCTGGCGGTTCAGGTTGTAGGCGATGACCTCCAGGCCGCCCAGGATGAGCGTCTGGCGCATCACGTTGAGATCCTGGCTGAGCGGGTTCACGATGCGGACGCACTTCTCGGCCGGGAAGGTCTTCAACCCGGTATAGTAGTCTCCCTTGGTCAGGGAATTGTTCATGATCTCCACGAAGCCGTTGGCCGCGAGGAAGTTGGAGACGGCGTTGCGCACCGCCTCGGGATCCGGCTTCGGCGTGGCGCACACAGACATCTTCATGTGGTGCGGCAGGGCGATGTTGTCGTAGCCGTAGATGCGGAGGATCTCCTCCACCACGTCGCACTCGCGGTACACGTCCACCATGTAGGACGGAGCGGCCACCAGGGCGCCGCCGGGGCGCTTCTCGAGGAAGTCGTAGCCCAGCCAGGTGAGGATGTTCTCGATCGTGTCGTGGCCGATCGCCTGACCGGCGAAGCGCTCGATGCGGGCGTAGTCCAGATCGATCCGCTTGCGCTCGTAAGGCTTCGGATAGGACTCGCGGATCTTGCCCGCGACCTCGCCGCCCGCGCACTCCTGGATCAGGAGCACGGCGCGCTTGAGGGCGTAGACAGGCATCTCCGGGTCGCCGCCGCGCTCGAAACGGAAGGAGGCGTCGGTCTGCAGGCCGAGGCTCTTGGAGGTGCGGCGGATGGAGGCGGGATCGAACCAGGCGCTCTCCACGAACACGTCCGTGGTGGCCTCGGTCACGCCGCTGTCCTCACCGCCGAACACGCCCGCGATGCACATCGGTACCTGCATGTCGGCGATCACCATGTCGCGGGCGTCGAGCTTGCGCTCCACGCCGTCCAGCGTGCGGATGGGCTCGCCCTGCGCGGCGCGGCGCACCACCACGCGGCCGCCGACCTTGCCGGCGTCGAAGGTGTGGAGGGGCTGTCCGAGCTCGAAGAGCACGAAGTTGGAGATGTCGACGATATTGTTGATCGGGCGCAGCCCGATGCTCATCAGGCGGTTCTGGAGCCATTCCGGCGACGGGCCGACCTTCACCCCCTTCAGGGTGATGCCGGTGTAGCGCGGAGCGCCGTCGGCGTCGCGCACCTCGATCTCGAGGCCCTCGCCCTTGCCTTCGCGGAAGGCGTCCACGGAGGGCTTCACGAGCTCGCAGGGACGGCCGTTCAGGCGGAGCCAGGCGTACAGGTCGCGGGCCACGCCCCAGTGGGAGGCCGCGTCGATGCGGTTGGCCGTGATCTCATATTCGATGACCGCCTCGGTGCCGAGCTTCAGGTATTCCTTGGCCGGGGTGCCGATCACGGCGTCCTCCGGCAGCACCATGATGCCGGCGTGGTCCGTGCCGATGCCGAGCTCGTCCTCAGCGCAGATCATGCCGAACGACTCGATGCCGCGGATCTTGGATTTCTTGATCTTGAAGTCGCCCGGCAGCACGGTGCCGAGCTGGGCGAAGAGGACCTTCTGGCCGGCCGCCACGTTGGGCGCGCCGCAGACCACCGTCACGGGCTCGCCGTTGCCGGCGTCCACGGTGGTCACGTGCAGGTGGTCGGAATCCGGGTGCGCCTCGCAGGTCAGCACCTTCGCCACCACGACCCCGGCGAGTCCGCCGGGAATCTGCTCCTGCTCCTCCACGCCGTCGACTTCGATGCCGATCGCGGTCATCGCGTCCGCCACTTCCTGCGGCGTGAGGTCACACTTCAAATACTCCTTGAGCCAATTGTAACTGAGTTTCATATGCTGTTGTTATTTCAAATCTTCCGGGGCAAAGAGCTGCTCCACAAATGTCTGCTTGTCGAATACTTTCAAATCGTCGATCCCCTCGCCCACGCCGATGAACTTCACCGGGATGTGGAACTGGTCGGACACGCCCACGACCACGCCGCCCTTGGCGGTGCCGTCGAGCTTGGTGACGGCCAGGCTGGTGATGTCCGTGGCCCGGGCGAACTCCTTCGCCTGCGCGAAGGCGTTCTGGCCCGTGGAGGCATCCAGGATCAGCATCACGTCGTGCGGCCCGTCGGGGACCACCTTGCGGATGACATTGCGGATCTTGGTCAGCTCGTTCATCAGGTCGACGCGGTTGTGCAGGCGGCCGGCCGTGTCGATCAGCACGACGTCGGCGCCGCGCGCCACCGCCGCCTGGACGGTGTCGTACGCCACGGAGGCGGGGTCGGAGCCCATGGCCTGCTTGACGATATCGACGCCGGCGCGCTCCGCCCAGATGGTCAGCTGGTCCACCGCCGCCGCGCGGAAGGTGTCCGCGGCGCCGAGGAGGACCTTCTTGCCCTGGGCCTTGAGCATGGCGGCGAGCTTGCCGATGGTCGTCGTCTTGCCGACGCCGTTCACGCCCACCACGAGGATGACGTAGGGTTTCTTGCTGAAGTCGAACGGCGCCACGCTCTCCCCCACCAGGGCCCCGATCTCCTCGCGGAGCAGCCCCACCAGCTCGTCGAACGACATGAACTTGTCGCGCTCGACGCGCTCCTCCAGGGCATCGATGACCTTCAGGGTCGTCTCAACGCCCATGTCCGACTCTACCAGGGCCTCCTCGATCGCGTCGAGCGTGTCGTCGTCGACCCGCGACTTGCCGATCACGGCCCTTGAAATCCGTTGAAAGAAACTTAATGCCATAGCTTACAAAGATAACAATTATTATGCAAATAAAGAGGGGTCCCGCGATGGCGGAACCCCTCTTTATCAGTATAGAGGAGAAAATTATTTCTTGCTGGCGAAATAATCCTTGGCCTTCTCGGCCTCGACGAGCTGCTCGGTGAAAACGTAAGCGCCGGTCTTCGGGGATTTCTCCATGCGGATGCACTTGACCCTGCTCTTGGCACCGGCCGTGGCTGCGAAGGTAG